>NZ_JAUOSO010000010.1:0-202827 GCF_030548905.1 Shewanella sp. 2_MG-2023
ATAATAGTCGCCTTCTTGCTTTTTAATTCACAACAGCAAATTTCAGCCATAAAAAAACCTCGCCATAGCGAGGTTTTTTTAATTGATAGCTGCAAGGGTCATCACTCCCTATTCGCCATCTCTTATGTAGGTCTACTTACTTTTTAGGGTAAGGGTGAGCAACACCTTTATGACAATCTACACAAGTCTTTCTGCTTGGGATAATAGTCGCCTTCTTGCTTTTTAATTCACAACAGCAAATTTCAGCCATAAAAAAACCTCGCCATAGCGAGGTTTTTTTAATTGATAGCTGCAAGGGGCATCACTCCCTATTCGCCATCTCTTATGTAAGTCTACTTACTTTTTAGGGTAAGGGTGAGCAACACCTTTATGACAATCTACACAAGTCTTTCTCTTATCGCCTTCTTGCTTGGCGTTGCGTTCGTGCATTCTTTTAGCCATTTTCTTCATTGTTTCAGGCTGATCTTCGTAGATACGAGTATGACAATGTTGGCAGTTAGCTGAGTCAGTTGCACGGAAATATTCAAGTGCAATATCTGCTTGCTCTTTACGGTTTTCATCTAACCATGCTTGCGTGTTGAAATCTTTGATAGTCACAAAACCATATAGATCTTTCGATACGATGATTTTCTTAACCAAGTAATCAACTGGGCCATGTGGAAGGTGACAATCTTGACATTGCACAGTTACACCTGCGCTTCCACCACCATGAGCTGAAGCAAGTACTTCATCTTTTAGTGAGTGGTTACTGTGACAGCTCATACAGAATGCATCACTACTTGTCGCATGTAAGGTTTGCTGTGTAGCGAAGTAGCCTACTACACCCATAATCACACCGACTACAATCAGTGCGATAATTGAATATTTTGCGCTTGGTTTGAAAAGTGCACGCCAGTTCATCGGTCATCTCCAATAGAAAATTTATAATTTATAATTCTTAAACTCTAAAATATAATTTTTAAATTCTAAAAATAATATTTGTATTCTAGGTTGTTTTAGCCTTAAAAAAATGATTTAAAGGCATGTTTTAATTAATAAGTTGCTACATTATGTTCAAAATGAGACCTAGATCGAAATAACCACAAAATTAGTGACCCAATCTAGCTTACTTAAACCTAATACAAGCTGGGCTTATTGGCAAAGTTTCTTTAACAATATCTAGAAAGTTCATAAAACTGACACCATCAATAAAACTAATGAACTATCATTAACTTAAACAATCTATATTATTTAATTATCTGTTTTGTGACCCGTTTTATTGCTCGCTGAATGTTAACAAGCTATATTCGCCAAGTTAATGAGTAAAATTCTTTTACTGTTATTACGACTTTTAATAATTAGGATCTACAGGCTATAAATGAGCGTTAAACTGTCCCACCACATCATTATTTTCTTCGCTTTGTTCGCATTACTCGGACAAGGCTTAGTCACTAATGGCTATGCGATGGTGGCAATGCCTATGACTCATATAGTTGATAAAGAACCAACGAGTGATGCAGCTACCGAGGATGTGGAAAGCGCTACGATGGACTGCCACCAGCAGGTATCGACCAACATCCCCTCAATAATAGACAGTAACAAGCAAAGCAAACATTGTTGCGACTCTATAACTGATATAGCACAGACCGAACCATCTTCATGTTGTGATTCAGTGGCAGGTTGCAGTCTTGATTGCAGTCATTGTATGAAGATTTCGATGACCGGTCACCTGCAGAGTATCGATATCATCATTGCTAAATCACTGAATATAAAAGCAGAAGCGACTAAATTACCGCATTTTTTTTACCATCAAACCTTGCCAGCATTTAAACCTCCTATTGCCTAAACTGCATTAAACCCGCCATACATTACTGTTTACATCACCAAAACGTGATTTCATATGGCGCATTTTTACAAACGATCACTTTACCGGTTTTACTTTTACGATGACCTAATTCACTGCCAAATGTGGATTGTTGTTCGTCATTCGTTACTTGAGGTTTTTATGAAACACATTATCAGTCTTTTTATTGCAATGACGTTGGGGGCTGTACTTGCTATTAGCACCGCTAACGCAGCTACTGATACCCGAGATAATCATCAACATGCTGATCACTCAATTGATCCGCATCCTATGTATTCATGCCCAATGCATCCAGAAGAAACCAGCCATGAAAAAGGTCGCTGCTCACTCTGTAATATGTTTCTGGTCAAAAATGAGCAATCTGCAATCGATGAATTAGTGACAAATAACCCCAATTACTATTGCCCAATGCACCCTGAAGAAACCAGCCATGAAAAAGGTCGCTGCCCGCAATGTAATATGTTCTTAGTCAAGGAAGAAGAGGAAGAGTCCACTTCCGTTGAACATGCGGCTCATAGCCATACTCATGCTGTGACTCTGCCTGATAAGTCAGCAAGTCAATCTAAAGCTGAGCAGGTACTTAGTCAGCCTAAACCGGCATTACTCACCACTCCACAAGCGAATGATGAAGGTAATATCAAATACGTTTGCCCAATGCACCCTCACGTGATTTCTGATGAACAAGGCACCTGCCCGATTTGCGGAATGAATCTAGAAAAAGTCACTATGGGTAGCGTAGGCGAAGAAGTCGTGGTTGGCGTATCCGGAGGTATGCAACAAGCGCTTGGGATGCGCAGTGAGCAAGTCAGCGAAGGCACATTATGGAAACTCGTTAAAACCATTGGCACCGTGGAATACAATGAAAACACCATTGGCCATGCGCATACCCGTGTCAGTGGTTGGTTAGAAACTCTCATGATCCATAATGTTGGTCAGAGGGTTAAAAAAGGCCAGCTGCTATATGAACTGTATTCCCCTGAGTTAATCAACGCTCAAGATGATTATATGCAAGCCAAAGATTATCTCATGCAAGACCCTGAACGCGGTGCTGGGCTGCTTAAAAAAGCTCGATTACGCCTTGAACTACTTGGGGTGAGTTCCACAACTATCCAACAACTGGAAAACACTGGCGAGACCATTTATCGCGTCCCATATTATGCCGACCAAGATGGCTTTATCAGTCAACTGAGTGTTCGTCATGGTATGTATGTTGAACCCGGAACAACCTTATTTGAAATCGTCGACTTACGAAGTGTTTGGGTTATTGCTGATGTGTTTGAAAATGAGCAAAGCTGGTTAGAGCAAGGTCGTCCAGTTGAAGTAACGTCTTCAGCCCAAGGTTTGTTCGATCTTGAGTCCACAATCGATTATATCTACCCAGAACTTGATCCCGTTTCTCGTGCGATGCGAGTGCGCATCAAACTCGAAAATCCAGGTAAAAGCTTAAAACCAGGCAGCTTAGTTGATGTGAAACTATTTGGCGGCCCAAAGCGCGGCGTATTATCCATTCCTACTGAAGCCTTAATTCAAACAGGCCGAGAGAACCGTGTTGTAGTCCAACGTGATGATAATAGCTTTGCTTCAGTAGCCGTCAAAGTCGGCATGATTGCTCAAGGTAAAGCAGAGATTATCGAAGGTCTGCAAGCGGGTGAAAAGGTCATCGTATCCGGCCAATTCTTATTAGATTCTGAAGCCAGTATTCAAGGTAGCTTGCAACGATTAAGTGGCAGTAACACTGAACCCGCAGCTGGTCCTCATGCGCATCATTAATCGGAGGCTAACATGTTAGAAAAAATAATCAGCGCCTCGATTAGGCAAAGAGCTATGGTGTTAGTGCTTACTGCGGTGATTGCCTTAATTGGTTATCAGGCAATGCGTATGACACCACTGGATGCACTACCAGATTTATCTGATGTGCAAGTGATTGTAAAAACCTCATACCCAGGCCAAGCACCACAATTAGTTGAAGACCAAATAACCTATCCGTTATCAACCGCCATGCTCGCCGTACCTGGTGCTAAAACTGTTCGCGGTTTTTCTATGTTTGGCGACTCTTACGTCTACATTATTTTTGAAGACGGCACAGACATTTATTGGGCTCGCTCCCGAGTCTTAGAATATTTATCCCAAACCCAAGGGCAGCTACCCGACAATGTCACTCCCACTCTGGGACCTGACGCCTCAGGCGTTGGTTGGGTATTTCAGTACGCGTTAGTTGATCGCAAAGGCCAACATGATTTAGCGCAATTGCGTTCACTGCAAGATTGGTTTTTAAAGCTTGAGTTGCAAAGTGTTAGCGGCGTGTCAGAAGTCGCGACTATTGGCGGCATGGAGCAGTCATACCAAATCATTGTTGATCCGCATAAGTTGGCTTTGTATCAAATTGATTTAATGACTGTAAAAAATGCCTTAGACAATTCTAACAGTTCAACAGGTGGCTCAGTCATTGAAATGGCAGAAGCCGAGTACATGATCACTTCAACAGGTTATCGGCAAACACTGGCTGACTTTAGGGAAATACCATTAGGCATAGTGTCTGAATCTGGCACACCAGTATTGATGAAAGATGTGGCGCAACTGCGCACAGGGCCTGCCGCCCGTCGCGGAATCGCCGAACTAGATGGTAAAGGTGAAGTGGTTGGCGGCATTGTGGTAATGCGTTACGGTGAAAATGCCCTCGCCACCATCAACAATGTCAAAGATAAGCTTAAAGAAATCGAAAACGGCCTGCCTGATGGGGTGGAGTTAGTGATCACTTACGATCGTTCTGAGCTTATTCTTAACTCAGTGGACAATCTTAAACATAAAGTCCTCGAAGAAATGATGGTCGTAGGCATTATCTGCCTGATTTTCTTGCTTCATGCCCGCTCAACCTTAGTAGCGATTATCTCGTTGCCTATTTCAATATTAATCAGTTTTATCGTGATGAATATTATCGGGGTAAATGCCAACATCATGAGTTTAGGTGGGATAGCCATTGCTATAGGAGCGGTGGTGGATGCCGCCATTGTGATGGTCGAAAATGTGCATAAGCATTTAGAACAATATCGAGAAAAACATAATGGTCAAACTCCTACGGGTGACACCCATTGGGAGTTAGTCCGTAAAGCTTCGGTTGAAGTCGGCCCAGCACTATTTTTCAGTCTGTTGATTATCACCTTAAGCTTTGTGCCTGTATTTGCCCTAGAAGCTCAAGAAGGCCGATTATTCCACCCTTTGGCATTTACTAAAACCTTTGCCATGGCTGCCAGTGCGATATTAGCTATTACCTTGATCCCAGTGTTAATGGGCTATTTCGTTCGCGGTAAAATCCCTGATGAGAAGAAAAACCCTCTCAGCAGACTATTGATTGCCATTTACGAGCCAATGCTGCGTTTAGTGCTTAAATTTCCAAAGTTCACCATCTTATTAGCCATCATTGCCCTTGGCAGTGCGGTGTATCCAATGACAAAAATGGGCAGCGAATTTATGCCTGAACTTGAAGAAGGTGATTTGCTTTATATGCCAACGACTTTACCGAGTGTAAGTGCAGGTAAAGCAGCTGAAATTTTGCAGCAAACTGACCGACTCATTAAAACCGTACCCGAGGTAAAGCGGGTATTTGGTAAGGTTGGCCGAGCGATGACTGCCACCGATCCTGCGCCATTAACCATGCTAGAAACCACCATCATGCTTAACCCACGTGAAACGTGGCGCGAAGGCATGACACTTGAGGGGATCATTGCTGAGCTTCAAAAGACGGTTAAAGTACCAGGAATGACCAATGCTTGGGTTCAACCGATAAAAACTCGCATTGATATGCTCTCAACAGGAGTACGAACCCCTGTCGGAATTAAGATTTCCGGCGCAGATATTGATGAACTTCAGCGTATTGGCACTGAAATAGAAGCCGTTGTCAGTCAACTACCTGGTACGCAATCGGCATTTGCTCAGCGAACAAGTGATGGCCGCTATATTGATATTGAGCCAGATCTTAAAAATGCTGCTCGTTACGGAATGACCCTCAAAGACATTCAAGATGTGGTGCAAATGGCCATTGGCGGTATGCAAGTGGGTCAATCTATTCATGGGCAAGAACGTTACCCAATCAATATTCGCTACCCCCGCGAACTGCGTGACAGTATCGAAAAGCTGCAAGACTTACCTGTCATGACCAAAACAGGTAAATACTTACCATTAGGCAACTTAGCAACCATTTCTATTAGCGATGGTGCGCCCATGCTTGCCAGTGAAAATGGTAGATTAATCAGTTGGGTATTTGTCGATTTGGACAACATATCCATTGGTGAATATATTGCTACAGCCAAACAAGCGCTTAATGAACAAGTTCAGCTTCCACCTCGATATAGCTACACTTTTGCTGGCCAATATGAGTATATGCAACGCGTGGAAGCAAAAATGGAGTTGGTTATTCCGTTAATGCTTGCGGTGATTTTCATGCTGCTAATGATGACTTTTGGCTCATTTACCCAGGCTTCAGTGATCATGTTGAGCCTGCCATTTTCGCTTGTTGGCAGTGCATGGTTATTGTACTTGTTGGATTTCAATTTCTCGGTAGCAGTTTCTGTCGGGATGATTGCACTTGCAGGGGTCGCGGCTGAATTTGGTGTGGTGATGCAGGTATATTTGAATAACAGCATTAAAGACAGACAAGCCAAAGGGCAATACAAACAGCGCAGTGATTTAAGCGAGGCGTTAATCCACGGCGCCGTGATGCGTATTCGCCCTAAAGCCATGACCGTTGCCACCATTTTCTTTGGATTACTGCCAATTATGTGGGGCAGTGGTACAGGTAATGAAGTAATGCAGAAAATTGCCGCGCCTATGGTCGGTGGCATGGTCACCGCCCCATTGCTGTCATTGTTTGTTATTCCAGCCATTTATTTACTGATATATGGCAGGAAACTGCCAAGAGCATCTGATTAAATAACACCATCAAAAAAGGCGCTCTCAGCGCCTTTTAAATTTTATAAACACAATATTGATTTTATAGATCTTCACTCATGATCTGTTGTTTAAGTTTGGCTAATTGCATCATTTTTACCATTCCCCACATCATGGTCACACCGCCAATCGCCACCATAACATACTGTACATTCGCATTATCTAACATCGGCATCGTTGCAATGTTAAAGCCTGCAAAAATGCCATATAAGCCCGCAGCCATTAGCAAGGATCCAGGGAAATCAATCACTGCTACCATGGTCATTTTCTTTTGAATATCTGCTAATTTTTGCTCTTTGGTCTGCGACATGTTTCTTCCTTGAACTGGGTTGATAAAACTAAAAATTTTGTCTGATTCACTAAGCTAACAAACCCATGACCTTGGCGAAAGTATAATTTAGCAATCAGGTAGACTCAGTTTAATGATTGAAAATGTGCCTCCTTGAGGATCATCAATCACCGCAAACCGACCCACATCAGGTATATCTGTCGGCGGCACGCAAATTTTACCGCCCAACTCATCCGCTTTAGCTGCCATTGCATCGCAATCTTCAACGCTAAAATACAACATCCAGTGAGGTGGCATATCGCCAAACTCTTCGGTCATTTCCATCATGCCACCAATAGCCTGCTGAGCCACCATCCATTGGGTATACTCAGCAACACCCACTTCCGACATATCCACCGTTTCAGTGTCAAAGCCCAAAACTTGGCAGTAAAAGTTTTTAGATAAGCCTGCATTGCGGCACATGTACTCAACCCAGCAAAGTGTATTAGGTTCAAAAGAACGTTTAATTCCTACATGTTCAATGGCTTGCCAAATAGAAAAACGCGCCCCTTCTGGATCATGACAGACCGCCATTCGGCCTGAATCTCCCACTTCATGAGGGCCTGCAATAATTTCGCCACCAGCATGTTTAATCGATTTCACTGTTTCGTCGACATTATCGACTGCAAAATACAGCTCCCAATGTGTCGGCTGTGATGCCATTTCTTTTGGCATTTGATACATAGCACCAATATCATCACCCTCTATCTGCAGCATAGTGTAGTGACCTTCTGGCATAGGCATATCATCGGCGTGCCATTGAAAAAGGTTTTGGTAAAAGCTTTTGGCAGAAAACCAGTCATGACTTGCAAGCTCTACCCAACAAGGCTGACCTTGAGCGTATTTAGACACTTTCATACATACTTGTCCTTGTAATAGTTAGCAATGAATAACGTGAACATGACTTAACAGTTAAGACGTTTTTTCAGCCGCTGTCGAGGAGAATCTTGATAAATACAACTCTTTACTGGCATAAAAAAGCGCCCTTATCTAAGGACGCTTTTGGAACGTTTGAGACTCACTAATTCAATCGTTAAGTACTTATCTTTATGTTAAGAACTTACCTTTATATAGACCAGATATAGTAAATCTGAGACTTCATTCGAATAATAATGCCGCGTATCACATCTAAAAAGCTCATAAACTCAGCAGGCTTAGTCCCTGATACCCAAGCTAATCCAACTGAACCGACTGGGATATCATACTCTGCAGACTCTTGTAGCTTTAAGCGGACAAAGTGATGCTTATTATTGATGTTTTGCCCTGTGGTCTGTCTGACATTGTCATCACGTGCTAATAAGCTGCCTTGCGCCTCTCCTGTTGCCTCAATAATCCCTTCAACTTCAGCGTTGAAAATTTTACTTGGGTACACCGCTGATGCAAACTCCGCCATTTGGCCAACCTCAACGTTACGTATCGCTTGGTGATTGACTCGCATCAGTACATACTTTTCATCGGTATACATCTGAATTCTCGGCGCAACACCAACATATTGACCTTCTCGCATTATGAAGTTAGTCACATAACCATTAGCAGGTGCATAAACCTTTGTATTATCAAGGTTCCATTGTGCTTGAGCCACATTTTCGATTTCACTCTCTAAGTCTGACTGACGGCTATCAACCGTTAAGTGAGCTTTTTGAATATCGAGCTTAGCTTTTTGAACTTCAGTTTTCGATTTAGCAATTTGAGTGACATAGGCATCGACTTTGGCTTGGGCTAAATCAACAGCTGTTTGCTGCTCATCTAACTGACTTTCTGTAATCGTGTCAGGCACTATGCTATTTTGCTCAACGTAACGCGCCAGCGTTGTCTCTTTCCAAGTTAAATCTTTCTTAGCTGCATGCAATTGGTTTTTACTGATGGCTTCATCAGAATTTGCCGATTGCAGTTCTTTCTCTGCAATAAGGATATCTTCTTTCGCTAGTGACAATGCGACTGTCGCGGTTTGCTTACCCACAGAGGCTTTATTTAAAGCAATTTGGTAAGGCTCATCATCAAGCTCATATATCAACTGCCCAGCCACGACCCTTTCATTGGGTTCAACATAAATGCCTTTTACATTACCTTTAATTTGCGTTGACGCAGGACGTAACTGAATATGCGGTGATTGCACAACAGAGCCGCCTGTAATATCCATAGGTGCATAATTTAATAAACCGACCCACACGAACATTAACCAACCCGTGCCGCCTAAATATGCAAACGCTTTAGTGCCTTTATTCCACGGCATACCCACCATACGCAGAATATAAATAAACAATGCCCATACGGCTAAACCTTCAATCATGAGTTAACCTCTTCTTTTTGGGGAGTGGCTGATACTGGTTCGTCAGTATCCTTTTCTCGCCATACATCTCTAATTTTTCTCAGTGCTTTACCGGTATCAATAAACGCAACCATCACAGCTAATACCCAAACCCAATGCCACAAAAAACCTATCCAGGTGAGCGCAGTGATGAGCCCTATTTGTTGATGGTTTTCTTTATGTGCCTTATCGATTGGCAATTCATGTACCTTCCAAAAGCCATAACCTGCTGCGGCAACTACGCCGACTAAAACCACTAATGCAACGCCATGAAGTGCAGCATCAACACCTGTATCGACGAATGGCATACTGAATAAACTCATATTGATCTCACCTCTGTAATCTTGAATGTGGCTAGTTTGCCTCTACCACTTCAAATCACAACATCAAGTATCCATTTGTATCAATAAATGTTATTTTTTGATTCAATATGACACCTTAATGTCATTTGCCTGAACCTTAACTACAGAGAAATTGCCATGGCTTTTAATGTATCTTTTATCCGTGTTTGCTGTGTGCTTCCTGTACTGCAAGGGGTTGAAGAACGCTATAACATCACCCATAAGGATCTTTCGATTCCTGATAGCTTGATGTTAGAGCCCATGACATTGCTCCCTTTCTCGGAGTTGGCCATGTGGTTAACAAAAATTGAGTTGTTAACAGGTGACAGTGACTACATGCTTAACATTCAAGAATATTTAGATATCGGCAGATTTAACCTGCCTAATAATTGGTTTCTCGCCACACCTGATTTAGCCATCACCTTTAGGCGTGTTAACTATGCTATGGCTTGTTTTCATTCAGGGGCTAGTTATTACGGAGCTCAGTCAAACAAAATCATTAAGTGGTGTTATCGCAATGATTACGTTAGCTCAAAAGCAAAATCTCATGACTCGTTGAGAGTCGCACTGACCTTACTAAACACTTGTCGGTATTTTCTCGGAGCAGATTTTCAGCCCAAAAAAGTCATGCTTAGCGGCCCTTCAATTGGCCAACTTGGGGTTGAACAAGCTTTTGGCTGTAAAGTGACATGGAATGCCCCGCTTACAGAAATGTGGTTGGACATAGACTCTTTAATAAGCTCTGAACAAGATTTTTTATCTTCTCAGTCAACGCTGCAGCAAATTAAAAAAAATAACAGCAACAGCATCTCACTCAATCAGCTTGACTCTTATTTAAATATGCCACAAACCCATGACACACCTAAGGTGCTGTATGAGTTAGTCAATTACATTCGTTTTTATGGTTTACCTACAGTGGACTCATTGGCAGATTTGTGCGGTTTTTCACGTCAACAACTGCAAAGGCGTCTGCAGCAAAACGGATTCAGTTTTACGGAGTTAATGCGCTATATTCTCGGTAATTTGGCGATCAACTATATGCTAGAAGGAAGAAGCGTGAGTGAGGTTTCGGCCTTGCTAGGCTATGCGAATGTACGCAGTTTCAGTAAAAGTTTTCAGCGTCTTCATCGTCAAACACCGACTCAATATATTGAAAAGCTGCATCAAAAAAGCCCTCATAAGAGGGCTTAATATCAAACTGTAGCAATCAACATTTCATTATTGATACACAGGCAGTAAATCAGCCATTGCTAACAAGTGGCAAGCACCAGTGACGATACCAAACAGCATCACCACAGCAAGTAATGGTGTGCCGCCTGGCACGCGATAACTCGTTTCGTCAGCAAACATTTTACGAGATTGATATGCCATCATCGCAGGTACAATCGCGGTCCAAATAGTGGCAGCTAAAGCCGCAAAACCTATCGCCATTAAGAAACCATTCGGGAATAATAATCCTAAAACAGTTGGCGGAATAAACGTCACCACGGCGGTTTTTAACCGGCCATTGCTTGACTCATCAAAACCAAATAAATCGGCTAAGTAATCAAACAATCCGAGTGTGACACCTAAGAAAGACGATGCTACGGCAAGGTTAGCAAATAAAGTCAGCATGGTATTAAGCCATGAGCTAGACATGACTTCAGATAATGCACCAACTAATACGCCCATATTGCCGCCTTGGGCAATAATGTCACTGAAACTGCTACGAGAAATATTGCCCATCGTGGCTGCTAACCAACAGCTATAAATCACTAACGCAATAAAAGTACCGATGAATATCGCTTTGATAATCACCTTTGGCTGTTTGCCGTAGTACTTCACTAGGCTAGGCACGTTACCGTGATAACCAAAACTTGCCAAACCAAAAGGCAGCGCCGCTAAAATATAAGGCGCATAGCTTGCTTCGCCATCCGGTACTAATAATTTTACGCTATCGACATCAATGAGTAGATTGCCCACCGCTAAAAAGAAGGTAATGATCATACCGCCAATCATCACAGTCGTGATACGGTCAACGGCTTTAGTACTTATCACCACCACAGCTGCTAGCACGGCCGCAAACACTAATCCTGCGAGGCTTTGCGGCAAGTTAATCCCCATACCCGACAAAGTATGGTTCACAATCGAACCACCGCCACTGATGTAAGCATAGGTAAGGATATATAACACGAAGGCTATTGATAGGCCGTTCACGATACGCCAAAACTGACCTAAAGTGACTTTGGTTAGAGTGTCAAAGCTGTCACCTGGTTTAAAGTGTAAGTTGGTTTCTAACAGCAATAAGCCTGAAACTAACATACAGAACCAAATGCCGATGAGCATGACTATTGAATAGCCAAACCACATACCAGCACTCACAACAGGAAGAGAAAACATACCGGCACCAACAGTGGTACCAGCAATGATCATTGCGCCGCCTAACAAAGATTTATTTTTCGGCTGCGTTTGTGTTGAACTCATAAAGTTAGTCGTTACCCATGTTCCACAGTCACACTATCGACTATGGTTTTACGAACAGATAATCGCAACATGCCATTGGCATGGTCACGAATTCGGATGACAGCAAATTGATTGTCACTACCCGACAAGTGCCCTAATTCTTTTAATTTTACACTCAAATTATTGTAGAGTTTTTTATCATAAAACTCTGGCGCAGTAATTCCGTGTAAAGCACCTAAACGCTGAGCTAGCATATGGCTCGCGCTTTCGAGATCTGAACGTTCAATATCTGGCTTGTAAGCCAATAAATTAAAGATAATCGCGTAACGTTGTAATGTCTCACTGACAGTTTCGGACAATAGCATTAACTGGGTAATATTACCTTGATTGACTTCAAACTCGTCAGTACCTGAAATCAATTGCTGCTCAACAAACAAGTCTAAAACATGATCGACATATACGGTTAAATCCTCGATACCCATAAACAATTCAGCTTTAAGTAATGGGTAAAAGTCATTGACGATTTTATGAATATTTTCACGATTATGTTCTTCATATTGCACTAAGCAACTGGCAATTAATGAAGGCACTGCCATCAAGTGAATAATGTTATTGCGATAATAACTCATCGCAATCACCGCATGCTCTTCAATCGCAATAATCTCACCTAATTGATCACTAGTTGAAGTAAACTTTTTCAGCGATAAACATTGCTCAATCAACTCACTTGGCGTCCCTTCTGCAACCGAGGTATAGCCGGTGTACGGCACATCTTTCAATAACTTCAGGTATAAGCCTAACTGGCTTTCAAGCTCACTGCGCTCTAACGCATTTTGCTCTGCAGCCAACAACACCATACTGGTTAACGTCACTGAACTCGCCGCCGCAGCACTGTTGATATTGGTCATCACTTTATTGGCAAGTGTGTTAACCGCAGGCGTTAACCAAGTCGGTTTTTGCTCAGGATCTTGAGCAATTTCTTCACGCCAGTCTGGCGCTTGTTGGTTCAAGAATTGTTGTACGTTAATGGGTTCGCCAAAATTGACATAACCTTGACCAAAATTACCTAACTTACGTAATGCACCAAATACCTGCCACACCGATTCTTTTTGCTTCTTCTTACCGCTTAACTCTTTATGGTAAGTCGACACTTCCATCACGTGATCGTAACCCAAATACACAGGCACCAATGTCACTGGACGCTCGATACCACGCAAAACACTGTTCACAGTCATCGCTAGCATGCCCGTTTTTGGCGCTAGTAAACGACCTGTACGTGAGCGACCACCTTCAGTGAAGTACTCAACTGAATAACCTTTGGCAAATAATTGATCTAAATATTCTCTGAATACGGCGGTATATAATTTATTGCCGTTGAAACTACGACGAATAAAGAACGCACCACCACGACGGAACATTGGCCCCGCAGGCCAAAAGTTTAAGTTAATTCCGGCAGCAATGTGCGGTGGTACCATGCCTTGATAATAAAGGATGTAAGACAGTAATAAGTAATCCATATGGCTACGATGACATGGCACATAGACAATTTCATGGCCGTCATGGTGTAGCTTTCTGACTTTTTCGGCGCTTTTAATACTGATACCACTGTATAACTTATTCCATAACCAAGTTAAAAAGCGCTCAGCAATGCGGATCAAGTTATCAGAATAATCAGCGGCAATTTCATCGAGGTATTCAATGGCTTTTTCGCGCGCTTTTTCTTCAGATATCTTTTTATTCGCCGCTTCTTCTTGAATCGCTTTAGTAATAGATTCTGACTTAAGTAACGAGTTGAACATCGCTTGGCGGTTTGGCAGTTGCGGTCCTGTCATCACTTTACGTTGACGTCTGAAATGGACTCGTGCCACGCGGATGAGTTTATGGGCAATACTGACATCCGTACCATGCTCATCAGCCATGTAACGTAATGACATTGCATTAGAGAATTGAATAAAGTTATGGCGACCTAAAAACAGGATCATTAACCACTTACGCAGCCAAGTCGGGTTTTCGCGCTCAAACACGGCAGCGGTCATGGTGTCATCTTCCTTACCAGGAATACGTCCCCAATAAAGACTAACAGGCACCAACTGAATATCTAACTCTTTATTCTTTTGATGTAATTCGAGTAGTTTGGTGAAATTGGCGACAAATTTCTCACCACTGTGGCGCTTGCCAAACAGCGGCTTTCGTCCTTCAACACAGACAATTCTTGGGGTATTTAAACCATCAACATCCAGTCTTTCATAAGGACTTGGTAAGCCAAACTTAGCCGACATTTCATGCAAAGCAGCAATGTCACTCAGCGACTCTGTCTTCATGACATAGACCACTGGCTTTTCTGGATCTAGATTTAAGTCAGCGAACGGATCTTCAGGCACAACAACACTGTGTACCATTAATTTCTGAATCCAACGCAACGATTTAGCAATGATAGAATCTGGTTTTAGCATGAGTATTCGCATTATCTACAACGATTTATTGCGCATAGGATACCAGAATCTAGATGGGATTCACTAACCTGCTTATCTGTATTTAACAATTGAGCAGCAATATGAAGACCATTAGCTGAAAATAATTAAGCAATTCCAACGCTGATTTATGCTGGACGAAATGCATCAACAGTACTGTATAAATATACTGTATCGACCTAAAATCTCTCTGTTAAGTACTAATATTAAAATTAGTGCCAATAAAAAACATACATAACCAAAAACAACTAAGATAATGATTTACAACAACTAAAATACAATGTCAGATAATAAAAACAACAATAAACCAGCAGATAGCATAAATTTCATTGGTTAATACTTGCGCGACCAAAGATACTGTATATAATGACAGTCACTGTATAAAAAAACAGGAATCAATATGAGACCTTTAACGCCACGACAAGCTGAAATTCTAGAACTAATTAAATGTAATATTGCTGAGACAGGTATGCCACCGACTCGTGCAGAAATTGCCACTAGATTAGGCTTTAAAAGTGCTAACGCTGCCGAAGAACATTTAAAGGCGCTGGCGAAGAAAGGCTGTATCGAAATTATTCCTGGTACTTCACGCGGAATCCGCATGATTCAGGAAGAAGAGGAAGTTGAAGAAGGCCTCCCTCTTATCGGACAAGTTGCAGCAGGTGAACCTATTCTTGCGCTGGAACATGTTGAACAATACTTCCAAGTTGATCCTGAAATGTTCAAACCAAATGCTAATTTCTTACTACGAGTTCGTGGCGACAGTATGAAAGACATTGGCATTATTGAAGGTGACCTATTAGCTGTTCACAAAATGCAGCAAGCTAAAAATGGTCAAGTGGTCGTCGCTCGCGTAGATGATGACGTCACAGTTAAACGTTTTGAAAAGAAAGGCAACGTTGTTTATCTGCACGCAGAAAATGAACAATATTCGCCGATTAAAGTAGATTTAACATGCCAGAGCCTGACAATTGAAGGGCTTGCAGTTGGCGTTATCCGAAATGGAGGTTGGTTATGAACACATTATTAGGTAATGCACCACGTCATCCAGGCTTATGGGTCGATATGACATCAACAACTGCGCCAGTTAAACAAGGCATTGAAACTAAGCAAAGTGCCAACCAAGGCTTAACTGAGTTAACCCAGTTGTGCAGCCATTTGGCCATTTTAAGCCAGCAAGGTCGTTGGATTGTACTGATTAATCCTCCGCATATTGGCTATAAACAAATATTGGCTAACGCTAACGTTCGCATGGATCGTGTTTTACTTGTTCACACTAAAGATGAAGTAGAAACGCTTTGGGCGATGGAAAAAGCACTAACAAGTGGTACTTCCAGTGCCGTTATTACTTGGACTACACCACTAGATGCGCGTGATAATCGACGCATTCAATTGGTTGCTAAAAGCGCATTAGCACAAGGTGTCATCATTGAAGATGTAAATACTCACTTACATGATGAACATATGGGTGCCAATACTTCTGTAACACCAACAAGCTTAAATTTATCTGCTTTTCACTAAACAAATCTCTCTTTAAAAAGCCCTTCATTTATGTGAAGGGCTTTTTTTTGCGCCTTTTTTCAGCAAATTAGATGATAAAGTGATCTTGATCAATATTTAATCTCCAAGTAATGTAGTTAACAAGAGAGTAACAATTTGCTGTCACTCTTGAGTTTATAAAATGATAAAAAGCTACAAAACGCTGTAAAGATTGTGCTGGTACCATGCGGTATAGAAAGCCTTGAATAAAAAGCGTCAATTTAAGAATTGAAAAGTTCAGTATTAGGTACAAGTGTGGCCACCATAAACCAATAGAATAATCGAGTATTGATACTCGCAGCCACCGTGTACTTTGAAGTGATCAAACTTTTTCGGGAATAGAGAAGTTTGCATAGAGCAGAGTATTACTGTGTGACTTTTCCTTGTTGTTATTGCAAATCGCAATTGGCAGAGGAGTGGTCTTGTGAAGCGATTGTTGTATGGATTAATGGTGCTGCTATTTGCAGTACCGCTTGCGGCGGCTGATATGCCGCTTAACATGACGCAAGGCGTAACAGAAATCAGTGGCAAGGTTTATGACCTCCACATGATTATTCTATATATCTGTTGTGCTATCGGTGTTGTGGTCTTTGGGATCATGATTTACTCAATGATCTACCACAGAAAATCAAAAGGCGCAGTGCCGGCTGATTTTCATGACAGTACCAAGGTCGAAATAGCATGGACAATCGTGCCATTTATCATCCTTATTGGTATGGCAATTCCTGCCACTAAAACTCTGATTGCTATGGAAGATCCTAGCGATGCAGATTTAACCATTAAAGTGACTGGCTCTCAGTGGAAATGGCATTACAGCTATTTCAACGAAGATGTCGAGTTTTTTAGTTTACTCTCAACGCCTGCAGAGCAAATCCAAGGCTCTGCGGAAAAGACTGAAACTTACTTATTAGAAGTCGATAAACCTCTCGTATTACCTATTAATCGTAAAGTTCGATTCTTGATGACCAGTGATGATGTTATTCACTCATGGTGGGTACCTGCATTTGCGGTTAAAAAAGATGCTAACCCTGGTTTCATTAATGAAGCATGGACAAAAATCGATAAAATCGGCACCTATCGTGGCCAATGTGCTGAGTTGTGCGGCAAAGATCACGGCTTTATGCCAATCGTGGTTGAAGCCGTTTCCGAAGCTGATTATGAGCAATGGCTGCTTGACCAAAAGCAGCTAGCCGTAGATGCCAAAGCTGCAGCTGAAGCTTCACTTTCACAAACACTCACATATGACGAGTTAATGGCTCAAGGTGAGCAAGTCTATATGGGCGTTTGCGCCGCATGTCACCAACCAAACGGTGCAGGTCTCCCTGGTGTATTCCCATCTCTGATTGGTAGTCCACTGATTAAAGGCCCGGTAAGTCATCATGTTGATATCGTGGTTAATGGTAAAGCAGGCACTGCAATGCAAGCATTTGCTAAACAGCTTACTGCTACAGAAATTGCAGCTGTTGTAACTTACGAGCGAAATGCTTGGGGTAATAACTCAGGTGATGTTGTACAAGCAGCTGATATTAATGGCGGCGGTTCAACAACTGAATCTGGCCCTGCAAGTGACAGTGCAACGCCTGTGACCTTACCAGCGACCGCTGACCAAGTAGAACAAGCTGCAACTGAAGCTGTGACCGAAGTGATAGAAGAAGCAAAAGCAGAAGTCGTACTTGATGATTTAACCATGGAAGAACTGATGACCATGGGTGAGCAAGTCTATATGAGTAATTGCGCCGCATGTCACCAAGCCGCTGGCACAGGTTTACCTGGTGCTTTCCCTTCATTAATCGGCAGCCCAGCGATTACAGGGCCTGTTGACGGTCATATTGAAGTTGTCGTCAATGGCAAAGCTGGTACAGCAATGCAGGCATTTGGCTCTCTACTCACACCGCAACAACTCGCAGCAGTTATTACCTATGAGCGAAACGCTTGGGGTAATGATTCTGGAGATGCTGTACAGGCTTCTGACGTTGATGGTCATGGAAAGTAAGGGATTAAAATGAGCACTATTACACAAGATACAACCGAAGCTCATGATGGTCAGTCTCACGATGACCATGGCCATGATGATCACCATCATGGCGCGCCGAAAGGCATCATGCGCTGGATTTTAACCACTAACCATAAAGACATTGGCTCATTATATTTATGGTTTAGTTTCATCATGTTTCTCACTGGCGGTGCAATGGCGATGGTTATCCGCGCCGAATTGTTCCAGCCAGGATTGCAATTAGTAGATCCAAACTTTTTTAACCAAATGACCACAGTTCACGGACTGATCATGGTATTTGGTGCCGTTATGCCTGCCTTTACCGGCTTAGCTAACTGGCTTATTCCAATGATGATTGGTGCACCAGATATGGCACTTCCTCGGATGAATAACTGGAGTTTTTGGATTCTGCCATTCGCGTTTGCCATTCTGTTGAGTTCGCTATTTATGGAAGGCGGCGGGCCTAACTTTGGTTGGACCTTCTACGCACCACTATCAACGACCTACAGTCCTGATACCACGGCATTATTCGTCTTCTCAGTACACATTATGGGAATCAGCTCCATTATGGGTGCGATTAACGTGGTCGTGACTATTGTGAATATGCGCGCACCAGGTATGACATGGATGAAGTTGCCATTGTTTGTATGGACTTGGTTGATTACTGCATTCTTATTGATAGCGGTGATGCCCGTACTCGCAGGTGCTGTCACCATGGTATTAACCGATAAATACTTCGGTACTAGCTTCTTCGATGCTGCAGGTGGTGGCGATCCTGTGATGTTCCAGCATATTTTCTGGTTCTTCGGTCACCCTGAAGTTTACATTATGATTTTACCCTCCTTCGGTATTATCTCGGCGATTGTGCCAACCTTTAGCCGTAAAAAGCTCTTTGGTTATTCCTCCATGGTTTACGCCACCTCAAGTATTGCGATTCTGTCGTTCTTGGTATGGGCGCATCACATGTTTACTACGGGTATGCCAGTATTCGCCGAGCTATTTTTCATGTATTGCACCATGTTGATTGCGGTGCCCACAGGGGTGAAAGTGTTTAACTGGGTCGCAACGATGTGGCGTGGTTCTATTACCTTTGAAACGCCGATGTTATTCGCTGTCGCCTTTATCATCTTGTTCACTATTGGTGGGTTCTCGGGTCTGATGCTGGCAATAACACCTGCGGATTTCCAATACCATGATACTTACTTTGTGGTAGCTCACTTCCACTACGTGTTAGTGACGGGTGCTGTGTACTCCATTATGGCCGCCGCTTATTACTGGCTGCCTAAATGGACAGGACACATGTATAGCGAAACCTTAGGTCGCTGGCATTTCTGGTGTAGTACGATTTCAGTCAACGTGTTGTTTTTCCCAATGCATTTCTTAGGACTTGCGGGTATGCCTCGCCGTATTCCTGATTATGCAATTCAATTTGCTGATGTTAACCAAATCGTCTCTATTGGCGGGTTTGCATTTGGTTTATCGCAACTTATCTTCTTAGCCGTAGTGATTAAGTGTATTAGAGGCGGCGAGAAAGCAGCAGATAAACCTTGGGAAGGCGCTGAAGGTCTAGAATGGACCATCGCAAGTCCAGCACCTTATCACTCATTCACCACACCTCCAGAGGTAAAGTGATATGAGCCAGCCAACAAAATCAAACCGTAAATTACTAATAGGTCTCGTACTGGGCTCTATTGGTATGTTCGGCTTTGGTTTTGCACTGGTACCGCTTTATGACGTGCTTTGTGACACCTTGGGAATTAACGGAAAACCCCAAGGTACAGCAAGTAGTTATGAGGCGATGGTCGTTGATAAAGAACGCACCATTACTATTGAATTTATCGCCCAAGTACAAGGCAGCATGCCATGGGAGTTTGGCCCTAAAGTGAACCGTATTCAGGTTCACCCAGGCGAACTAACTCGCACAGCATTTTTAGCAAAAAACCTTTCTGCTAAACCCCTTGTCGGCCAAGCAATACCCTCTGTATCGCCTGGTCAAGGTGCAGCGTATTTCAATAAAACCGAGTGTTTCTGTTTCAATCAACAACCCCTAGCTGCAAAGGCTGATGCTGAACTGCCATTAATCTTTTATGTGGATCCAGACTTACCAGATTCCATTAAAACTTTGACTCTCTCTTATACCCTCTATGACATCACAGACAAACAAACTGCGGCCATAGAGCAAGGAGCAGCAAGATGACAACTAAACATGAAAACTATTACGTGCCAGCGCAAAGCGTTTGGCCCATTACCGGCGCTATCGGGTTATTCCTGATTGCTTTTGGCGCAGGTTCCTACGTGCAACAGTTAGCCACTGAAGATACTTCAGGTGGTTATATCCTAGTGGCTGGTATTGCAGTCATTATCTTTATGCTATTTGGCTGGTTTAAAAATGTCATTGATGAATCAATGTCAGGCTTATATTCAGCGCAAATGGACCGTTCATTTCGCCAAGGAATGAGCTGGTTTATTTTCTCTGAAATTATGTTCTTCGGGGCATTTTTTGGCGCCTTATTCTACGCCAGAATGGTGGCTATTCCATGGTTAGGTGGTAGCTCGAATAATGCCATGACCCATGAAGTGTTATGGCCAACATTTGAAGCCATGTGGCCATTGATCAAAACCCCTGATGGCACCACCACAGAAGCCATGCCTTGGACTGGGTTACCGCTTTATAACACCCTCATCCTTTTAGCTTCTTCAGTCACCTTGCACTTTGCTCACGTGTCACTGGAAAAGTCTAAACGTAGTGCATTAAAAGTCTGGTTAGGCTTAACCATTTTATTGGGTATCGGGTTCTTATTTTTGCAGGTTGAAGAATATGTTCACGCATACCAAGAAATGGGGCTCACGCTTTCATCTGGCATCTACGGAAATACTTTCTTTTTGCTCACGGGTTTCCATGGCATGCACGTCACACTGGGAACGGTTTTTCTGATTATCTTGTTCTTTAGGATTCTCAAAGGCCACTTCACTCCAGAAAGCCATTTTGCCTTCCAATCAGGCAGTTGGTATTGGCATTTTGTCGATGTGGTTTGGCTCTGTTTGTTTATTTTTGTCTACGTCATTTAAACAAACTAATAAGGCCTTGGATTAGGGGTTACCCAACCTAATCCTAAGGCCAGTAATAACAGCACCATCACCAAAGCAGAAAAGATAACTCGGCGTCCTAGAAATTGACTCATTGGTTGTTTATTTTCAGCTTTAACCATAATAAACAAGGCTCTAGCTAGATTAAATAATATGAATACAAGCAGCAGTACTAATACAAGCTTGAAAATAACTAAGGTATCCATGGGCTCTCCTTTGCGAGTCTGGCGATTATCTACTGGGTTATTGCTGCTTGTTACTGTGAGTGTGTTTTGTATTTTGGTCAAGTTAGGCGTTTGGCAACTTGATAGAGCTGAGCAAAAAACGGCGTGGCAAGCCACCTTGTCAGCCAGACAAGCTGCAAGTGAATTAAGTTTTGATCAACTGCTTGCTTTTGGCGCTGATGAAAGACTCAGTGGTTACCGTTTAAGCGTCAATGCGATTCCGGTAAATCAGCAAATATTACTACTCGATAACCAAGTGTTTGAAGGGCGAGTCGGTTACTTAGCCTACCAAGTCTTTCAAGTTGCTCATGCAGGTGTGAATACAAATGCTGTTACAGGTACTAATACAGGTGCTATTACAATTGATAATGCTGAAGCAGTAAAAAAAGACCTACCTTGGCTTATGGTTGAATTAGGCTTTGTTGCTGCCAATATCGATCGTCGAATTTTACCTGACATAACCCCTGTACCACTGTCAGCCATTGACCTTAATGGCCGAGTGTATCAAAAACAAATTAACCCTTTAAGCCACCAGCTCCATGCAGAAGACGGCAAAGTGATGCGTTTTCAAAACCTCAATTTAGCGGCCTTAGCTGAGAAAATAGGCCACCCACTGGCACCAGTAGTACTGCAGCCAGATTCAATCCCTAACATTGCATTACCTAAGCCATGGACACCCATTCCATTATCAGCCCAAAAACACCAAGGCTACGCACTGCAATGGTTCACCATGGCGGCAGTATTTTTGTCACTGATGCTATGGATAGGATGGAAACACTTAATAAAAGCGACACCGAAAAGCTCAACTCATGCCACTAATACCAAGACAACTAGCAAGACAACTAGCAAGACAAGTGAAAACGAATAAAACCAAACTAATAAATTAAGCCGTAACAAGAGGAGCAAGTATGAACTCCCCAGTAAAACCTAAAAACAACAAGGCATTGTTTGCCCTAGTACTGGTATTTATCTTACCAGTGGCCATCGCAAAGCTGGTATTAAGCATGGACTTATACAATGGCGCTGCAACCAATAAAGGCCAACTCATTCCGCCAGAGGTGAGCTATCAAAGCTTATCAATGGAAAATCCGCATCCGCAATCTTGGCAACTGCTATATCTATTGCCTAAAGACTGCCTAGAGCAATGTCAGCAACGTTTATACGTACTGCATCAAAGTCATGTGGCTCTGGGTAAGCATCAAGATCGCGTGAGTCCTATTATCATGCTGCAACCTGATAGTGACACGGCAATCCTTGAAAAGCTCAAAGTGCCATTTGAAACAGCCAATGCTAGCCAAGCCATCATCGCAATGATGACTGAACAGCAAATGATTATTGTCGACCCGCTCGGCAGCCTAGTGATGGAATATCCTGGCATCATCGGTGAGCAAGAAAATATGGCTCAAGGCAAATCAATGATTGCCGACCTACGTAAGTTATTGAAGTTGTCGAGGGTCGGTTAATGGATATAAAAAACCTCCTCAAATTCACCTTGGTATTTACCTTCGCTGTTATTTTAATGGGCGCTTATACCCGCTTATCAGATGCGGGCTTAGGTTGTCCTGATTGGCCGGGTTGTTATGGTCATATTGGTGTACCCAGTGATGCAGCCGACTTGGCTAAAGTAGAAACCAACTTTCCAGATCTCACCGTCGAGCCTGAAAAAGCTTGGCTAGAAATGATCCACCGTTATATTGCCGGCGCATTAGGCTTAATGGTGTTAACTATTTTAATTGTTTGCTTAAAAAGAGCCGATGCACCGAAAAAACTGCCGATCTTCATTTCCGCACTGATCTTATTTCAAGCGGCATTAGGTATGTGGACCGTCACGATGAAGTTAATGCCCATTGTGGTAATGGGGCACTTGATTGGCGGCTTTAGTTTATTTGCCTTACTACTTTTGCTCTACCTAAGAACCAAACCACTGCGGATCCCCGGCGGCGATTCTTACGCGCGAAAACTCGGGCCATTAGCAATGGTGAGTTTAGTCGTGTTAGTGATACAAATTATTTTAGGCGGCTGGACATCATCCAACTACGCCGCATTAGCTTGTACCACATTGCCTATTTGTGAAGGTGACTGGTTAGAAAACCTGCAATTTGCTAAAGCCTTCTCGCCATTTCAGGGCGATCACCCTAGCTTTGAATATGGCGTACTTGAATACCCTGCTCGAATGACGATTCACGTCACTCATCGCATTTGGGGTGTTATCACTGCCATCAGCTTATGCTGGCTAGGCGTTAAATTACTCAAAGCACAATCGTCAACCATACGTCAAAGTGCGTGGATATTAATTGCCCTTGTCGTATTACAAGTAGGCTTAGGCATCAGCAATATTGTGATGCACTTGCCTTTAGGCATTGCAGTCTCACACAACGGCGGCGCAGCATTACTGCTGTTAACCGTTATTTTCATTAACTATGCGCTGTGGCGTAAAGCATAAAGCAAGGATTCTATTATGGCTAAATCACTATCTTTACCCGCAAGCGCAACCAAAACAGACACACTGCAATGGCGCGCTTATTTCGAGATGACCAAACCTAAAGTCGTCGCGCTGATGCTACTGACGGTATTGGTCGGTATGTGCTTAGCACTGCCTGGCGCTGTACCGCTGCAACCACTTATTTTTGGCATGATTGGTATAGCCATGATGGCAGGCGCAGCAGCAGCTTATAATCATCTCATTGATCGCCGTATCGATGGTTTAATGGCACGTACCTACAACCGTCCTTTACCAAAAGGAAAAGTGTCTGCAATTAAAGCAATGACCTTTGCCACCTCTATTGGCTTAGGTGGATTTATTATTTTATACGCTTTAGTGAATCCATTAACTGCATGGCTAACTTTTGCTAGTTTAATTGGCTATGCAGTGGTGTATACCGCCTATTTAAAACGCGCGACACCGCAGAATATTGTCATTGGTGGGTTAGCTGGTGCCATGCCACCACTATTAGGCTGGACAGCTGTGACCAATGAACTGCATGGTAATGCACTGTTATTAGTGATCATCATTTTCACTTGGACACCACCACATTTTTGGGCTTTAGCGATTCATCGTAAAAAAGAGTACGCCAAAGTCGATGTGCCAATGCTACCTGTAACCCACGGAGTAGAGTTCACTAAAACCTGTATTTTGCTATACACATTATTGCTAGCAATAGCCTGTTTATTACCTGTGCTTGTTGGTATGTGTGGCCCAGTTTATTTAGTGGGTTCCACCATTTTAAGTTGCGGGTTTATCTACAAAGCATGGCAACTTAAATATCATGACAAACCAGGGCTGGCGATGGATGTATTTAAGTTCTCTATCTACCACTTAATGATTCTGTTTTTGGTGTTACTTGTCGACCATTACCTTTGGGTCAATTAATGACAGTATCAGTGAGCAGTAGAGGGGAAGGAATGTGAAAAAGATAATCGCACTGGCTGTGATGATGTTAGGTTTAGGGGTGGCGGTAGCGGTTAATTTTTTGCAGCCTAAGCCGCTTGAACTTGCCAGCAGTTATATGTTCGACCAACCAAGAGCATTAGCGCCATTTACTTTGCATGACCAACTGGGCAATGAGTTTACTAATCAGCAACTACTAGGCAAATGGAGTTTAGTATTTGTCGGATTTACCTCATGCCCTGATGTTTGCCCAACCACACTGAATAAGCTCAATGCTGCTTATACTGAACTGCAATCAGTATCAGACGATATTCAGGTGGTGTTTGTGTCGGTGGACCCAGACAGAGACTCGCAAACCAAGCGCTTAGATTACATCAACTTTTTTAATAAAGACTTTAAAGCAGTCACCGCTGAACATGCACAGTTATTCCCGTTTACCAGAGACTTAGGTTTTGCCTATGCCATGGTTGGAGATGGCGATGACTATCAAGTCGACCACAGTGCTAGTTATGTTTTAGTCTCACCCCAAGGGGAAAAATACGCTGTGTTTAAACCCAAACAACAACCAGGGAAAATTCCACAGATTTTAAATAAAGAGCTGGTTGCGGATCTAAAGCAGATCATTGAAAGTGCTTAAGATTTTTATATAGGTATTGGAAATATAACAAAGCCTCAATATGAACATATTGAGGCTTTTTGATGGGCGGTGGTTTTGAGCTTACTAAAACTTCAAACTAATAAATGCGTTTCCTCAAAAGTTGATTGTATCTATTCGTTCTCTCAATTCTCGTGATTTTATGTGAACCACAATCATTGCGATAAAAAAGTAAGCCATAAAGAAAGAAAACAGAGAAGTATAAAAAATATCGCCACTTGAAATAGCTGAAGTTAAACTTAGTGACATTGCAAAAGTCATCAAAATATACCGCCAATATTGAATTTTAACCTCATAAGCATTTGAGGCAATATTGTGAACGACTAATACGGGCATAGTGAGCTTTGAAAGGCTTATAGAGATTCTATTATTATGTATTTGAGCCTTAAAACCATCACCCAATAATTCTTCGAGTAATTTGTTCATAAAAATTCCTTTTAAACGAATAACATCCTGTTAATGAGTAAAATTTAGTTGGCTATAAAAAGTTTACACTGCCTCCAAATTTTATAACTTATTGTTTTTTATACCTTACAACCTACTTTACTTTTAGTATCTAAAATGAACGCCGCATAAGATGGAAAACCAGCTAATTTAATTACCGCTTCGGGGTTATTCTTAGAAAAAATATTATTTTCATCAATACTCTTATCAAACATTAAGCATGATTCATTTACTTTACCTGCTTTGGAGTAGGTAAAGCCCATAAGTAGATATATGTTAGTTAAAGAATCGTGTTCTTTATTCTCAATATACACTTGCTCTGTTCTTTTGAAATACTCTATTGATTTTGAATATCTATTTTCATAGGTAACACCTGGTTCCAGAAAACCTTTTTCTATGTACCTTGATTGATATTTATTAACTGCATGAGAACTAAGAAACAAACCATATACTCTATTAAATTCAGCTAAACCAATATTATTATTCTCTTTTATGTAAATTTCCTTGGCTTCATTTAAGAGTTTCTCCGCAGGTAGAGCTCTATATTTTTCTTCAAATAACCATTTAGCTTGTGCTACCTTTTCGTCAGGATTATTTGTAGTTGGAACTAAAGCTGCGGAACAGGCGCTTAAACTAGCAACCCAAAGAATTATTGTTATTATGCGCATATCAGTCCTTAAAAATATAACGCTCCGCTCAGCGGAAGCAGTTTGGTTGGCTAAAATCAGCGAGGCACGAGCGATAGCCAACCAAACGATCGCGATCCGCCTGCAGCGGCTTGTTATGTGTGTACACGCCAATAAGCATGGCTACCAAAAACCTCTACGCTTCCAAAATTGCCAGCCAGATGGAATCCTCCCGGTATCTTAGAGAATTCGTCAATGTTGCCGTAGTCAGTTGAGCCGTCAGGGTCAACACAGCCTTCCACTGACTCCATGTCAGATAGCCCTGTTATTTGTTTACATCCACTAATCACAAGGGTAAGACGACGGTAGCATGTGTACTCATTGGGTTCGGGATCAAGATACCATTCGGACTCGGGCTAAATGCTAGTCTCGAGCTCAATTTGCAATTCATCATCCACAAGTTTCCACGACATCACGAACGAATCATTTAGGTCTATCCCGCGAAACATATCTATTTGACGCCAATCCATGTCGCCTCACACATAACAGTATATTAGGCTGAATTCCGAATAAGAACGGTCTTAATAAGAACAGGTCGCCAGTACTTTAATCACTCAAGACTAACAGTAAACCAGTGTATCAACAATGAGTTATAACGTAGAAACAACTCATTCCTAGTTTCTCCGTCTGAGTGAAACAAAAAACTGTCATCATTGCATAAATTGCAATATTCACGCAGAAAGAGAAGTCACTATACTCCGGCCTAAATGATAATTCGGGGCAAAGATGAACTAGCTTTTAAATTTGTAAAACGCATTCTTGATTATAATCATCAATCCCAAAGTACATTTCCAAACTTCGTTTGAATTAGGGTCAAGGTCGTGGCGCTTCGCCCACACCAGACTAAAAGGGAGTGAACTGCGACTCCCTCTTAGAACACCCCGCAGCTCCGACGAAATTTAAACCGCAAAATTTCCAGCGGAGAATCATCTAGCGTTAACATTCTTTTGTAGTCTTCTTCGGCAAGCTGCAAAAATCACTAACGCTTACGATGGGGCGTCCCTTCCCCTCGAAAGCTAGCCAGACATCCATGTCTGGACTCACGTAATTTTTTTGCTTTCCTCAATTCAAATTGAACATTTATGCTTTAAAAAGAATTTATCTAGCCATGACAAATGAATATGCAGGCACAATGATCTCCGTTGGAAGTGTCCGAATGCGTTGAGCTAATTTGCGTGATGGAGGCAGGACGCCGACATAGCCTCAGATTGAGCCAAGGATGGCGAATCTGAGGCGTTAGAAAATTCGCTCATTTAGCGTGAGGAACAACACTTCGTCGGAGCGGCAAGGGATGTCGAGAAGGGAAATGCTGTTGTTTCCCTTTCGTCGCTCTTTACAAAAGATGTGGGCGAAGCGCCACGATCTTGAGTTGCCATAAACATAAAAGTTTAGTTTGTTCTAACCAACTTACAATTAGTTGGGTCAGAGTCTGACGGCTCCTGACTATCAAGTCGACCACAGTGCTAGTTATGTTTTAGTGTCACCCAAAGGGGAAAAATACGCTGTGTTTAAACCCAAACAACAACCAGGAAAAATACCACAGATTTTGAATAAAGAGCTGGTTGCTGATTTGAAATTGATTATTGAAAGTGCATAGTGTTTTTTGATTAGAAATTGGATTATGACAAAGCCTCAATATGAACATATTGAGGCTTTTTGATGGGCTCATATATGAGATAGCAATTAAAGGTTTAATCCTTTGATTGTCGTTTGTCGCAATCCACGACTAAATAAACTCTATTAAGCCATTAGGATAATAAGCTAAAGTTGTATCCTACTTTTTCGCCACATTCTGTCGAAAACAATCATACAGATGAGAGATAAAATTAAAAATACCCCCATTTGCTCAGAAAAAGGAACAAATCTTGGTGAACTATTCATAGCGGTATGAAGCAAAACCACCATCAATAGGTTTCCCCCTGTACGGTTATATAGCCATGTAAAAACAATACCCAACATTATACAAGCGCCTGCTTTAGCAAAAACCATTTCAGGCGGATCACTATATTGCCCGATAACGAATAATGGGAAATGCCATAAACCCCAAGCAATACCGATAAATACCGAGCTGAGAAGTGGACTAAATCGTTGCTGTAAACGCGGTAACATCCACGCTCGCCAACCTGCCTCTTCGCCAATAGCGACCACCAAAAATGTGAGCAATATTGAACGTGCGGTGTATAAAACCCAAGTCTGCAACTCTAAATTATGCTCAACTGCCTCTGCCTGTATCTTTTCTCCAGTCATGCTAGCCATTAACACACCTAACATCATCCATACTGAAGGGAGCAACAAAGCGATTAACCACCACTTAATCGATACACGCCACTCGCTCACTGAACTTAATGCTTTTGAACGACTAACAGCCAAAGAGGCGATTACAAAGCTCCCAATTACTGCAGACACTATTACACCTAGGATTCCTGTAACAGAAATGCCAGCAGGTCTAGCCTGAGAAAGTTTTTCAGCTGTAATGCCATCACCAGTTAGCAGTATTGAAAAATACAATCCAAACAACAATGCGAAAAAAGCACTAAACCATAACAACCACTTTTTACTTCCAATGTCAGCTCCATGACCACATAGCTGGTTCATAAAAATGGCTGCTAATGCAGGCCCGAAACCTGCACCAACATATATTCGCCCTAACGACCAATCAGAACCTGCAAAGAAAGGAACGGTAAACCAAATTGACCAGGTAAATCCAAAGCAAAGAATCAGAAAAGCACTAATAGGGTACCTTTCTCCAAACGTCTTCAATATTTTCATTGTTAAATACTCATATTTAAGAACTAGAATTTAACTTTTCTCGTTAAATTGAAACCAGCATAGACTTAGCAAATCTTGCATGCAGTTTTCCGATAGTTTTTGCTGCATGTAACGACAGCATTAAACCGATAAGACTAAGAGGGGTGGAAATAGGGAGCCAGTACCAATTAATATCAATACTCAAAGAAGGGTTTATCGTATTGATCAATGGGTCAATAACTGGCGATAACAATAGCAAAATTGAAAATACTGCTGGTAAAACGAAAATGGTGAAATACAGTAAAGATAATGGTAACTGAAGCAATAGGTACAATATCGAAGTCCAATTTTCACGATTTTTAATTAAAGCTATAACCCCTTTTAGAGACTTGAACTGAGATAGGTTGTGCAGAAATTTAGGCCTACGTGGCATACGCTCACCTAATAACGGCTCAATTAATCGCCCTTCAAATAATGAGAAATATCGCATTGAGTTGATGAAAAAAATAAATACCGGTATGCCAATCAATACAAGGGATGCAACGGCGCTACTTAGCCCAACCAATAACACCCAAGCTATATAGACCATAGATAATGGGAAGCTAATAAAATAGTAAATAAGCGCTTTAAAGGCCGCAGTATCTTTTAATATCGAGAAAATTGAACCGGATTGAACATTTGATTGATACTCTTTTCTACCATTAAATGCCAAATCAACAGTTAACTCCATGTCACAGTAATGCTGAGCAATAACTTGCGGAGTACCATAATCTTGGATGATATCCAGCATAGGATTGGCTTTATTACTTGATTCTAATAGTGCTGCACGAAAGTGACTTTCCGCGTCAAATTTAGCATCTTGTACTAATGATAAATCTTGATTGTGTAATGCGGCACTTAACTCACGTAAATAATGTTGAATATCCTTTTCGATAGCTTTATTTGACTTCATCGTTTCCATTTGATTTGCCTGTAATTATTTGATTTACAAAAAGCTGAGTGCGTTGCCAAATCTGCAACCACTCTTCTAATACTTTTTTGCCCAATATTGAGATAGTGAAGTACTTCCTAGGAGGTCCGCTTTCAGAAGGGAGTACCTGACTTTCCAATAAGCCTTTAGCCTCCATATTCCGCAGCACAGGATAGATAACTCCTTGCTTGTCAGTATTAGAGTGACCTAAAAGTTTGGAAATCTGATATCCATAAAGTGGTTTATCTGAGTTGTTCAATATACTCAGCAGCACAAGTGCAGAAGTGCCTGAGTTGAGTTCTTTACTAAACTTTTTAACCAACAGATCAACGGCTTCTTCATGCTCTTTGATATCTTTTTTGTCAATTCCATTCACGTAACAACCACTAGTGTTTAGTTAATACTAGTGGCACAATATCACTAGTGTTAACTAAATACTAGTGATATCTTTTAAGCTTAAGCATTTGGAACTTACCTATACTTAATGAAACCCTAATACCGCTTATTCAACTTTGATTTCCAAACTTCATTTGGATTAGGATCAAGGTCGTCATATGGTCATCAATCCCAAAGTACATTTCCAAACTTCGTTTGGATTAGGATCAAGGTCGTGGCGCTTCGCCCACACCCGACCAAAAGGGTATCAACAGCAATACCCTCTTGGAACACCCCGCTGCCCCTACGAAATTTTCCGAAAAGCGAAAGATTTCAATGGGGACTTTCATAGCGTTAAACCTTATCTGTAGCCCGCTTCGGCAAGCTGCAACTTGGGTTTAGTGAAGCTCTAACGCTTACGATGGGGCGTCCCTTCCCCTCGAAAGCTAGCCAGACATCCATGTCTGGACTCACGTGATTTTTTTGCTTACCTCAATTCAAATTGAACATTTATGCTTTAAAAAGAATTTATCTAGCTATGACAAATGAATTTGCAGGTTCAATGATCTCCGTTGGAAGTGTCCGAATGCGTTGAGCTAATTTGCGTGATGGAGGCAGGACGCCGACATAGCCTCAGATTGAGCCAAGGATGGCGAATCTGAGGCGTTAGAAAATTCGCTCATTTAGCGTGAGGAACAACACTTCGTCGGAGCGGCAAGGGATGTCGAGAAGGGAAATGCTGTTGTTTCCCTTTCGTCGGGTGTGGGCGAAGCGCCACGATCTTGATTAGCTTTTGATTTCAATGTAGGAAAATACGTAGTCGGGTGTCGGTAGAAAACCCACGTTTTTTTATCTACACCAAACGAAGTTTGGAAATCAACAAAACATCAAACCAAAAGATTATTCTTTTGGCCAACTTCCATCATTATTGGGTCTCACCCAAGCCTGCGAAAACCAATAATAGCCTTTCTGAGTTTTACTCGGTGCGGTGCAATTATAACGGCTACGCCCTGCGGGTAAATTCGCTGGCGCTTGAATGCTAAACTCTGTTTCAGTCAACCACGTTGGCTTTTTCGCGCCTTGTCCCTGAACAAAACACATCACTTGATGTGGGTAAATATCAGTGATATCTAACTCGACTTTTAACTCAGGTCGCCAATCCCCAGAAGTTAATAATGGATCAGTGATATTTTGCTTAACCACTGGCATGTTCAGGCTGGTAAATTTAACTTTTAAACTATCCAAATCCGCATAAGCCCCTGCAACAGGAAAACGGGGTAATGCCGTCAGTATCGAGTACTTACCCGCAGCGCCAGACTGTTGCCCTAAACCAATAAAGTCATGCTGTTTAAGAATATCTTCAACATCCGCATTATATTCACCATAAGGGTAAGCCAGCATGCGTACGCTTTGCCCCGTATGCTTTTTAATTTCAGCTTCGGTATCCAGTAAATTCTTTTCGATGCGAGTTAACCATTGCTGGCGGGTTTCACCGTCTAATTTACGGTTGAGGTGTTCGTGGGCCCAGCTATGGTTGGCAATCGTCGCACCATTTTGAGCAAGTTGATTAATGTCATCCCAGCTCATCATCCCAGCATAACCTTTTTCAATGGGTTCAACCGAGACAAACAAGGTATATGAAAAGTTATGCTTGGCTAAAATGGGCGCGGCTGCAGCTGCAATACTGTCGTATCCATCGTCAAAGGTAATCACGATACTTTTGTCAGCCATGGGTTTATCTTCTTTTATGGCATCCACCGCCTCTTGCAAGCTAATGATGGTAAACTCATTATCAGCAAGATATTGCATTTGCTCTTCAAATTGCGCCGGTGTCACACTCGTGCTGGCAGGCGTTGTTTCTGATACATGATGATATTGCAAAATCACCACTGCACTGGCATTAAACGAGAATAAGCAGATTAATCCCAAAAGACTTTGTTTTAACATAAGATTCCTATGTCCATAAAAGCATTACTATTTAACAGCCAAAAAAACCGTCAGCTATTTGCGTTAGCATTGCCGATGATTTTATCCAATATCACTATCCCACTATTAGGTTTAGTCGATACCGCTGTCATTGGTCATTTAAGTGAAGCCTATTACTTAGGCGGTGTGGCATTAGGCAGCACAATTATTACCTTAATTGTGTGGCTATTGGGCTTTTTGAGAATGTCGACTACAGGTCTTGTCGCCCAAGCATATGGCGCTAATGATACCGTAACTCAGAAAAAATTGCTGGTGCAAGGTTGTAGCCTAGCATTGATATTTGGATTTAGCGCAATCATCTTACAGCAGCCATTGCTTGAATTCGCCATGTCTCTTAGCCAAGCCAGTGAAGAGGTAAAGCACTTTTGCAGCGAATACGTCAACATCCGTATTTGGTCGATTCCATTCGCATTAGTGAACTTAGTCTTGTTGGGTTGGTTGCTCGGCAGGCAAGCGCCTAAAGCTGCTATGTGGCAACTTATCATTGCCAACATCGTTAATATTGTTTTGGATGTAGTGTTTGTCATCGGTTTTGAATGGAACGTAAAAGGTGCCGCTTTAGCCTCGGTCATCGCAGATATTTGTGCGTTCACTGTCGCAGCGGTGATTGTTAAACGTGCCCTTTATCAGCAAAGTGATTTTAATCTCGGTAAGCTATTCATCCACCTAAGCTATAAAGGCTACTCGCAACTGCTTAAACTTAACCGTGACATTTTTATCCGCAGTTTATGCCTGCAAGCGAGCTTTACCTTTATGACCTTTTACGGCGCAGGCTTAGGCGATGACATCATTGCTGCTAATGCGGTGTTGTTAAACTTACTCATGCTCATCTCTTACGCCCTAGATGGCATAGCCTATTATGCTGAGGCTGAAGTCGGCCGCGCAGTCGGTCAGAAAAACCTCCCCTTACTGCATGAGTCGGTGCTCTTAGCTGGCTATTGGTCTGCATTATTCTCAGTGGGATTTTGCTTGTTATTCTATTTTGGTGGAAGTGGCATTATTAGCTTACTTACCAGTATCGAAATCGTGCAACAGCAAGCTAATATGTACCTTATTTGGTTAGTGTTTATGCCTTTATTGGCATTCGGATCTTATTTGTTTGATGGTGTCTATATTGGCGCCGCTCAAGGTAGAGCAATGCGAAACAGCATGATTATTGCCACTTTCGTGGTGTTTTTTCCTTGCTGGTATCTATTACAAGGTTACGGTAATCACGGTTTATGGGCGGCAATGAGCGCCTTTATGCTGTGCCGCAGCGCCTCACTTGGACTCCATTACAAGTACAGTCAGGCTTTTAAGCAAATATAACCATTACATAGGTTTAGCATTAGTAAAATTGGCTTTATCCATCTTTTTACTGATAACATGTGTGCAACATGTTTATGTTCAACACGGAAAGTTTGGATGAAAAGGATTTTACTTATACTAACAGCATCAATCTTGCTGTTATCTTCACTGACATCATTTGCAAAAAATCAGCAACTACCTGTTGAAGCGTTTGCCAGTATTCCTGATGTCAGTCATGTCACTATCTCTCCTAATGGTACTAAAATTGCTTCTTTAGTTCGTTCTGAAGCTAAAGGAATGGAAGGCACATTAGTCAATATTCTAGATATTGATACTCGTGAATCTTCTTACCCCATTCAAACGGACAATGAAAAATTTGTCATTTTATCCATGAGCTGGGCAAATGATGATTTACTACTCATAAAAGCTAAGTTTCCCGCTGTTCGTTTCGGTACCCCAACCACAGAAACTCGCATTATTAAGTATTCCCTGAGTAAGAAAAACACCTCTAATTTACTAAGTCGTTTTGGACTTAAAAAGTTTAAATGGATGCCACAAATCCAATCAAATATTATCGACTACCTTCCCGATGACGACAAATACTTGTTACTGGGTACTAATGGCATTGGTAATAAAACTCAATTTGAGTCGGTCATCAAAGTTAACTTAAATAACGGCAATATACGTTTTGAACAACCTGCTGAAGCAAACGTTACAGACTGGATAACAGATAGGCAAAATAGAATTCGAATCGGCATATACCGTAAAGAAACCAAATACCGCATTTATGAACAAGAAGATGCCCATAAAGATAGAAGAATTCTATGGGAGTTTGAAGCTTTCGAGGAAGATCAAGTTTGGCCAATGGGCTTTGCTCAGGATAAAAACATCCTCTATGTTCAGGCTTATCATGAAGGTTTTGAAGCAATCTTCAAGGTTGATTTACGCGACCCTGAGCTTGCTAAAGAATTAGTATTCAGTAAAGAGTTTAACGACGTCGAAGGCTCACTCATTTATTCAAAACTCAAGCAAAAGGTTATTGGTATTGATGATGGGGATGAGTCTGAATATACCTTTTGGGATAAAGAATATATCGGCCTCGTTAATGGTCTAAACAAAGCACTGCCTGAATACCGTAATTATATAACCCAGTTTAGTGATAATGAGCGTCGTTACATTGTGTATTCAACCAACTCAAAAGAAGCTGGCACTTATCTATTTGGTGACCGCGATGCAGGAAAGCTATTCCCAATTGCTTATCGATATAAAAAACTAACACCTGATTTATTGGCTAACACCCAAACCTTATCGTACAAAGCTAGAGATGGTTTAGAAATCCAAGCTTTCTTAACCACACCGTTAGATAAAGAAGCTAAACAGCTACCAACCATTATCTTCCCCCATGGCGGTCCAATTAGCTATGACTCCAATAGCTTTGACTACTGGACTCAGTTTTTAGCCAACAGAGGCTATGCAGTCCTTAGAATGAACTTTCGAGGCTCTTCAGGATATGGTTACGACTTCATGAAAGCTGGCTTACAAAATTGGGGGCTTGATATGCAAAATGATGTTGAAGATGGCACTCGCTGGTTAATCGATGAAGGCATCGCCGATCCCAATAAAGTGTGTATTGTTGGCGCCAGTTATGGCGGCTATGCAGCCCTAATGGGAGTAGCCACGACTAAAGATTTATATCAATGTGCGGTGAGTTTTGCAGGCGTTACTGACATTGAGTACTTAGTAAAATCATCCAGACGGTATAGCAACTTTGATATCGTTAAAAAACAAATTGGTGATGACTATGATGCCCTTTATGAGCGTTCACCAGTGAGTAAAGCCAAAGACATCAATGTGCCAGTGTTACTTATTCATGGTGATAAAGACCGAGTGGTTAGAGTCCAGCACAGTGAAGATATGTTTGATGAACTAGAAGACTTAAACAAACCAGTTGAATACATTGAACTTGAAAATGGCGACCATTATTTAAGTAACAATGAGCATCGAATAAAAACCTTTGTCGCCATCGAAGCTTTTTTGCAAAAGCATTTATAGCACTAGCTTGTGTAACACTTGCTCGTAAAGCACTTGCTCGTTTAACTCTTGCTCGTACAGCAATAGCTCGGCTTGAATAGCCATAAATTAATTGCTCTTCGGATGAGAGCTACACTTTTACCCAAACCACTAGGATTATTATGAAACGGATTTTAGCGCTGATTATTTTGTTGTTTATCAGCCAAACGCCCACCGCCAGTGCAACAACACCTCAGCAGCTCCCTGTCGAAGCATTTGCGAGTATTCCAGATGTTAGCACGGTACGATTATCACCTGATGGTAAACAAATTGCCTCATTGATTTTAGATGATAGTGCAGCAGTGCCGCATAAAATTGTGGCTTTGTTTAATATCGAAACCGGCCAATCTCATATTCCAATCAAAAACGATCATGAACGCTATACCATATTCAATTTAGCCTGGGCCAATAATCAAACCATACTCATATCTGCTTTTATCCCCTCAAAACGCTTCGGTAAAGATGCTAATGAGAGTATCTTAATTAAATACAATACCTTAACTGGTGATGTGGGTAGTGTGCTAACTAAAAAAGCGTTAAAACGCTTTGAATCTATCCCTCAATACCAACATGACATTGTCGATATATTGCCAAAAGATCCTGAGCATATTTTACTGTCTGTATCAGGTTTCAGTAAAAGAGTTAACGAACCTACTGTTATCAAAGTTAACTTAATAACAGGCAAAACCACCACTGAACAATATTACCGTGAGCATGTAATTGATTGGATGACCGATCAACAACACAAAGTAAGAATAGCCACTTACCGAGATCCGGATAATACTGAATATAGAACTTATGAACAAAATGAAGCCAATGGAAAATTGCGCTTATTGTGGAAAAATGAAGCCTACTCTGAGGATACCGTTATCCCTATTGGCTTTGATGTTAACCCCAATATTCTATTTGTAAAAGCTTACCATGAAGGCTACTTTGCAGTTTTCAAAGTGGACTTAACTGACCCTAAACTCACAAAAAAGTTAGTCTACAAAGAGGCAAATCATGATGTCGATGGCCGATTAATTCACTCTAAAATTACTCGCCAAGCCATTGGGATTTCAACGGGTATCGATAATGAATACCATTTTTGGGACAAAGATTATCAAAAGCTAGTCAGTGGTATCAAAATGGCGTTACCAGATACTCAGAATTACTTAACTCAATTTAGCCAAAATGAACGTCGTTATATTGTATTTGCCACCAGCCCTACTCAACCAGGGTTATTTCTTTATGGTGACCGCGACGCGCGCCGTTTAGAGGTTATTGCCAGCAAATATTCTCAACTCAACCCGCAAGTACTAACTGAACCAAAAGCTATCAGCTACCAAGCTCGCGATGGCTTAACCATCCCTAGCTACCTTTCACTACCAAAAGGCATTGAAGCTAAAAAACTCCCCACCATCATCTTTCCTCACGGTGGACCACAATCTTATACTGGCGACTCATTTGATTATTGGGCGCAATTCTTTGCTAACCGTGGCTATGCCGTGCTGCAAATGAACTTTCGAGGTTCTGCTGGCTATGGTCATCAATTTACCACTGCAGGTTTACAAGGCTGGGGCAAAGAAATGCAAACTGATGTTGAAGATGGCACTCGCTATTTAATCAATGAAGGCATTGCCGATCCAAAGCGAATTTGTATTGCAGGTGCCAGTTACGGCGGTTATGCCGCAATGATGGGCGCGGCAATGACACCTGATTTATATCAATGTGTTATCAGTTTTGCTGGCGTAGCTGACGTGGAGGATTTGGTTAAGTTATCGCGTTTTTACACCAACCATGAAATGACCAAAAAAATCATTGGTGATGACTATAATGCGCTTTATGAACGTTCGCCGATTTATCACGCCGACAAAATTAATGTGCCTATTTTATTAATCCACGGAGACAATGACAAAGTGGTACAAGTGAGCCAAAGCCGCGATATGTACCGCAAGTTAGATGGGCTGGACAAAAAAGTAAAATACCTTGAAATTGATAACGGCAATCACTATCTCAGCAACAATCAGCATCGTCTAATGACGTTTAAAGCGATTGACGAGTTTTTATCTAAAAATCTTTAGCAGTAACGCTGAAAAGTAAACATAAAAAAGGCCCTAACATCATTGCTGACGTTAGGGCCTTTCACTAAAACACGGTATTGCTTAGATTCAAATTCTTAGTTCCAAAACATTAATTTAGAACCTTAGTTCAAACCTTAGTTCGAACCTTAGTCCAAAACATTAATTTAGAACTTTGCTTCGAATGCTAAGCTGAAGTTTCTGCCTTCACCAACAGTAACGTCTGTATTAGTACCACCACCTAAGTAGTCAGTATCAAATAAGTTTTTAACGTTAAAACGCACGCTCATGTCGGTATTTTGTACAGCGAAAGTATATGCTGCACCAAAGTCAAAGCGAACATAGTCATCTTTTACAATGGTGTTTTGGGTATTAGCAAAACGCTCGCCAACGTAGATAGCACCTATGTTCAATGCTAAATCGTCAGTGACTTCGTAACGGGTCCAGATGTTGGCAGACCATTCAGGCGCATCAACAGGCGTTTTACCATCTAGCTGCTCTGTATCTTCGGCACTGGTGATGTATTCTGCATCCAAGTACATCATTGAACTGGTAATAAATACATTATCACTTACTTGACCTTGAGCGCCCACTTCAAAACCACGGTGATGCTGCTTACCGCTTTGTGTGGTGATGTAATCTTTGTCGCCAATCGGTGTGTCAAGTTGCTCTTGAACGGTCACATTAGTCACTGTGGTATCAAATACCGCACCGGTTAGTAATAAGCCGCCATCATAGAGTTCCCACTTAGTACCAATCTCGAATTGCTCACCATATTCAGGTTCAAGATCCATACCGTCATTAACATCATTATCGCTACTTACGATTGACTGAGGGTTAAAACTTTTTGAATAGTTAGCGTAAATACTGCCATTAGCACTTGGTGAATAAATTACACCAAACTTAGGCGATACAGCGTAGCTATTTTCACCTTCGCCATCTTTTTTCTGTTCGTCATAACGTACGCCAGCAAGTACTTGCCACTCATCGTTAATGGTCATTAAATCTTGAACATAAAAACCATAATGCTTGTAGCTTGACTCACTTTTGGTGGTGTCATTGTTGTAATCTAAATCTGGTCTAGGAACACTTTCACCTGGTTTAACCATCTGTGCATCGCCACTGTCTCTCAACTGACCATAGTAGTAATCTAAGATGTTAGCGCCAACAAGTAACTGATGTTCCATGCCAAAAGCATTCACGATGCCAGTAAAGTCCATGTAGGCTGTTTTATGCTGCCAGTCATCATAACGATCAAAGGCTTTGATTTGATAACCATCAGTGGTTGGATCCATGCCAGAAATCATCGTAGGTGATGAATCTAAACGCTGACGAGTAAAGCTTTGGTGGTTATAGCCTGTAGCCAATTTCCAATCATCAGAAATATACCAAGTTAAGTCTGCACCTAAGTTTTCAACGTTGTTATCGGTAAATGCCCATGACATATCCCAAATATCTTCACGGTCACCAACTAAGTCGCCGTTATCATCTAACCAACCGCCTCTGTCGATGCCTGTTTTGTCGTCAGTGTAATCGTACTTAACCGATAACATCACATCTTCATGTAGGTCGAATTCAAGGTTTAAGTAACCTAAAAAGCGATCACGCTCTTGCTCTTGTTCACCATTGCCATCTTGGTATTCGCGCCAGTATTTGGTGTCTTGCTTCACTAACACTGTACGGTAACGAATTGATTCAGCATCATTTAACGCGCCACCCGCATCTAACTGAAAACGTGTAGAACCATTTGCATCTGTATCAAATGCAACGTCAAATAAGTTTTCATAGGTTGGCTTTTTAGTCACCATATTGATTAAGCCGCCAGGACCTGACTGACCATAAAGCATGCTTGATGGGCCTTTAAGCACTTCAACCTGTTGTAGTGTTTCAATCGGTTGCACGTAGTGAGACCACTGCTGCTGACCGTTGATTAAGAAGCCGCTGCCAGAATCAAGTTCAAAACCACGGATGTTGAACACTTGGCGGTTCCACTTTTCACTACCACCGGTAACACTTGAATCATTTACCAATACTTCTGACAGATTTCTTGCTAACTGCTCATCAGTGACAAAATCAGGAATAACGTTAACTGATTGCGGCGTGTCCATTAAATCAATGTCACCACGCATTGCGCCTGAAGAGGTGCCCACTTTGTAGTTATTGAAGTTCATTCCAGTAATTTGAATACGTTCGATGTTAGCAACAAAATCTTGGCTTGATGCTGTTTCATTTGCAGCTTCTTCAGCCGCTAATGATGCTGAGGCTAAACCTACAACAACCGCAAACGCAATAGGTGAAATTTTCATACAAAGTAGACCTTAAATTGGCAATAACCGTTAATGAGACGGATTATCATTTGCGTTTCACTGTTTGTGAAGAGTTTTTGTCAGTTAATGTAAAGAAGTGTGAAGGACTGCACTAATGAGAGTAAATCTCATTACCATCGATGAATAGTTATTGCATATTAACTAAGATTAATGTTAATAAAACTTTTCACTTGTAATAAGCATTCAATTTCAGCCTCTATAACCCCCCCCATCCAAAAAAGATAAAAGCACTACGCAACAAATACTTAACAAAAAGAGCGTTGCTTTAAAACCCATTTAAAACTGAGGTTTCAATCTGTACACTGTGAGTTAACGGTCAAGAAATAACCTGAATAGTTATTCAAATGTTAAAACATTAAGAACTGACTAAATAAGCTAATTTGTGATCTGAATAGCAATAATTTCGAATAAGGCCAGTCTTTACATTTCTTTAATTGTGTAAATAAATGAGATTAATTATCATTCACGAAATTTTTGTTGTCAGCACGAGTTTGTTCAATATCAGCAAACATAATCGTCATGATTTGGTTACGGCCAACTTACACTTAAGAGTTTCAATATGAATGTAGTCCCTGCTTTAAAATGGTTTCATAACTGGGTTGGCTTTGTCATCAGCATTTCAATGCTGATTGTATTAGTCACAGGTGTTTATCTTGGCGGTATGGACATGCTGAAAAGAATGGATGATAAAGGGCAGCAATATGCGCCGCTATCCATTGAACAAAAAGCCTATGTCACTGAGACCTTATTTGAGCGATACCCTGATATGGGGACGGTTCGCTTTCCAACTGAATACTCGCCATATATTGAAGTCGCAACTCGTGGTCAATCGATTGCTTTTGATCAAGACTTGAACGAGCTCTCAACTTATAAAATGAGAGATATTCCGCTTTATAGCACTATGTTTTGGTTACACAGAAATTTCCTGTTAGGTGATTTTGGTAAATACCTGAATGCTTGGGCTTCGATGATTGGTGGGTTAGTCACTTTAGTGGGTATTTACCTTTGGTGGCGAGTACGTAAAACCTTTAGGCTGAAACACTCAATACCAAGTAACACTAAATCAAGCAGCCTGGTAAAAAGTCATATTCAGTTAGGGCTGTTTATCTCAGTACCATTATTCTTATTATGTATCACAGGCTTTTTAATCACTTATAAAGGTTTGTGGATGGATGCATTAAAGCAACCAGCAGCTGAAATACAATATCCTGTTAGCCAAAAAAGTGATTGGCAAAGTCAGCTACAAACCGCACAAGATATGTGGCCAGATTCCAATATGGTTTCGGTGAACAAGCCGCGTAAGCGTAAACCTGAACCAGGTGCAGAAAAACCTAAAGGACCACAAGAGCTGAATTACAGCATCCGTTTTGATACCCACAGCGATGTTTGGTTACGTCAAGCTGACAGCATCACCATGAATTATGAGCAAGGCAAAATACAATCAGCTCTGTTGCACAGTGATCGCCCACTTTCAGGCAAAGTCGCGACATTTGTCAGACCCTTACATGATGCGTTAAATATGCCATTCAAATATGTGGCCTTTATTACTGTTATCGCATTTATCGGTACTGCGATCTTACTATTCAGCGCAGTGACTTTTTACCGCCGCATTTTCAAGAAACGGTCTAAATAAGTCATTTCGCATCAATGCTTTAAGATAAAACTAAAAACGGCTTGCTGAAATCAGCAAGCCGTTTTTATTGAATATCGTATCAAAGTGATTTAGTCATCAATGCCCTATCAAGCCATCAAAAAATGACTCAAGCCTAAGTTTAAGAGTCCTCGATAAAGGCATTCACGGTGCCTTCGATAGAGTCGTAAACAATCTTAATTTCAGCTCTATTTCTTCCCGCTGTATCGCCTAATGTCCTTAATACATAAGTACACTGGGTCGCACCGCTGCCACCGTCTGCAGCATGGCGATATGACTCAAATTCAACATCGTCCGTTGTATTTCTAATAGCAACTGATGGCGGGCTTTCTATCAAAGCATTCCACAAATCGACACAACCGCCTTGCCCTGGCCCTATGTTCACAGGGTTGCCCATAGGGTTACCTTTTCCTGTGCCTAATGGGTAGCCAAAAGTATTCATATCAAGGTCATTATTAGCAAAGTCAGGCAAATCATTCATCGGCTCACTGCCACCAATCAATTGCCAACGAGTGTGAGAAAAAGTCACAGACTGTTCAAATGATGCTGCTATGGCCTGAGCTCGACTTATCTCTGCGTCACGCTTAACATCAATAAACTTACTGACTGCAATAACGGCTAAAATTGCCAATACGATAATCACAACCACAAGCTCAATTAAGGTAAAACCTGTGTTTCGAGTTGGCAGTTTAGAAGGGTAAATATCATTAATCACACCATACTCCTCGGCGTTAGCTTACTTAAGGTATAACACAAGCTTGTTAATAGTACGTTAAACACTAAGCCTAAAGTACTCATTTATTCATCAATACAGGATAAATGTTGGCTATAAAGCTCAGATCAATGAGTCAATAACGGATCTATAGACATAAAAAAACGCAGCTTAACGCTGCGTTTATTATCAGTCATCACACCTTAGTGTTTACTGATAAGAATGTGAACCATGTTGATGATCTGTCACGTCTTTCACGCCAGCTAACTCACCAGGGAACATATCTAATAGCTGCTTCTCGATACCATCTTTTAATGTGATATCAACTTGAGAACAACCATTACAACCACCGCCAAACTGAAGTACAGCAACGCCTTCTTCAGTAATTTCTACTAACATGATGTTACCACCATGGCTTGCTAACTGAGGGTTGATTTCTGATTGAATCACATACTCAATACGCTCTTTTAGTGGTGCGTCAGAAGCCACTTTACGCATTTTAGCATTTGGTGCTTTAAGCGTTAATTGTGAACCAAGTTGGTCAGTCACAAAGTCGATGCTCGCTTCTTCTAAAAATGGTGCACTCTTTTCGTCAACCATGGCACTAAAACCTGTAAACGGTAATTCAGTATCATCAGCTTCAACAGCATCTGGTGGACAGTAAGATACACCGCACTCTGCTTGAGCGGTACCTGGACTGATGACAAACACACGGATATGAGTGCCTTCAGGTTGATCGGCCAGTAATTTTACAAAATGAGCCTGAGCCGTATCAGTAATGTTGATCATAAAAACTGCTCCGTTGGGTAGTACTTGAGTAAGCATTAACTTAATTAAGAACTGACTTAAATAAGGTAGTACTTGAGTAATTTAGTAGGTTTAGCGACATGATACTCTTAGTTGCCTCTGCTTTATAGTCCTGCATCAAGCAAGTGTGACAAAAAATAGTCTCTTTGTGTCGGTTTTTAATGGAGATTTAAGACTAATCACTTTATTGTTACCCTACGGTTTTCTTTTTATGATCTTGTTTCTCATATGATTAGCTTACATGCCTTGCTCGCTCGTTTTTCAGTTAGAACGCTGATGACATTTTTTATCTGCATGCCTTTTATGGCATCTGCTAGTGATATTTCTGCTGACAATACCCGTATTGAACAAGCTTTACTCACTGAGGATATCAATACTCATTTAACTCAACCTGCAGAGTATTTAGGTTACCCATTGGGTGAATGGCATTTACGCCATGATCAGATTAATCACTACCTGCAACTACTGGCAAGTGAAAGCGACCGAGTATCTTTAGATTCAGCAGGTTATAGTGAAGAACGCCGCGAGCAAATCACAGCGGTGATCACCTCTGAAAAAAACCAGAAAAACCTTGCCGACATCATCGAATATCGCAGTAATATTAAATACGGCACCATGCAAACCAACCGCACTAATCAAAATCCATTGGTCGTGTGGCTGGCGTACTCTATTCATGGTGATGAAGCCAGTGGCGCTCATGCCGCATTGGCATTAAGTCACTACCTAGCTGCGGCTAATACGCCTTGGGTAAAAGAGTTACTCGACGATACCGTCATTTTACTTACTCCAACCCAAAACCCTGATGGTTTTGACCGCTTTTCAAATTGGGCCAACAATAATAAAGGCCAAGTCATTGTTACTGATAATAATCACCGTGAACATAATCAAGACTGGCCAGGTGGACGTTTTAATCACTATTTAGCTGATTTAAACCGCGATTGGCTTTTCTTGCGCCACCCTGCATCTCAAGGTCGCGTGGCTTTTTTCCATAAATGGCAGCCCCACTATGTAGGTGACTTCCATGAAATGTGGCATCAACAGTCGTACTTTTTCCAACCTGGAGTACCTGACCGCGTTAACCCATTAACCAAACCTGCCAATCAAGCATTATCAAATGAGCTGGCAGCGTTTCATCGCCAAGCTTTAGATGAAGTCAAACAAGTGTATTTTAGCGGTCAAATGTTTGATGACTTCTTTTACGGTAAAGGCTCAACCTACCCTGATATCAATGGCGCTGTCGGTATCCTATTTGAACAAGCCAGCTCACGCGGCCAAGCCCAAGACTCACCCAATGGTGTGGTGACTTTAGCTGAGAGTATTGATAACCAATTTGCGACCTCTATTTCTAGCCTAAAAGGTGCGCACGCATTACGTAAAAAGTTGATGAAGTATCAAACTGACTTCTTCTCAAGCAACATCAAGCGTTATCGAGAAGGTAAACAGTCTGGCAGATTAGTCAAAGCCCATGGCGGCGCAACGCATATCAATGAGTTGGTGAGCATATTAGCCCAGCACAAAATTAGCGTTAAATACCTGAACACTGTCATTGAAGATGATGATATTAACTTCACACCTCAAGACAGTGTGTTTATTCCAGATAGTCAGCCGCAACACGACTTATTAGAGGCGTTATTTGATAAAAGAACCGAGTTTAAAGATGAAACCTTTTACGATATTTCGACCTGGAATTTTGAATCAGCCTTAAGCTTAAGTTTGATCAAAAAAGCCAAACCCAGTGCCAAGTACTTATCAGACAAACCAAACGGCAAGGTAGCCAAAGCAACCTACCCTAAAGACAGCGTGGCTTTGGTGATTGATTGGCAACAAGCTGCGGCGGCTCCATTGCTGCAGCAATTGCTCCAACAAGGCGTAATAGTTAAGTATGCCCAAAAACCATTCAGCCTTAATGTCAATATTGGCAATCGCACAGCTGAAAAACCTCAAACCAGCAAACAAGCCATAAAATTTGTTGCTGGTAGTTTGCAAATCCCACTGAAACAGCAAAATTTCACTGCCATTGAGTTAGCAGAAATCGTGGCAACGCTCGCGCAACAACACCAAGTCGATGTTGTCGCATCTGCCAGTTCACATGCTGCTACAGGAATGGACTTAGGCAGCGATGATTTCATCAAAGTAAAACCCGTAACCCCTTTGATCATCACAGGCGCAGACACCAATGCTTCAGAAACCGGTCAAATGTGGCATTACCTTGATAAGACTCTAGGTATAGCCACAACCATGGTGAATACAGAACGTTTGGTATCACTAGATTTATCGGCATACAGCCATATTTTTATGGCTGATGGGCCTTATCATTTGATCAGCGATGCGACCTCAAGAAAGTTAGGTCAATACGTAACAGAAGGCGGCACCATTGTGGCGCAAAAGCGGGCATTAGTTTGGCTTAATAAGCGTAATATCTCAAATTCTGAACCCAAAACCAGTCGTGAACTGAATAATCTATTCATCACATCGGGTATGGATTATGGCGATCAATCTAAATTAAAAGCACGTCAATCTATCGGCGGCGCGATCGTAGCGTTAAAGCTTGATGCGACTCACCCTATCGCCTTTGGTTTACCTAATCCACTGCCTGTGATGAAAAACCGCGAAATCAGTTTCAACCTCACTTCAACGCCATTTATTGTCGCAGCGAAATATGAGAATGACTTATTGATTAGTGGCTACCTTGCTAATGAATATCAACGCGCATTTGCCAATACCCCTGCGATGATAGTTGAAACCAAAGGTAAAGGTAAAATTGTCGCCCTGGCGGATAATTTATTATTCCGAAACATCTGGCTAGGCTCAGAAAAAGTCTATGCCAATGCACTGTATTTTGTGCCATCACAATAGCCCAAACATTATTTAAGTAACCCTGGTGCTTCAGCTCTAGCTAAGCACCAGCATTGTACATGGACATATTCGGCTGCAAACAATTGGCTTATTTCATTCACTGTGGTGCCAGTAGTGACGACATCATCAATCAATGCGATTCTTTGATAAGGCACTCTTTTAGCAACAGTGTTTGAACTTAAAGTGTTTAAACTTGAAGTGTTTGAACTTGAAGTGTTTAAGCTTGAAGCATTTAAGTTTAAGCTAAATGCCCCCGCGCAATTTAATCGCCTTGCTTTGCCATCTAATCCGGCTTGTGCTTGGGTATCAACATCTCTGACTAGCAAGGCATCATCCATGACAATGCCCAGTTGTTGGCTTAATGCCTTAGCAATTAACCATGCTTGATTAAATCCGCGCGACTTTAAGCGATTGGGGTGCAGCGGCACAGGAATGAGCACTTGTGGTAATTGAATCATATCCCTCGCAACCAAATCCATCACTCGAATAGCCAGCACCTGCACTAACGCCGCTAATGAGGCACATTGTTGTTGATATTTTATCGCTGCAATCAATTCACCTAGCCCTTGATGATAACTGCATGGCGCAATAACCATAATTGGCTCAGTTGACTGACATTGGCCACAATAGCGCTGTAATAACATCATGGCCTTACCGCAACCTAAGCAGACTTCATGCTGATAAAGTCCTGCCACTAAACAGTGCTGGCACACGCCAGAATGCGGTTTCTGCAGATCATACTGCTCAATATCCTGGCTGCATAACATGCAGCGATTAGGGAGATTACGCAAAATTGTATGCTTAACAATGCGAAAGCCTGCATAGCAGGCTTGTCGGAGTTGCCAATCCATATAATATCCTTATCCTGTATGGCAATTAACCCAAACTCAATCTTGAGGAAACCCCGTGCAGTCCAACTTACCTCAGTTACACGTTCACACTGTGGGCGAAGGCCAAGATCTTGTTTTGCTACATGGTTGGGGAGTTAACTCTGCCGTTTTTCATCCATTACAAACGGCGCTTAGTCATTATAGAGTGCATTATGTCGACTTGCCGGGATTTGGTGATAGTGCTGAAAATACTGGAGATATCAATGCGTGGGCAGCACAACTAGCACAGCAATTACCAAAAAATGCTGTGTGGCTTGGTTGGTCGTTGGGCGGCTTAGTCGCCACTCAAATCGCCATAACTTACCCTGAGTCAGTTAAAGCCTTAATCACTGTGGCTTCATCACCTTGTTTCATGGCTCAAGAAGCTATTGTTCAAGAATTTAGTGAACAAGACGTTTTTGCTCAAACGTATAGTGACCAAGATAGGGTTAATCAAGCACCTAAAAACAAAGCGTCATGGCCGGGTATCGCACCTAAGGTGTTAGCGCAGTTTTCTGAGCAACTGCAAATTAACTTAGCCAAAACCGTTGAACGTTTTTTAGCGATTCAAGCCATGGGCAGTGACACTGCTAAAAATGATATTGCCGCGATTAAGAAACTGGTATTAGCCAAACCTTTACCTAGCCAAGTCGTGCTTGATCAAGGGTTAGGGATGCTGCGTACGGTGGATTTACGTTCACAGCTGAGTACTATCCAACAACCATGGTTAAGGATTTGGGGCAGATGTGACAGTTTAGTTCCGAAAAAGATCATCAAACTTTTACCCCAAGCAACAAGTATAGAAGACGTTGTTCACAATAAAGCATCTCACGCACCGTTCATTTCACACCCACAAGCATTTTTAGCTGAATTACTGCCTTGGATCGAAAAACATACAGACTAAGCCTATAAAACCACTTGTAAATTGACTATAATTTAAACGTTATTCGATATTATCAAAGTGAGCTTTATGCTGGTAGTGACCAATTATCCCCAAGTACCGATTGCGACAAGTAATGTTGCAACCGATCTTGCGCGCGCGGATAACCAGCAAGCTAAACCGATATTGCCGCCGCAAGAATTGTCTAAAGCGCACCAAGAGCGCGCTTACAATCAGCAAAATGAGCGTTTAACCCGTCATGAGTTGATCGAGCAAAAGCAGCAGCAAAAACAGTCGACTGAACAGCAGTTAACGCAACAACAGTCTCAACAACAAGCGTTAGGGCCAAAAGGCATTTTTCCGCAATTACTGCGTGTTGCCGCTAACAGTAACCCGACAATCCAACGTCGTGACATTCAACAAAAAAATGCCAGTTCAGCTCCAGTTGAAGTAGATAAAAGCGCCAAACAAGATAACAACCGCACTATCCAAAGCTTATTGTTAAATGAGGCTAATAAAGAGCAGTCAGACGCTTTTTACCAGCAACTCGGCGAGCGTGTCGGCAAGTTTTATCAGCAACAAACCACCCCTTCAGATCACAACCAGCTATTTGCGTTAGTGTAAATAAACCACTATCTATCCGCTAACTAGCCCAGCACTGTTTTATCCTCAAAGTACTTTTATTAACTGTCATTTCATAACTGTCGTTTCATAACTATCACTTCATAACTGACCAATTCATAACTGACCACTTCATAACTGTCACTTCATAACTATCACTTCATAACTATCACTTCATAACTGGCACTTCATAACTGGCACTTCATAACTGGCACTTCATAACTGACCATTTCATAACTGTCGTTTCATAACTATCACTTCATAACTGGCCACGTCATAGATGACGATGTTTATTGCTGTGTTTTTCTTATAGTTTGATTAAAAGCTGTTTTTATCAAGACTTCGCTGTTCAAGGATGCCTTCATCAACTAACTGCTTAAGAATATGCAGGGTTTTCTCTCTGAAGCTATCTCTCAATAGCCTTACAGCAGGCGTAATCGACTGTCGACTTGGGCAAATCAGCCATAGTTCTGTTGGGCTAGGTGTAAAATCAGGCATTACACGCACAAGCTTACTGGACAAAAGATCTGCTGAAACATCAAGGAATGACTTTACCGCCAAGCCCTTGCCAGCCAAACACCACCGCCTTGCCAGTTCACCATCATTACCTGCACGGTTACTGTTCATTTTCACTTTATATTGGTGATTATGGCTATCAGTAAAACACCATTCATCATGCACAATATCGTACAGTTGATATAACAGACCATTATGTTCAGTAAGATCATCAGGGTGTTGAGGTTGACCAAACTTGGCGATGTACTCAGGGCTGGCACACAAAAGTTTCGGCACATTACAGATTTTAAACCCGTATACGTTGGCCTCTGTTGGCGAGCCATAACGCAGTGCCATATCCACAGCATCACGATAGAAGTCAATATTACTGTCACTGATACTGGTGCGAAGATTCACCTGTGGATGACTATCCATAAATTCATCTAGCCAAGGTATCACCAAGTTACGCCCAAAATCAGACGAGAGTGCTATACGTAAATTGCCGTCAATGATATCGAGATCATCTTTAATATTTTGCTTAGCTTGCGCCAGCATAGACAGGGCTTTCTCACATTGAGGAATATAACGCTCGCCTGCAGTAGAGAGCCTTAAATGCCGTGTAGTACGTACAAACAACTCAACACCTATGGCATTTTCTACCCGTTTAACTGCCGCACTGGCTGTGGCCGTTCGCATATCAAGGTTTTCGGCAGCCGCGGTAATACTGCGAAATTCAGCTACCTTTGAAATCACAATCAAGTCTTCTAATAGCATAATTATCAATTTTAATTTGAGAATATATCAAACATTACGCTGTTTAAGGTGTTCATGACAAGGACTAATATAGATTCATCAAACGAGCACAGCGCAAATAGCGCCATTTAAATTTCAATATAAGAATAGGATTATTCAACATGACTAGACTCACTATTGTGGCAAACATCATTGCTAAAGCAGACAAAATTGAATTAGTAAAAGCAGAGCTTTTAAAACTGATTGAGATCACTCGCGCAGAAGCAGGCTGCATCAATTACGACTTGCATCAAGATAACGAAAATCCAGCTCATTTCATGTTTTATGAAAACTGGCAGTCACGTGAATTATGGCAAACACACATGGGCAACACGCATTTAGCTGAATATATGAGTGCAACCGAAGGCGCTGTTGAGCAGTTTATTTTAAATGAAATGACTCACATCGCTTAAACTCAGGGCTTTATCTTCTGTTTAAATACGCAGAGCGATCTCCTCATCCACTATAAAGCGCTAAGTCGATACCGATTTAGCGTTTTTATTGCATTAGCCCCACTAAATGATATCTTCCGCCATGACCGTTATTTACTGCAAATATGATGACTTATGGCCTGCACAAGCTAGGTTTTGATTCACAACCCTATAATTATTGAGTATTGATAAGTAATTAATTATATTGGATTAGCTAATCATTCCATTCCCAAACAAAAGAGGCAAAGATGACATCATCAAGATATACCTTTGCTGTGAATATTTGTTTGTTTTTCAGCGTCCTGCTCCTAGCAACATCAGCACTAGTAATGCCAGTACTAGCAAAAGATGTGGTTATATTAAATCAACCTGACTCTGTCCATGATACCCGCTACGAATATAGCTATAAGCTTATGCAGCTTTCTTTAATTCATACAGAAGATGATTTTGGAGACTGGGAGATAACCACCTCAGATTATCCAATGACATCAGGTAGAGTCTTACCTGAATTAATGACTGGCGAGTTAATCAATGTCATCGCCGAAGCGCCTAAAGCACAATGGAGTGAAAAACTTATTGCCATTGATGTGCCATTACGAAAAGGTGTTCAAGGATTTCGCGTCTTCATCATCAAACAGCAAAACCAATCACTATTTTCTGACATCAACACATTCGAGCAATTCAAATTGATACCGACAGGATCAGGGATGTTTTGGTCAACACGCTTTGCAATGGAAAAAGCAGGAATGGATGTGGTTATTGGTTCGAGTTACGATGGGCTTTTTCATATGCTTGATAAAGAACGCTTTATCAGTTTCGGCCGTGGAATTAATGAAGCCTATGATGAAGTTGAAACCTATGGAAAAATTTATCCCGATTTAATTGTCGAAAAAAACACCTTATTACATATTCCATTAGTCACACTATTTTATGTATCGCCTGCATATCCTCAATTGGCCAACCGAATAAAAGTAGGTCTACAGCGTATCAAAGATAATGGATTATTTGACGAGGCATTTCACCAAGAGCATTGCCAGTTTTTAGTGAAAAGTCAGCTGAGTCATCGCCAAGTATTTACTATCGATAATGAGTTAATCAGTAAGCAAGACCATAAAGAAATGCTCAAAAATGAAGAAGTCATCTCACCAAAAACAAACTTTGATGAAATTTGTCTGACTTACATAGAAGAATAACCATCAACGCCGTTTCTCATCATACCAACAAGCAATAAAAAAGCCTTAAAACAACGAGTTATCTCGATGCCATTAAGGCTTTAATGTCACTGTTTAGCTATTTAATAATAGCGAGAACAATATTACTTTTTGAGTTTTGCAAACGCATTAGCAAATGCATCGCCCATTGCCGCATTGGCAGGGGCTTTGTTTTGCTTACCTTGGCCGCCTTTAGCTGACTGACCTTTAGAAGATGCTTGTTTGCCTTTGCCAGCACTCCCTTTACCTGAAGCCTGTGGCTTATTCGATGATGCTTTAGCTTGTACTGGCTCATCTAAGCGCATACTTAATGCAATGCGGCGACGTTCAGTATCAACTTCCATCACTTTGACTTTAACCACGTCACCCGCTTTAACGATAGTATGCGGATCGCTAACAAACTTATCTGTTAATGATGAAATATGCACTAAACCATCTTGATGCACACCCACATCTACAAAGGCGCCAAAGTTAGTCACGTTAGTGACAACCCCTTCGAGGATCATTTCAAGTTTGAGATCTTTTAACTCTTCAACACCATCTTTAAAGCTGGCAGTTTTAAACTCACCACGAGGATCTCGCCCAGGTTTATCAAGCTCGGCCAAAATATCAGTAATAGTCGGTAAACCAAACTCTTCAGTGACAAACTCTGCTGCATTAAGCTCTGATAGTAATGCCGTATTGCCCATTAACTGCGTAACCGTTTGCTGTTTCGCTTTAGCAATCGATTCCACTAATTTATAGGCTTCTGGGTGAACAGAAGAGCCATCTAATGGATTTTTTGCCTGAGGAATACGTAAAAAACCGGCAGCCTGCTCATAAGCTTTAGGGCCTAAACGCGCGACTTTCAATAATTGCTTACGGGTCTCAAACTGGCCGTTTTCATCACGATAAGTAACGACATTCTTAGCCAAGGTTTTATTTAAACCGGCAACCTGAGCCAGTAATGGCGCTGAAGCCATATTTAAATCGACACCAACACCGTTCACACAGTCTTCGACAACGGCTTCAAGTGAACTAGATAACTGGCTTTGACTTACATCATGCTGATATTGGCCGACACCAATGGATTTTGGTTCAATTTTAACTAATTCCGCTAACGGATCTTGCAAACGACGTGCAATCGATACCGCGCCACGAATCGATACATCCAGATTCGGGAACTCATCGGATGCTAGCTCAGAAGCAGAGTAAACAGAGGCGCCGGCTTCGCTGACCATAATCTTAGTCAGGCTCGGGTGGGTCTCTTTCATAAAGCTAATCACTTCAGCCGCTAATTTGTCAGTTTCACGTGATGCTGTGCCGTTACCAATCGCAATCAACTCAACTTTATGCATTTTGACTAGGTTAGATAAAGTACGGATCGACTTGTCCCAAACGTTTTGCGGCGCATGAGGGAAGATGGTGGTGTGAGTGACAAACTTACCCGTGTTATCCACAATCGCGACTTTAACCCCGGTACGTAACCCAGGATCTAAGCCCATTGTGGCTTTAGCACCCGCTGGCGCCGCCATTAATAAATCACCTAGATTACGAGCAAATACATTAATCGCTTCAGCTTCTGCACGTTCACGCATCGCACTGATGAACTCAGTTTCCATTTGCAGGGCAATTTTTACCCGCCAAGTTGCAGTGACCACTGTTTTTAGCCATTGATCAACGTCAGAGTCAGACAGTTTTAAATTGAAATGCTCAGCAATAATCACCACGCAATAGCTGCTTTGCGCCACTTCTGCTTTGGGATCTGCATTCATCGACAGGCTCAACACGCCTTCGTTGCGACCACGAAGCATGGCTAAAGCGCGGTGAGATGGGACTTTAGTGATGGTTTCAGTATGCTCAAAGTAATCACGAAACTTCGCACCTTCCTTTTCTTTACCCTTAACCATTCGGCTTTCAAGCACAGCTTGCTGACGCAAATGCTGACGTACTTTCTGTAATAAATCCGCATCTTCAGCAAAACGTTCCATTAGAATAAAGCGCGCACCATCGAGCACTGCTTTGTTATCAGCAAAGCCGGCTTCTGGATTGATAAATTCAGCTGCTTTCGCATCAAGGTTAGTTTGGCGATGAGCTAATAAAAAATCAGCAAGTGGCAATAAGCCTGCTTCAATAGCAATCTGACCTTTAGTGCGACGCTTAGGCTTATAAGGAAGGTATAAATCTTCAAGACGAGTTTTGCTATCAGCAGTATTTATCGCCTGCTTTAATTCTGGCGTTAATTTTCCTTGGGTATTAATGCTTGAAAGGATAACTTGCCTTCTTTCTGCTAGTTCACGTAAATAACCTAAACGGCTATCTAAGGTACGTAACTGGGCATCATCTAAACCACCCGTTGCCTCTTTACGGTAACGAGCAACAAAAGGAACGGTAGAACCATCATCAAGTAACGCGATAGTCGCTGAGACTTGTTGCTCACGAACATTCAGTTCTTGAGCGATAATTTGAGCAATACTAAGCATAAAGGGTCTTATTCGGCGTTGAATAACAAATATCGCCCAAAGATAGCATAATCAGCTAAAAACGTTTATTGAGATTACGATTTTTTCACGGTTTTAATGCTTCACAAAACACAATTTGCTTTTCAAATAACGAGGTTTGGGTTCAGAAATGAATCTAGATACTGTGACAAGGCTCAGCAAAACACCTCTAAAGTGATAGAGGAAGCAACTTAATTAATGACTAATGTGACTTACTTCTAATTAACAATAAATCCAATTAATAATCATTCGCAAGTGTAACAATTGATACATTTATTTAATCTTACCTTTTCATAGTTTAAGTTTAAATAATATTTTGACGTTTGACATATTCTGTAGGACAACAACCAACAGTGTTAGAAAATTGACGACTAAATACTGAAAGATTATTAAAACCACACTCATAAGCGGTCACTTTTATATTGCCATTATTTTTATTTAAAATATAAATAATAGCATTCGCTTTGGTTTTTTTAATTATGTCTTTTACGCAAAAACCTTCAATTTTAACTTCTCGCTGTAAACTCCTAGACGACATACCAAGCATATTTGCTAATGCTACCAAGCTTAAATCTGCAGGTGAAATACTATTAGCTGCCGCATTAACACGTTCTAAATTAGAGATTTTTCGCGGTATTAATGCGTTGACAAGCACCTTATCTCGTTCATCTTTTTTAACGAAAACAGAAAAGGACTGGCAGTTAAACTTCACGTTTTCCAGTAGATCGACATTATAGCCATAGAAAGAACGACCGAAAGGTAACTCTATGATTATATCGGATTTATTTGATTCACTAAATTTTAAAACATACATCATAGATGCATATATAAAGAGATCGTCGTACTTCGAAGCTAATGATTGCTGTGAACGTTTTGCAATCAAACCAACAGAATCGGCTGTCTCTGTGTTGGTCCAATTAAGATCTGACACTTGATTGTAGAACTGGGTAAACGCAATCAGTTTACTGGCATTGCTCACATTACTAGACAGGTCGATTCGAGTGAATTCTTCGATGCGTTGATTGAAAAACTGGACGAAGTCGACAAAGAAAAAAGGATTATTAGTATTCTTTTCAATAAAATTTAATAAGTTAGTTATGGTATTAAAACTTATTAATTCTTCATCAGACAAATATTTAAAATGTGCATATTCAGCCGGTAACGGAAAGTTAATTCTTTCGCAATACTCACATACTATTTTTGTATGAATTGCCGGTCTGCATTTATATTTAATCATAAGGGGAACTTTTTATTTATACCAATGTCATTGCAGAAAGTATTTTAATTTTTTTTGTTACCCCTGATATAGATCCTGATCACAAATGTCGCTTTATGATAAACGCAATTCTTAGATTTGAAATTTACAATTCTTTAAAATACCCCTTATTGATTAGTCCATTTTTATAAATTCGATTTAATAAGGTCAGGTGACATGATGAACTGGTGTCGAAACATCCTAGCTTCTATCAGTGTAATCCTTTATTTGTGCTCATTTAATGCCGCAGCAGCGCCATGGGATGACATGACAGGTGAACAAGTTTCTCAAAAATTAGTGGAGAAGTTTGCTGAAGGTAAGTATTCCCCTAAAGGAGCAGACAGCTGCTTAATGTGTCACCAACGCACTGAAGGCGTTACTGACATTTTCAAAGGCGCACATGGCGACTTAACCAGCAAGGACTCTCCAATGGCGGGTCTTCAATGTGAGGCCTGTCATGGTCCACAAGGCAACCACAACCGTGGTGGTAAAGAGCCAATGATCCAGTTTGGTAAAGACAGCAAACTTGATGCACCGACCCAAAACACCGTTTGCCAAGGTTGCCATAACGACCCTGAACAAATGGCTTGGCATAGCAGCACTCATAATCTCGAAGAGATTGCTTGTGCAGATTGCCACGTAGTGCATGCCGCTAAAGATCCTGCATTAGACAAACTTACCGTTAATGATACTTGTACTAGCTGTCACACCCGTGAAAAAGCCGACATGAACAAACGCTCAGCTCACCCAATGAAATGGGATCAAATGACCTGTATCGATTGTCACTCGCCACATGGCTCAATGTCAGAAAGTGCACTCAATAAACCGACTGTTAATGACACCTGTTACAGCTGTCACGCTGAAAAACGCGGCCCAATGTTATGGGAGCACGCACCGGTCACTGAAAACTGTGTCACTTGTCATAACCCACATGGCAGCGTTAACGAAGGCATGCTCAACAACCGTGCACCGCAACTATGTCAACAATGTCACGCTGATGACGGTCACGCGAGTCGCGTTGTTTTACAACCTGGAATGGATGCCTTTGGCGGCGGAAAAAGCTGTTTGAACTGCCACAGCCAAATCCATGGTTCTAACCACCCAGCTGGCAGCTTGCTGCAGCGTTAATTAGGAGCCATATCATGAATTTTAAATTGAATGTAATTACCGCTTCTTTATTGTTAGCTTCTGCGCCAACCATGGCCGCTAACTTTGCAGTTGGTAATGCCAATACTGAAAACCTAAACCAAGAAAAGTATGAGTGTAAGCGTTGTACTAATACTTCAGGTTACAGCGGCAACATCGATATTTCAGCTGGATACATCGATAGCGATGATGTCCATGCTGCTAATGCATTAGGTACCGATCAAGATGGCTTTGTCACTGCCCTTAGTGGCGATGTTGAATACCAAGATGAAAATGGCTACCAAGCCAGTATTCAGGCCCATCAATTAGGTTTTGAAAACAGCACAGCGAACATCAGTGTGGGTCAAAAAGGCTTATTTAATGTCGATGCCGATTATTCACTGATTACCACTTACCAATCAGGTGATGCGCAAAGTAATCTTTATTACGATGACGGCATGATGTTGCCTGGCGACACTTACGTATTTGAGTTATCTCAGCAACGTGAAAAAGTCGGTATTGGTGCTGATTTTAATCAAGACTTTTATCAAGGGTATGTGCGTTTCGACCGTGAAGATAAAACCGGTTACAAGAGCAGCAGCTTAGTCAGCCCAAGTCCAGTTAACTTTGGTCAGCGTGTTGATTCCACCACGGACTCGTTTACTGCTGGCGCAGCGTTAACCGGGCAAAACTGGTTAACGGAATTAAGCTACTTTGGCAGTCAGTACAAAAATAATACTGAAAACCTCAGCTTACCTACAGACTACGATGTCTACTCAGCCACACCTGACAATCAAGCACACCAAGTGTCGTTATCAGGCCAGTACCAACTAGACCGCACTATTATGTCAGGTCGCTTTATTGTTGGTCGTATGATCCAAGATGACGATTTAATTCAAGTTGCTGGCAACCCAATTCAAAACTGGGACGGTGAAGTCGATACGACTGATGCCAATATCCGTATTACTTCAATGCTAAGCAACCGTTTACGCGTTGGCGGTAGTTACGACTACAGCAACCGTGAAAACAACAGCTCGGTATTTGAATTCCAGCAATACAACTTCGATAGCGTCAGCGGCACCTTTAAAGAAAATGTCGCCACAGATGTTGAGCGTTCAACGTTCAAGGTCAATGCCAGTTACCGCATCGCCAGTGGCTACCGCCTACAAGCAGGTTACGACCGCAAAGATATCGAACGCACCTACAGCGACCGTGAAGAAACTAATGAAGATAGCTTATGGGCAAAATTGTCTATCCGCGCCATTGATAACTTCACCATTGATATGAAAGCAGGTCACAGCAATCGTAGCGGCTCTGAATATCAAGCCACTGAATTAACCTCGAGTGAAGACAATTCACTGATGCGCAAATACTACCTTGCGGACAGAGAGCGTAACGAAGTTGAACTGCGCATGAGTCACACACCGCTTGATTGGTTAAGCATCGATTTTACTGGTCGTTATGCAAAAGATAACTATGACGACACTGTGATCGGATTAACTGAATCAGAAGATTACAGCTACGACATTAACGTCAATATGCAACTGACTAAGCAGTTCTCTGCTTACGGTTTCGCAGGCCAACAATGGATTAATTCAGCCCAGGCAGGGAGTCAAAACTACAGCGACCCTGACTGGTACGCCGACATTGAAGATGAGTTTATCAACTTAGGTGCAGGCGTAAGTTACGGCGGCTTAATGGAAGATAAGCTGACTTTAGGCGCTGATTACCTGTTCAGTAATTCAAGCAGTGACACTTATGTTACCGCTGATGGTACTAACCCATACGGCGATTACTACTCCTATAACCATAGCGCGAGTCTTTACGCTAACTATGCCTTGAGTGATGACATGGCATTGAAACTGACTTATCGCTACGAACGTTATTACGACACTGATGACGCTCAAATGACCACTGATCAAGTGCCAGGCATGGTTACCCTGGGCGAGCTTAATCACAATTATAACGCCCATCAGATCATGCTGAATTTCAGCTATGTGCTGTAGTCGTTGAACGAACGCACTGAATAAATTTTAGTAAGAGGATTTAATAATGGAACGCAGAAGTTTCTTAAAAATGAGTGCTGCTTTAGGTTGTGCTGCCACCGTTACTGGTTGTAATTCCAGCTCAAAAGATGCTGAGCCAGTACCACCGCAACCACCAGTTGATGAAGCATTAACTTGGTCGGCATGTCTAGTAAACTGTGGCTCAAACTGCCCAGTTAAAGTTTACAGCCGCGACGGGATGATTACCCGCGTTGAAACTCATCATGATGTACAAGATGAGTACGGTATGCACCAAGTTCGTGCTTGTGCACGTGGTCGTTCATTACGTCAACGCACTTATGCATTTGACCGTTTAAAATCACCAATGAAACGTGTTGGTGAGCGCGGCGAAGGTAAGTTTGTGCCAATTACATGGGAAGAAGCAGCGAGCACTATCGGTGGCAAACTGACTTCTGTTATTGCTGAACACGGTAATAAGGCGATTTTCAGAAGCTACGGCTCTGGCGCATATTATGGTTTCGCATCAAATGGTTGTTTCAACCGTTTATTCAACTTAGTTGGCGGTTGCTTACAATACTTCGGTAACTACTCTTGGGCGCAACAAACTGAAGCGGCTAAACACACCTTTGGTACTGGCAGCACATCAGGTTCTGCCACAGTAACACTTGAAAGCAGTGACTTTTTATTAGGTTTTGCTTACAACCCAAGTGAAATCCGTCAATCAGGCTCAGGTGAAGGTTACGATTACTTACAGGCTCTGCAACGTGCAAACGGCCTTAAAGTCACGATGATCGACCCACGTTACACTGACTCAATGACAGGTAAAGAATCATCTTGGTTACCAATCCGTCCAGGTACTGATGCTGCATTAGCAGAAGCGATTGCTTACTTGATGATCAGTTCAGGTTGGGTTGACGCAAACTCTATCGACTTCATCAATAAGAACAGTGTCGGTTATGACGCTGCTTCAATCGAAGCACAAAAAGCAGAATTTGCAGCCAGTGGCGATGCGAAAAAAGTTGAATACGCTGCAGCAATGGACAGTGCAGAGAACTACTACGACTACATCATGGCGCAAGGCAAGTTTGCTGACCGTGAAGCGCGTACGCCTGAATGGGCTGCGAAAATCACTGGTATTTCTGAAGCAAACATCAAGCAAGTTGCAGACGATTTAATGGCTTCTCAAAAGCCTTACATCATTGCTGGCGCGGGTGTTAACCGCCAAGCAAACGGTGAACAAACCGTTCGTGCTATCTACATGCTAGGTGTATTAGCAGGTAAATTAGGTCGTGAAGGTTCATCAAACGGTGAACTACCAAACATGACTAACATGTACCGTGCTTCTATCCCTACAGGCACTAACCCAGTGAAAGAAAAAATCTCTTTCTTCACTTGGTCAGAAGCGATTCACAATGGTGAAACCATGACTGCCCGTACTCACGGTATTACGGGTACTGACGACTTAGATACGCCACTTGGCACTAATATCAAAGTGATCATCTCAGCTTCTGATAGCTCGCTATTGAACCAACATGCTGACATTAACGGTACTGCAGAAATCTTAAAAGATGAAAGCGGCGTTGAGCTTATCGTTTCTTGTGATTGCTGGATGACCCCAGGCGCTAAATTTGCCGACATCATCATTCCAGATACTTCTTGGTTAGAATCAAATGACTTAGTTGATGACTCTTATGCTTCTGGCGCAATGGGTTACATCACAGCAATGAAAGCCGCTGTAGACCCAATTTGGGACTGTAAATCAATGTACCAAGTATCAGCAATGATCGCTGATGCAATGGGTGTTGGTGCTGAGTTTACTGAAGGTAAAACAGAAGATGAGTGGTTAGAAGAGCTTTACCAACAAACTCGTTCAAACAGCAAAAACTTAGGTGTGACTCCTGCGTTCCCATCAACTTACAAAGAAGCACAAGAAATTGGTTTCTTCCGCAAGAACATGGAAAACCGCAACGTGGCGCTACAAGGTTTTGTGAATGGCGGTGAAGCACTAGCAACACCTTCAGGAAAAATTGAAATCCACTCTGCAGAGCTTGCATGGCGCTCAGCAAACTGGGAACAAAACAAAGTTAAAGGCGACACCATTACTGCAATCCCACAATACACAGTAACGTGGGACAGCTATGAAGATGAAGACACCAAAGATGATTACCCACTGCAATTAGCGGGTTACCACACTAAGGGTCGTACTCACTCTAGCTACCACAACGTACCTTGGTTACGTGAAGCGGTTGAAGATGCAGTATGGATGAACGCGATTGATGCTCAACAGTACGGCGTAGCCTCTGGTGACACTGTCGAAATGTATAACGAACGTGGTTCTATTGAAGTGGTTGTACGCATCACACCTCGCGTACTTCCTGGTGTCGTTGCTTTAGGTCAAGGCGCTTGGTTCAAACCTGATCCAAATGGTCGCACTGGCTCTTCTGGCAAAGTCGTGGACATTGGCGGCGCGATTAACTCGCTAACCCGTTACATGCCTAGCCCAGTGGCTAAAGGTAATCCACAACACACTAACCGTGTTCAACTTCGTAAAGTTTTATAAGGGAGCGCTACCATGAGCGATGCTATCCAATATTGTTTCTATGTCGATACGACAAAATGTACTGGCTGTAAAGCCTGCCATATCTCTTGTAAAGACAGACAAGGCGAAGAGATTCGCAATGCAACTAAGCCAGTTGAAAACGGCGTACCTAGTTTAAATGGTGTTAACTGGCGCCGCGTATATGAATACGGTGGCGGATCTTGGAATGTCGATCCAGCAACTGGTACTTTTGAGCAAGACGTATTTGCTTACTACATGTCTATTGGCTGTAACCACTGTAGCGAGCCAGTTTGTGTTAAGGCTTGTCCAACAGGTGCAATGCACAAACGTCGTGAAGACGGTTTAGTGCATGTAGCTGAAGACTTATGTATTGCCTGTGAAAGCTGTTCACGTGCATGTCCATATGACGCGCCGCAATTAGATCAAGAACGTAAAGTGATGACCAAGTGTGACGGTTGTTATGACAGACTAGCTGAAGGGCGTAAGCCTATCTGTGTTGAATCTTGCCCAATGCGTGCAATGGATTTTGATACAGTAGAAAACATTCAAGCTAAATATGGCGCTGGTGATGGGCATATTGCACCATTACCAGATCCATCGATCACTACACCTAACTTGATCATTAAAGCAAACCGCAATGGTCAACCAGCAGGTGCTGGTGCAGGTAAAATCTTGAACCCTAACGAAGTATAATCAGATCTGGCGGTGGTGCTTCACCACTGCCCTTTTTGAGGAAAAGTTAAATGAGTATTGAACAGTCAGTTGAACAGTTAAGTGAATACCAAGCAATCGCACGTATTTTACATAACCTATTTTGTCATTATCCAGAAGCTGAATTAATTCACAGCATGGTAGAAAATGACGTCGCTGCAACTTGGCCTACATTTGCCAACCGTAGCGATAATCAACAAGGACGTGACGCTCTAACAACCTATCTGAATCATTGGAATGAAGCCGAACAGTTACTTGATTTAAAAGTCGACTACGGCCAGCTTTTCTTTGGTCCTGGTGAACCTAAAGCTATTCCACAGGGTTCTGCGTATTTAGGTGAAGATCAAGTGCATTTCGATGCATCAACCATTGCCCTCATTGATTTTTATAAGCAATACGGGGTTAACTTCGACCTAACAATGCCACAGCCAGTGGATCATATCGGTTTGTTCTTTAGTGTACTGGATTCAAGCTTTGCTACCTTGCAAGAGGCGGCGACTAACCCAGATTCTGACACTGATGCACAGCAGCTAACACAGTTTATCCAAGTGCTATTGCAACAACATATGTTGCCATGGGCAGGACGCTGTTTAGAGCTGGCCAAAATCAATGCTGAGACCGACTTTTATGTAGGTATCTCGCTATTGGCTAATGACTATTTAGCGGAACTAGCCGAAGCATTTAAAATATTACCTATGCCAAGAAAGTTATTTAGGTAGCTGTTTAACCTGGTTTTATACTCGATATATGTTGTTTTCGTAGGAGCTTGTTATGTCAGTCATTCACGCAATGGGCGAGCAATGGGATAAGGCCGAATGGTCGCATCAATTGGTCGCGTTTTGGCAACAAGACACCTACGTAAACAGCCTTTTAGTCGGGGCAACCAACGCAACTACAATTGCCAACTTAGTCGCCGCTTTAATTGATGAGTCCCGCAGGCAAGTCTGTATTGAGTCAGAGTTTGCTAATGCTGATGTTTTTAGCGCCCTATTCGATTGCTTTTTACTCCTCTTCGTCAAAGAAATAAACAGCAATGATCTCAGCCAAGCCGAAGCGTTAATTGTGCAAATCACTGAGCATTATGCCAAACAGTGTTTGAAGCAAGCCGATACTCAGGCTAACGCAAGTAACCAAAGCATTGATGCCAGACAAGCTGTTATCTGTAATCAGAGCCAAAAGGTTATCACTGCGATGAGTCAGTTATCGCAATTACGTCATCAACGTCGCAGTCAAAGCCGAAATATGGGTAACTAGCCCCATACTTATCAAAAAGCGCTATCGACAACCGCACTCCTTTTAGGTAATTTCACTCAATCAGATATATCAGCATCATTGAGTAGCAAACCAAGTGAAGACCAATCTCATCACCCCGGAAGGGATGACCAAACTAAAAACTGAATTGAACTATCTATGGCGAGAATACCGTCCTGAGATCACCAAAAAAGTGGCTTGGGCAGCTAGCCTTGGTGACCGTAGCGAAAATGCTGACTACAAAGAAAACAAACGTTTATTGCGCCAAATCGATGGTCGAGTCCGTTTTTTGCGCAAACGTATCGAAAGTTTAAAAGTCGTTGAGTATGCCCCAGAACAAGAAGGAAAAATCTTCTTTGGCGCTTGGGTCGAAATTGAAAATGATGCCGGTGATATTTTACAATTTCGCATTGTTGGTCCTGATGAGATTTACGGCGATGCTAAAGGCTATATTTCTATTGATTCACCCATGGCCCGTGCATTACTCAAAAAAGAAGTCGATGACGATGCAGTTGTCCCTACCCCCAATGGCCCCCAAGATTGGTATATCAACAAAATTTCTTATACTAACTTAGAGGTATAATAAACCTGACACCTGCCCAAAAACAGTGTATTACTCATACATACGTCAACTTTATGGCGAATTATTCTACAATTCCTTGCCCTATGATGTTTCTTTACTAAACTTGAGATCCGGTTTTTATTTACCCTGTATCGAGTAAATAACATAAAAAAGGAACTTTTATGTGTAGTAGAGTTTTCTGGATGATGTTAGTTGGTGTGACGCTTCTGATGCTGATAAGTTTCAAGGCACAACCGAGTAACCACCTACCTGAATACATCATAGGCAACTGGCTTAGCCAGCAAGCTGGGCATATTGAACTACTGCAAATAAATGAAGATCAAAGTTACCTGCAAATTGGGCTGGACTTAAATGAGCCGAGTAATAGTTTCGCTGAATGGGGCAGTTTTGCGTTATCTAATACCACCGCTTTTGTGGATATGCCAATATCCATTTCCTTCAACCCCACCTTTAGCAATAACCCGTCCAAAGGGTTTATCACCTTACTTACTAAGCACAATCACAGTCATGTTTACCTCAATAATGACGCATCAAGATTGCAGTTGAATATGGATAAACAAGCCGACAATTCTATCGACAATATTGTTGAATACGAACAACTGCGCTCGCGAGACATTGAAGGTTACTGGTATAACCAAGAATATGATGACTTGTATGCCGTATTGATGCTCGATAATGGCTTATATGTACAGTTACAAATTAACTTTGACCATGATGACGAACTCACGGGAATGGAATGGGGTCAATATCAGCATCAATCAGATTCTGAAGAAGTTTATTTTCAGGCTCAATATGATGACAACAACCAAACAGGCTTTAGTCGCTACGGTGAAATTGCATCGGCAGCTTTTAATGTCAAACTTCATGATGATCAGCTCATCTTCCTCCTCGATAACAACGAAGATGGCGTGATTGATACTTTTTCGCGATTAATGCGAAAAAACTGATTTAGTTACAATTTCTAATATTCCAATCAATATCATTAAATTCAATTAATTTCATAGACTTAATCTAATAACTTCGTCATATTATCCCTGCACAATCATAAACTACTATTACACCTCTTGTTTGCACTCTAATAAAGTCGCTATATTTAGCTTACTAACTGTATTTAGCGCCGAAATTTAGACAAAAGGATATTTCATGGGCCAGGAAACATCTAAAATTCTCGTTGTCGATGATGACATGCGACTCAGATCATTATTAGAACGCTATTTACTTGAACAAGGTTATCAAGTGCGCAGCGCAGCTAATGCTGAACAAATGGATCGCTTATTAGAGCGCGAAAACTTTCATTTATTGGTTTTAGACTTAATGCTGCCGGGTGAGGATGGTTTATCAATCTGCCGTCGCTTACGTCAACAAGAAAACCCAATCCCAATTGTCATGCTCACCGCCAAAGGCGACGAAGTTGACCGTATTATTGGCTTAGAACTTGGCGCCGATGATTATTTGCCAAAACCGTTTAATCCACGTGAATTACTCGCGCGCATTAAAGCTGTGATGCGTCGTCAAACAGCAGAAGTGCCTGGAGCACCAGCGCAACAAGAAGAAGTGATTAGTTTTGGTGACTTTTCATTGAACCTTGCAACCCGCGAAATGTTCCATGAAGAAAAAAGTATCGCTCTCACCTCAGGTGAATTTGCCGTGCTTAAAGTATTGGTATCTCACCCAAGAGAGCCATTATCGCGCGATAAGCTCATGAACCTTGCCCGTGGTCGTGACTACTCAGCACTAGAGCGTTCTATTGACGTACAAGTGTCTCGCTTACGCCGATTAATCGAAGTTGATGCCGCTAACCCCCGCTATATCCAAACGGTTTGGGGTTTAGGTTATGTGTTCGTGCCTGACGGCACTGCTCGGGGTTAATTTCTATCAGCCAGTCACAAACCATTAGCCAGCCAAAAGCAATCAAACTGAAATGGTGGCAGCGTTTTCTGCCACGTAATTCTTTCAGCCAAACCGTATTGCTTATTGGTAGTTTGCTACTGATTAATCAACTGGTTTCTTACCTCTCTGTAACGGTTTATTTTATTAAACCCAGTTATGAACAAATCAACCAACTCATCGCACGACAAATAAACTTATTGTTTATTGATGGTGTTGTCATCACCCGTGAAAACCTCACCGTTGTTGATGCCCTCAATGCAAAAGTGCGCGATGATGAGATGAAAGTTTACAATCAGCAAAACGCCATTGCAGCCGGGCTCGAATCGGCCACCTATTATGGTTTTTTGTCCGAACAAATGTCTGAGTACCTTGGCGGCGAAGCGGAAGTACGCTTTTCTCAAGGTAAACAACTGCAAGTGTGGATCAGACCGCCACAAGCACCGACTCTGTGGATAAAAGTACCGCTGACAGGGCTAAACGAAAATGATTTATCACCACTAACATTGTATTTATTGGTAATTGGTGCGCTCAGTGTCGCAGGTGGATGGTGGTTTGCACGCAGGCTCAACAGGCCGCTTAAGCGTTTACAACGCGCTGCTTTCTCTGTATCTAAAGGCGAATTCCCAGAGCCATTACCCTTAAGTGGATCATCTGAAATCGTCGAGGTAACTCACGCTTTTAATCAAATGTCTCACAGTATGAAGCAACTTGAGCAAGATCGAGCTTTACTGATGGCCGGCATATCCCACGACCTACGTACGCCACTGACACGTATTCGCTTAGCCTCTGAAATGATGGTGGATGAAGATCAATACCTTAAAGATGGCATAGTCACCGATATTGAAGATATGGATGACATCATTAACCAGTTTATTGCTTATGTGCGTCACGACCAAGAAAGTGCCAGAGAGCTGAATGATATCAACCGCTTGATCCAGGAAATCAACCAACAGGAAATGCACCGAGAAGGCAACATTGAACTCAATTTACAAGATTGTCCATTGGTGCCTTTTCAAAGCGTGGCGATTAAACGAGTATTAAGTAATTTAGTAGAAAATGGCTTTCGCTACGGTAACGGCTTGATAAAAATCAGTTCGTATCAAACCGCTAAAGGTGTCAGTTTTATTATCGAAGATAACGGCCCTGGCATTAATGAAGCAGAGATTGAAAAGCTGTTTCAACCATTCACCCAAGGGGATAGTGCCCGAGGTTCAGTAGGTTCAGGTCTTGGCTTAGCCATTGTGAAACGAATTATCGACCGTCACCACGGCAAGATTGAACTTAAAAACCGACCTGAAGGCGGCCTTAGAGCGCAAGTATGGTTACCAATAGAAAACCAGTAAGTGGCTCTTAGCTAACCCTGTTTTAAGTCAATTTCATTCAACAAAAAAGCGACTCGATGAGTCGCTTTTTGCTAAATAAAAATCGGTTTAATACAGATTATAAATCTGCGTGAGGGCCAAAGACTTCGTAATGTAATTGCGACTCTGGCACATTTAACCCAAGTAATTGCTGCTTGATGGCTTTCATAAAACCGATAGGGCCACAGAAGTAATATTGGGCATTTGGCACAATACTTTCGGCGATGTTATTAAGCTCTACAGTCCCTTCAAAATCAAAATCTTCGGCAGGTAAATCTGTCGCTAAAGGCTGACGATACCAAACGTAGCTTTCTAAGTTGGTATTCACATCTCGTTTGGCTTTAATTGCTTGTTTAAAGCTGTGCTGTGCGCCATCTTCACAGGCATGAACCCAAGTGATATTCGCTGTATGTGATTGCGATAATAGCTGGTTCAACATGCTCTTCATTGGTGTAAGGCCGACACCAGCTGACAACAACACTACAGGCGTTTCAGCTGCGGTATTCAGCACAAAATCACCCGCTGGTGCAACCACATCGATGATATCTCCGACTTGGTAATGCTCATGCAGTAAGTTAGAAACTTTACCGCCCTGTTCACGCTTAACACTAATGCGGTACGTACTGCCATTAGGTGCATCTGATAATGAATACTGACGAATTTCTTTAAAATCTAACTGCTCGTGATCAAGCGACACACTTAAGTATTGCCCTGGAGTGAATTCGACGACTGGCTGACCGTCTTCTGGTGCTAACAGGAATGAAGTGATAACCGAGGATTCAGGTGTTTTCGCTTGAACCACAAAGCGGCGTGTACCTTCCCAGCCGCCAGTTTTAGCCGCTGTTTGTTGATAAAGCTGTGCTTCGCGGTTGATAAAGATGTCCGCTAAAAAGCCATATGCATTACCCCAAGCGGTCAGCACTTCTTCAGTCACGGCATCGCCGCCGAGTTCTTTAAGTGTCGCTAAAAGGTGACCACCAACAATGGCGTACTGCTCTGGCTTGATTAAGAAACCTGTGTGTTTATGGGCAATGCGCTCAACTGCGGCGCCCAGTGCTTCTAGGTTATCAATATTTTTTGCGTAAGCGGCAACGGCATTAAACAAGGCAACAGGTTGGCCACCAGTATGTTGATGGGCCAAGTTAAATACATCTTTTAACTCAGGATTATGTTCAAACATACGTTGATAAAAATGCGTAGTCAGTGCAGGACCTGCCGCTTCTAATAATGGAATAGTGCTCTTAACAACGTCTTTAGTATGCTGATCTAACATAAACAACCCCTAATATGTATTTAAAATGCATGTTTTGACAAGATAATAAACATGCATTTGATTTAGATCAATATATTTTAGATTAATTTCATTTTATCTAGCGATCATTTAACAATTGATCTCATACATTCGGTCGTTCATAAGCAAGTAACACCTTATATCCAATAAGAGATAGAGCAATAACTCTACTTAGGTGTTAACCCTCTATTTCATTACAATCATCTTAGTCTTTTTTACATTTAACCATATAATAAACAAGGATTTAATTACGCAACAAGATACAAGTTGATACACAAAATGTAATCTTACTGTCATATTTAATTCATAAAATCACCAACACTTAATCTCCAAAAAGCTAACATTTCAATGAAGATTTCCACTCTTTCCTTAACAGCTTCGGCAATATTGTTGCTACTGGCAGGACTTTTAGCTGCCACAGTCCTTTGGAGCACAGACAAACGTCAGCAAGTCGAATTACAAGCAAATACTCTGCAACAGATACAACACACTTTTTTGCTCAAGGTTCGCCCCAATATCAATGCCTATTTGCAATCGGGAGACAGTGAAATTCTTAGCCAAGCAAGGCAAGAACTCACCGAAATCTCCCATCAAATCGGCCAAATTGACTTAGCTTCAGCAACAGCAGCCACCACCTCTATACAGCAATTTTTAGCTGAATTTGTCGCAAATTTGAATAACCGCTACCTTGCGGCAGGAAAACTAGCAGGTAACCCAAGGAAGTTACTGGCTTACTCAGAGTCTGAAATGCTTGATAATAATATGCGCCTCGCCGCTTACGCCGAAAAAGGCTTGGCAGTGGATGCTGATTTAGCCCAATCATATTTACAATTAACCCGTGAGCTACCACCATTGGTGTTTCAGTTATCACAACTCACTGAAGGCTATTTAATAGGTAAAGACAGTCGCTTAGAAGCTAGCCTACAACGTAATATACAAGCACTAAATCAATGGCATGAGCAATTAACAAAACTCTCTCTTATTGGAATTTTTGAACAAGAAGAAGTCGATGAATTTGCCTTAGGTGCAGATGAGCCTGAGCAGTTTGAAATAGGTGAATCTTATCGCGATGAACTACTCAGTTTAAGCCTGCGCTATGACAAAGAAGTGGCCAATACCCATAACTTACTCGCCGATAATCTTTTGGTGCAATCACAATTGTCTGCCGACACTGATCAAGTGGAGCAACAGTTGCTGCGTCTAGGAAAAGTGCACGCTGAATATGATCATGATTTAAAAAAGCAGCTACAAACCATTTTATATTCAATGGTGATTATCATTGGTTTATTTGCCTTTGGTTATTTATGGCTGCAACAACGCCGAGTTGTACAACCGCTAAAACGCTTAAATGCGGCCTTTATGAAACTAAGTGAATCCAATCAGCGTGAGCAATTACAAATTAATAGCCGTTGTGAAACAGGCCAAATAGCAGGTCACTTCAACCAACTATTAAACCGGTTTGAGCAAGAAGACGAAAGTCAGCGTCAACAAGTGTCTAAAGTATCGCACTCATTAAGCTCATTAATTGACAGGATCAAGCAAATCTCGACCACCACAGAACAAACTCAAGAAGTGGTCAATGTCGCGCAAACACAAACCAGCCATTTACGAGAACTAGCCAGTGAAGTAGAACAAAACTCATCCATTGTTGAGCAAAAAGCCACTGCCACCATGGAACATATGCAGGCAAGCCAAACCCAAGCAGAAGCCGTATTAGAAGCGACTGAAACATCGCAACATGCAGTGACCAACTGTTACGAATCACTGACCAACTTATCGACTTCTGTCACTGATGTATCAAAAATTATTGATGTGATTGGCAACATCGCCGAGCAAACGAATCTACTGGCCTTGAATGCAGCTATTGAAGCTGCCCGCGCAGGCGAACAAGGCCGCGGCTTTGCCGTTGTTGCTGATGAAGTGCGTAACTTATCTCACCGCACTCAAATATCCCTTAAAGATATTATGAATATTTTAGAACAACTTACGGTATCTAATAAGGCATTAACCCAAAGCGTACAAGGCATTGGTGATGCGACTGAAAGCCAACAATTACGCGCAACTCACTTGTTAGATGTTGCCAAAACGGTACAAGCCCAAGCCAGCGAAATGGTCGGCACCGCAAAACAAGGCTCTGACTTTGCTAACCAACAAGTCAATTATTTAGATGAATTTGTCAACGCAATGGAAAGCCTCAATACCCATGCACAAAGTGCATCAGATCAAAGCCAAGCTATCGCCACTGAAGTCGCAGAGAGTGTCAGTACCATTGAGCAAAGCTTAGGAATTGAAACAGAAGTCGTTGTGGCTACAACGGCAAGAAGAAGTGTGTTTTAGTGATGTGAATTATTCATTATTTAATGCATTTTAAATAAGACATAAAGTCGTGGCGCTTCCCTTCACCTCGAAAGCTAGCCGAATCTTAATTGCAGGATGCACTAAATGCCTCGAAGCACATGGATGTGCGAGAAAGGCCATGTTTGGACTTACGTATTCTCTTCATAAAGAGTCTGCAACTTCATATGAACTGTCGGGTTCAATGGTCTCCGTGAGAAGTGCCCGAGACGATTAAGTGAATTAGCGTGAGGTTGGCATGGATGCCAACATAGCTTCAGTTAAGCCATGGATGGCGCATCTGAAGCGTTAGCTAATTCACTTTTATCGTCGAGGAGACAGCACTTATTCGGAGCGGGTGGGAGATCCAAGAGGGAGTAGCCGTTCACTCCCTTTTGGCCAGTGCAGGGTGGAACCCTGCGATTGTATCTTTAAATAATCAACATGAAATCAACAATATAAAAGTGAGTCAAACTAGCGCCATTTATAACGCTGCTAATATCGCTTCTGCTGTACTCACTTCAAACGACTTTGGTGCTTCTACATTCAAAGTCGTCACCACGCCATTCTCTACTACCATGGCATAGCGTTGTGAACGTACGCCGCCAAATCCTGCAGTATCCATGTCTAAGCCTAATGCTTTGGTAAAGCTTGCATCGCCATCAGCTAGCATGGTGAGTTCAGATGCATTTTGTGCTGCGCCCCATGCTTTCATGACAAAAGCATCATTAACTGAAACACAGGCAATTAAATCCACGCCTTTGGCTTTAAGTTGGTCAGCGAATACTACAAAGCCCGGTAAATGCGCTTCTGAACAAGTTGGTGTAAACGCGCCAGGTACAGCAAACAGCACGACTTTTTTAGCGGCGAAAAATTCACTTACGTTATGGTTTAGCATGCCATCATCAGTCAGTTCGCTTAATGTACCAGCGGGTAAAGCTTGTCCTTGTTCTATCATGGGGAATCCTTATCTTTCGATTTATGTTTAAAAGTAATATTAAAATGAACTGTTAATTAGTTAAGCGCTAGCATAAAGCGAAATGGCCATCACAAACACCGAGGGTTTGTATGGTTAATGACAGTCACAATCAAAATAACAATTAAAATAACAATCATAATGACCGGAATAAAAGTCATTGAATGGATTAGTCGTGCTCAGATTTAAGGGTTGACTGCCCTTTCGGTTTTAGGGCTCGATAAGCATGTTTACAACCTTTGCCACAACCCACTAAACATAGTTCACAGATTAACGACAGTAGAAAACCCAATACTAATCCGATAGCAATTGCCCGCGTATCTAGCATGATTGTATGGCTAAAGTTATTCCATACTTCTTGCCTAATATCTTCCATTGGCTCAAAAGCCACTTGTTCAAAGCGACTGTAAGCCGTTTGATTAAACTGATTCAGTGCGCCATTGAGCAATTGATAACGTTGATAAATCGCTTCAATACTGTCGCCGCCGGCGTTAATCACTTGATCTGGGTTTTGTTGATAGTGGCTAATTAACTTTTGGATATCGCCAGCAAAAAATCGGTCGGCATCACGCTGAAATTCATCCAAGCTGAGCTTGGCTTCTTGGGTATGGGCTTGAAGTCGCTGACCATATTGATCGACAAATGCAGGCACTTGTACTCCAAGCAGTACACCACTGACAAATAATATCAGCCGTAGATACTCCATGATTGATTTCATCAATGTTTCCCGTTATTCAAGACAAAGTGTTAATTGGTTATTTACTCTCACTTAATCGATAGTTCAATCGCTGGTTCAATCGCTGGTTCAATCACCCAATCAATGCTGCTATCTTTAAATGATGATGCAAGTTCTACCAAGATGAATCAGTGACTGACTTTATCTTAGGTTTCATTTCTTACCATCAATATGGACATTACATTAAAGGATTAATACATGAAAGCCGCGATTATTTTACCCCTATTACTATTGTCGTTATCAATAGCGCCCTCGAGCAATGCTGCCACTATCAGCCCTGAACAAATGAATCTCATGATTGATATGTCGGTCAATCAAATGAAAGCAGAAGGTGAATTTGCCAATATGGCCAGTTGTACCAATCAGTCAGAAGCCAAGGTTGAATCGGTGTTTCGCTCAGTGATGCGAACTTGCGTAGAAAAACATATGCAAGATGAAGATGATGAGAAAACCACAGCCTGTTTAGTCGAAAACTTTTCCGGAGAATTGGGCGTTTCAGCCGAGACGTTTACCGCTTGCTCAGAGCAAAGCGAATAAACAAGACATTAAAAAAAAAGAGCAAAAAAGAGTGAAGCACTCAACACGGCGATTAACCTGTGTTGATTGCTTTATCATAAAAAGGAGCTTAAAAAATAAACTGATACAACAAGCCTGCACCAATCGCCATCGCTATAATGACCACTAAAAACGCCGCAATCATTTGATTTTTAAATATTGATTTAAGCAAGATGACTTCAGTTAAGCTGGCACCTGCACTGCCGATAATCAGCGCCATTACCGCACCTAATCCCATCCCTTTTGCCGCTAATGCAGCGCTTAATGGAATTACCGCTTCAGCTCGGATGTATAAAGGAATACCAATGACCGCAGCTACAGGAATGGCAAATGGGTTATCTTCGCTAGCAAAACTGGCAACCAACTCGGTTGGCATAAAACCATAGATTAATGAGCCAATCGCAATACCGCCTAATAAGTACGGTAAAACGGTTTTAAAATCTGCCCATGTGCTGTTCCATACTTTGCGCCATTTACTGACTTCTTTAGCTTTACCACCGCATCCGCTGCCACAGCCTTTTGACTCAGGGGCAATATAGGCTTCAGATTTCACATATTTCTCAAAGCCAAGTTTTTCAAGGGTGTAGCCAGCAATAACTGATACGCCCATTGCCATCACAAAGTAAAACAGAGTCACTTTAAGACCAAATGTCACCGCAAATAAACCAATGATAATTGGGTTTAGCAAAGGACTTGCAAACAAGAACACCATCATGGTGCCAAACCCTGCTTTTGCTCTTAATAGCCCTTTTAAAAAAGGGATGGTCGAGCAAGAGCAGAACGGGGTTATTGCCCCCAGAAAACCAGCGACAATGTAACCACGGCCGCCTTTACTACTCAAAATACGTTGAATTTTTGTCGGTGGAATGTATAGCTGCAATACGCCGACAAAATAGCTGATCGCCAAAAATAAAATGGTTAGCTCAACGGCTAAGAACATAAACATGTCGAGGGTTTCCTTGAGCATGTCCATATTGATGAAGTTAGAATCAAACATCATTTATACCTAATTAACTATATTTCTAGAATAATCGAAATATATTCCTTTAAACTGGATAGATCAATATATTTCCAGTATTATCGAAATATAATTTACAAAAGGTATGGTTATGGAAATTGAGACTATCGCTAAAGCATTGAAAGAACTGGGTCATCCAACACGGCTTACCATTTATAATAAAGTGGTTCGCGCGGGTTATCAGGGCATTGCTGTCGGTGGATTACAGGAGTCTTTAGCTATTCCTGGTTCGACGTTATCTCACCACATCTCTAGTTTGGCCTCTGCAGGCTTGATTTCGCAGCGACGTGAAGGCCGTACTTTATTTTGCGTTGCCGAATTTGAGCAACTCGAATCTGTGATTGGCTTTTTACAAAACGAATGTTGCGCCGACGAGGCTTGTACGCCAAAGGTTACCGCATGAAAGGCTGGGTGATCCCGCCGAATAATGACATTGTCTCGCATTTTGTTGAATGCTATTGGTTTATTAAAACCCATAAAGATGATGACGGCATCGATCACCCAAAGCTTAACCCCGATACCTGTGGCCACTTAATTATCACGCCTAAATCGCAAGCGTATGACTATCGTTCAGAAGCCACGACCACTCAGGGCAAAGGCAGTCATTGGTTATTTCCCTATAACAAAACCTACACGATGGATCATAGTGAACCTATGACCTTACTAGGCGTAAAGTTTCATGCTGGCGCCTTATACGGCTTAAACCTTGCGCCAACTGCGCTGCAAATTAATGATATTGCTCAAGTCGATGTCTCAGACATATTTAAGCCACTTTCTCAAAACAAAATCTGTAATATCGAAGGGCTATTATCAGCGGCTGAGTTTCAGCAAACTGAATGTACAGCCCAGTTAGATGAGCTGTTACTGCCATGGCTACAAACAGCGAAAGAAGATAAGCACAGCGCATTAGTCAAAAAAGCTTTAGCTTTACCGCAAGCGGTTGCAATTTCAAACATGGGTGAACAACTGCATTGTTCACAGCGCACATTAGAGCGTAGTTTTTTGCGGGTTATTGGCATGACATTAAAGCAATGCCAGTCGATTAATAAACTCGATAATCTACTGACTTACTTATCAAAATATCAACAAGATGAGATTGATTGGAGTGATGTCGCATTGCAGTTTGGCTTTAGTGATCAGCCCCACTTAATCCGTTATTTAAAAAACGCCATTGGCAATACACCAGGGGAGTACGCCAAACAGCGAGAATTCGTGATTGATATATATGGCAATTTTCAGTAATCAGCGATAAAAGCTTCATCGTTAACTCTACATATTTAATTCATTTGAGCATAAAAAAATCCCGCTTATATTGCGGGATTTTGTGCCTTAAGACTCAATGGCCATAAACAAGGTAACCCTTAAGCTTGTTCTGCCACCTGTTTCGGGGTGCCATGGTGACCATCGCGTTTCCAGTCAACATCTAATAGTTCTGCACCAGATAAACTAAATGCCTGACCAAAACCTTTTACGTATAAGCCGTGATGCGGGTTTAGCTTGAATAAGTTGAAGTCTTTTAGCGCAGCTAAGTTATCAATCATTTCACCAAAACGAGCCGATAACGCAGCCACGCCTTTAGTAAATGTTTCGCTGTCTCGTGCAACAACTTCAGCCGTTGCATCAAACGTTAATCGTTTACGGGCGAACACACTTTTCGATTCTGATTCATCTTCAACCAACATGACTGAAAGCTTGTCAGAGGCTTGTAGATTAGTGCCATGACGGGCTAATTCACTGACTAAAATGTAAAAGCCATCATCAGCTAAAGCAAAAGGGGCATAACTGGCATTGGGTACACCGTCTGCATCTTGTGTGGCAAGCTGTAAAGTTGAGCGTTGAGCTTTAAATTCTTCAATTTCAGGTAGTAGCTTTTCACGTAAGCGTTGTTCTTTTTCAGTCGACATCACACATTCCTTTTATTTAATTATTATCAGTTAAGCTGCTGCGGTGACGCTGCCTTTGAGTGCTTGGAAACGCTCAACTTGGCTGCTTAGCAGCACCCGCTTTTTATCGCGACCTAAATACACTTTAAATACCACTTCGCCCTGTGCACCAAAGAAGTTGATAGAGTGGCTTTCTGTACCTCTGAACGGTTTGCTGATTAAAGCAATGGCGCTGATGTCATCTAATTTCAAGTGACCGTGTAGCCCCTCACCTTTAGTGATTAAATTGTAGTAACCGTGGGCATATTTCCCCTTTGGAAAACTACCTTTAAATTCAAAAATACTGCCTGATACTGAGATAATCGTGGTCATGTTGCCCCACTCAGGTAGTGATGTCAGCAGGTTATCTTTTTCTGTTAATGGCAATAAAGCCAGTTGTTCTGTCGGTAATGCCGTGACCACTTCAAGCTCTGTGATGGATAGCGCTTGTGCCACTTGACCTGGCATCGCTGCTGGGTTTTCGCTTAAGTATTGCTGAATTTGTGCTACTGATACTGTCATGGAATATCTCCAATAATTGATAACCCTAATATGCGACTGGCTAACACTGCAAAAGCCGCTCAAGCACTAATGCTTGAGAGGCTTTTTGAAATAAGGTTGCAGTCATTAAGCCTGCAACCTTTTGCTTCAGCGTTATTCACCCGCAAACGGGTAAGGGATTAAAATGAATAGCGCGCTGACAATTTGAAATTCCTGCCTTGTTCATACAAGGTTTGCCACGCTTGGCGATATTCCTCATCACCGATGTTTTCTACTGCAAAGTCGACACGTAAACCTTCAAATGTGCCCATTGCTGGTTCCCAAGCCACATAAACGTCCCACAATTTGTAAGAGTCATATTGCTCAAGGTTGTCTACAGGCAAGTCATCTTGCTCAGCCACATAAGTGAAACGAGTACCAAATTTCATATCGCCTTCCATGATGGATTGCGATAAATCTATGCCCATTTTCTTAGCTGGAATATTTGATAAATACTCATCAGTATTCTTGTCTCTGCCTTCGGTTTGGCCATAGTTAAATGTCACCCGAGTTTGCTTGTAACGGTAACGGGTATTGAATTCAAAACCTGTTAGTTTAGCTTCATCCACATTGTCCCAAGAGGTGGTTTGTTCCAACCCTGGAATGCCGTATAGCGGGTTAGAAACGCTTTGCTCGATAAAGTCATCAACATCATTTCTGAACACACTTAAGGTAATTGCTAACTCATCATCACCGGCTAAATCAGCAAAACGCATATCGGCTTTGAGCTCTTTGTTTTGCGCTTTTTCAGCTTGCAAATCTGGGTTGATTTCAAAGGTGTTACACAGGCCGTCAGGTAAGAAACCAGGAATTGAAGGAATACAGTAATGCGTACCTGTTGAGTACATTTCTTCCATGCTAGGTGCGCGGAATGCTTCATCATATCGAGCACTTAAGGTTAACCAGTCTGTGGTGTTCCACACTAGGCCAACAGAAGGCGTAAAGGCATTATCATCTGATGACAGACCTAAGTTATTGCTTTCATTTTCAAAGGTGTCGTAACGAACAGCTACATCTAAGGCAACGGTATCTGTGAGCTTGATATCTGCTTTCGTAAATGCGCCCCAAACTGTGGTTTCACCATCAATATCATCTGGTCGTTCACCGGCTTGGCCATTGTCGTCACGCACTGTGTTAATCGTATCTTTGTAACCATCAATACCGTAAGTCAGTACAGTGTTGCCAAATGCAGAGCTGTTATTGACACTAAAACCAATGGTTTCAAATTCAGTACTATCAAATTGATCTTTAGTGACACGATCTTCATCGTAATTAGTGCTATTCCAATACACAGTCGCATTTAAATCTAATAACGGATTGTCTGTTGGGTTTAGGCTGTAATCTAAGGTCACGTTTTGATCTTCAGTATTACGCTGCACTAATGGTACTGAGCTGCCAACATGGGTCGATGGGTTACTTGGAACTAATTCATCTGTATCAGAAAAACGTGCAGATAGTTGCAGGCGTTGATCGTCTGTTGGCTCCCAGCCGATTTTAGCTAAACCACTGGTCGCTTCAGATGAGCTGTTTTCAAGGCTTTGATCATTACCAATTTTGATATTGTTGCTGTCGTGGTAGCTACCACTTAACAACCAATCAATGTTGTCAGCTAAACCGTAAAGCGTACCGCTGGTTTTGATTTTATCGCCATTGGTTTCAAAACCTTGCTTGATGTAGCCACCAAACGTATCGCCTTCATCTAAAAAATCATGGGCTGACTTGGTGTTTTGTGCGACCACGCCACCAATTGCACCACTGCCCCATAAACTACTGGCAGGGCCACGTACCACTTCGATTGAGCTGAGTAACTCTGGATCCATGAAGTAAGTACCGCGGTGACCAGAATTGGTATTTTGACGTGCGCCATCAATAGTTTGTAATACACGTTGACCACTTAAACCACGAATTTCGACACCTTGTGATGATGCACGAGGACCATTCGTCACACTAATATTGGCTTCATTCTTTAACGCATCAGCGACAGACGAAGGCTGGGACTCTTGCATCTTCTCTTCACTGATCACCGTCACACTGCGGCTGGAATCTGATACTTTTTCGCTAATACGGGTAGCGGTAACAAGCACTTCATCAAATTCTGTAATGGTTTGTTTTTCTTGTGCGAATGCGCTGGTACTAAAAACCATTGCCATTGCTACAACGAGTGGCTTCTTGGTCATTGTTATATCCTCAATAATAAATGCGACTTTTCTGTCGTTCATAGAGAATTAGGTGTGCTACTCACTGTGGTGTTAAAACGCGTAAATCACCAATCAGTAGGAAAAAACATCAGCACAAAGTGTTATCTCTGACGAACTATTTGCCGCACTTTACCTGAGAACAAAACTTAGATCAAATGAAAATCATTATCATTTGCGATCTCATTCAGTTTGTTATACATTCAAATCAACAAAGACAAAGGCAGAACCTAACTATTTGTTATTAATAGCTTTGTAAAGAATGTAAAGATTCAAAGCTAACTAATTGCTTAATTTAGATATGTTCAACATTTGACCACATTGATGTTGTAGAAGACTATTTCAGATGACACCTAAACGATATTTTGCTTTCGGATGTTTAACCATTTTAATCCAAGGAGGGGTGCTCGCCTCTCAAAATAGTGAGCCATCGATTCAGTTATCTGAAGGTGCGGCAATGGGCTCAAATAAAGCTGTCAGTGTCATGATTGCTATGCAAGTAAGTACACAGGCAACAAGTATCGAAAACACTGTAGAAGAAGTGAAAAAACCAGAGCACCTTGCTAAACCTAAACCTGTGGTTAAACCTAAGCCTGAACCAGTGGTTAAAGCTGCTCCTAAAAAGCCTGCAGCAGAGAAAGTCATTACCAAAATTGAACAAGCTAAAACCTCAGTTTCTAAACCCTCAGTTTCTAAACCTGAAACTTCTAAGCCAGAAACAGCTGAGCAGCCACCAGCCGAAGTAACAGAGGATGCCAGCACTGATGCCAGTGCAACTCACAATCAACAGCAAGTCGACGCTAAACAAGGAGTCACCCAAGAAACAGTTGCCTTACAACAACCGACATTTTCAGCACCACCAGCACAACCTAATTACCCTAAAAAGGCACGTAAACGTGGCTTTGAAGGCACCGCGACAGTGGAAGTCATGTTTAATCAAATTGGTGAGCAACTCTCGCTTACCCTCGTCGATAGTTCAGGTTACAGCCTACTCGATGCAGCAGCTATTAATGCAGTTGAGCAGTGGCAATTTGCCGCGCCATCTCCACAAACCGCTTTTGCTTATACCGTCAGAGTACCTGTGAAGTTCGCTTTAAATTAAGCCTGAATATAGGAAATCAACATGTCTCAACCATTATATCTACAACTGTCAGAGCAGTTAGGTTACTTAACTTGGCCGCTATTTATCTGTGCTTTTTTAGCCTTATTGATCATCCTTGAGCGACTCGCTTTATTAGTGAATGAACTATTAAAACGGGATGTTTGGCTAACTGAGTTAAGACAACAAACTCGCAGCGCCACTCCCGAACAAAGGCAGCAGCTGATTACCTTATTAAGCAAAGGTCGTAGCATGCTTGCTAAGGGCACGGCACTCTTGCTATCCCACGGTGACCAACCTCGTGCAATGCGCGAAGAAATCTTAAATTTATGGTTACTTAAGCAAAAAGAAAAGCTGCAATCTGGGCTAAAGGTACTGCAGATTATTGGTGTGATCACTCCCCTGCTTGGCCTTTTAGGTACTGTGCTTGGCCTGATTGAAATGTTTAGTCAACTTGGGCTATCTGATGGTCCTGTGACCCCATCGCAACTGGCAACAGGCTTGGGGCTTGCGATGAATACCACGGCAGCAGGTTTAATCATTGCCGTGCCTGCAATCACAATGGCGCACTTACTGACACTTTGGGCCGAGAAACGCTGCAACAGAATTGCCCATGCCCTAAACCAAATGAACCTATGGTTAGATGGCTTTGATCAAGCATTAAACATTGGTTGTGATGCCCCATGTGGCGCCAATGCACCTTGTCTTAAAGGCAATGCTTTAAATCAAAACACAGTAAATACCACTACCGAAGCAACAGCCTCTATTGCTGCGACTGCGGCTGCGACTGCGACTCTAGCGGAGTCAAACAGATGATCAGCGCAGACGGTCAAGCTGGGGCTTCAGCTCAGGTCAATGTAGGAATTGATCTCACCCCGCTCATCGACATCATTTTTATAGTATTGGTATTCCTGTTACTTACAGCCAATACCCAACTGCTGACATTGCCTGTGGATGTACCTACAGAAACAGACTCAAGCTTAACGGCCTTGTCTCAAGACGAGCATATTTCAATCAATATTTTAACTGATGCGCCCCATTGGGCGTTAGATGCTAAGCAATTCGACAATTTCGACCAATTCGAAGCCGCTTTCATTCAAGTCTTGGATTCGTCACCAAATATCAATGTGGTTGTCGCTGCTGATAAAAATGCCCCTGTTCAGCCATTAATGACGGTATTGGCATTACTTCAGCGACAACAAATCACTAATACCCAAATTTTAATGGAACCCTAAATCATCTTTTATCCATCCATTTAGGAATGTTCCAACGATTTTATTTATTCGGAGTTAATTATGCTTAAGCAATCAATGTTCAATACTAAACACTCATTACTGACTCGCTTGATGACAGCAAGCATGCTGCTTTCAAGTGCCCTACTAAGCCAAAGTGCTATGGCTGAAAATCGCGTTGTAAGTGCGGGCGCAGGCATCACAGAGTTAGTGCTCGCGTTGGATGCCAGTGACGAACTAGTCGGTGTAGATTCAACGAGTCAAATCCCAGACGAGTTAGATTCTGTAACGAAGTTGGGTTATCACCGCATGTTATCTGCTGAGGGAATTTTAGCTTTATCGCCTACGATTCTATTGGGCTCAGAAGCCATGGGACCTAAAAACACCCTTGAAGTATTAAGCAGTGCCAACGTTGAAGTGGTTTCTTTACCCAGCGCCAATACCAGAACAGAGCTCGTCAGTAACATTGAGCAAATGGGCAAGTTACTTAATCGTGAATCTCAGGCGACTGAGCTAAAACAAAAAATTGATTTGTCCTTTAATCAATTAGATTCAAAACAGCAAAAACTCAATGAACTAGGCGATGCACCAAAGGTGTTATTTTTGCTATTACAACCTGATAGACCTGCACGTGTAGGCGGCAACGATACCGCTGCAGATATCATTATTAACCTCGCTGGCGGACAAAACATTGCGGGGTTTGACGGTTATAAAAGTGTCTCTCAGGAAGGTATTTTAGCGCTACAACCCGATGTGATCCTGATATCAAACCGCAGCGAGAGTGAATCAAGCGATCCTGTTACTGAATTATTGAAAGCCATGCCATTGCTTGCGCACACCCCAGCAGGTGAACATCAACACATTAAAAACCTGCCATCTCAAGCGTTAATTGGTGGTTTAGGATTAAGTGCCATCACTGCTGCTGATGACCTCGCTAGCGATTTTATTAGCATTAAAAAGCTGTAGCGACATCATGACCATCAAAGTGGTGATGACTTGCGCAATATCAACCCGTTTTATTAGGATTTAACATGGAAAATCAACGTTGGCTTTGGCCCTGTTTACTCACCGCTTTGGTGATAACAAGCCTGTTGTCTGTCAGCATCGGACCATTACAAATTAGCCCGTCCACCAGCTTTAATGCCATGGTGAACTGGGCAACAGGTCAAGAGTTAGCATCAGTGGCTCCCCATGAGCAATTGGTGATTAATAATGTCCGTTTACCGCGGACAATTTTAGCCTTAGCAGTGGGTGCCACACTGGCTCAATGTGGCGCGGTGATGCAGGGATTATTTCGAAATCCACTTGCTGATCCTGGCATTATTGGTGTCTCTTCTGGCGCGGCATTGGGCGCAGCAATTTGTATCGTGCTATTTCCTAATGGCGGTGAATACTTAGTTGCTTTTAGTGCCTTTGTTGCTGGCCTTGCGACGACCTTAATTGTTTATCGTTTAGCCGCAAGTCCAAGTGGCACTTCCGTCGTGCTATTACTCCTATCTGGAGTGGCTGTGGCTGCGCTTGCTGGAGCAGGTATTGGCGTATTGACCTATATGGCCAATGACATGGCATTAAGAGACTTAACCTTATGGCAGATGGGCTCAGTGGCTGGCGCTCAGTGGCATTACGTCATTTTAAGCTTGGTCGCATTAGCGGTGATAAGTTGGCAATTCAACCAAAGCGCCAAAGCCTTAAATGCCTTATTACTCGGTGAGGCCGAAGCTCGTCATCTTGGTTTGGATGTCGATAAACTCAAACTTAAACTGATTGTACTGTGTGCTATCGGCGTGGGTATTGCAGTGGCTGCAACAGGTATTATTGGCTTTATTGGGTTAGTCGTACCTCATTTAGTCAGAATGATGATTGGCCCAGATCACCGTTTATTGCTGCCATTAAGCGCCATGTTAGGTGCAGCAATGTTAGTGGTCGCCGATATTGGCGCTCGCTCTATTGTTGCCCCTTCTGAATTACCAGTTGGTTTAGTGACGGCACTTTTAGGTGCACCATTCTTTATCATTTTATTACTCAAACAACGTAATAAGTTGGTGTAACATGCTGAGAAATATCGAATTTAAATCTATGTTTAAAACACCTAAGTCGGCGCCTCAAGTAACAGGTTTAGCACTAGCTGGTGTAAAGCCTGTTGAATTAGCACCTTCAGATAGAAAGGCTGCGACTTTTATGCCTAAACAAAAGTCTGCTGGGACTGAAAGTTCAACCTCACGTTCCGCAACTGAAAACTCTGTCGTCAGTATTAATAACCTCTCGGTGCATATTGGCAAAAAACCAGTATTAAATGATATCAATCTTGAGATTATGCCAGGCCAAGTCACTGCATTATTGGGCCCCAATGGCGCGGGTAAATCCACGTTATTGAAAAGCTTGTGCCAAGAAACTGAACTGTCAGCAGGCAGCATCTCCATGCTAGGTAAATCACTCGTTAACTGGAACAGATCCGAATTAGCCAAGTCATTAGCCGTGTTACCGCAACATGCGTCGCTGACCTTTCCATTTAAAGTACATGAAGTGGTACAAATGGGGTTATATCCATTATCCATCAGCCAACAGCAAGGACAGGATTTAGTCGATAAGCAATTGCAACAGGTTGCGTTATCTGCACTTAAATACCGTAGTTACCCCACCCTTTCTGGGGGGGAAAAACAACGAGTGCAGTTAGCTCGCGTGCTAACACAATTGGCTCAAGCTGAAAGCACACCGATTTTACTACTCGATGAGCCTACTTCAGCGTTAGATTTAGCCCAACAACACAGAGTACTTGAACTAGCACATACATTAGCCCATGAACATAACTACTGTGTGGTAGTGGTACTGCACGATTTAAATCAAGCTTGCCGTTATGCTGATAGGTTAGTGGTATTAGAACAAGGCGAAGTCGTCAGTGACGGTACACCTGCCGAGGCATTAACTGCTGACATCATCGAAAAAGTCTGGCACTACAAACCCACCTTAGTGATCGACCCTAACAGTAAACTGCCTCTGATTTTTTAGCTTTTATTTAAATCATGTTCATCTATATCGACTTCAGCCGTACAAACGGTCTGAGTCGATATTTTGGTGCACGTGTCATTAAGGACATTCGTTTTGGCTCAACAGCATTCGCAAACTTCTTCTAAAACAGAAGCAAAAACACAGCAAGACGCACAGGATACAGTACAGTCCAGGCTCAATTGCTCTTGGTTAAAGCACAAAATTGTCACGCATAAACGGCAGTTAATTCAAGCCAATTTGATTGCTGTTTTAGCCACACTATTGAGTTTGCCTATCCCTATGTTAATGCCGCTATTAGTGGATGAAGTGCTATTAGGACAAACCGGTTGGTTACTGAATAATTTACAGCCTGTGTTACCTGAAGCTTGGCACCTGCCTGGCGTGTATATCAGTATCGTATTAGTGGCGGTTATCGTACTACGCCTACTGACTATGCTGACGCAAGTGGTACAGGCTCGTGAGTTCACCAAGATTGCTAAACGGATCAGTTTAGCGATTCGTCAGCGAATGTTACTGCAATTACCGCAAATTAAGATGAGTGCATTCGATAAGTACGGCAGTGCAGGTTTAGCTTCACGCTGCATCACAGATGTGGATACCGTTGAACGCTTTGTCAGTGATACCTTATCCCGTTTAATCATCAGTGTGCTCACTATCGTGGCCATTGCCAGTGTCTTGTTATGGCTTAATTGGCAGCTAGGGCTAATGATTATTTTACTCAATCCTTTAGTGATTTACTTTTCATCTCGTTTTGCTGAGCACGTAAAAAGTTTGCGCCGTAAAGAAAATGCCGCCACTGAAGCTTTTCAACAAGCCTTGGTCGATACCGTAGATGCCACCCGTGAATTACGCTTAGCCCAGCAAGAAAAGCATTACTACCAAAAGGTATTTGGATTAGCCACAGATCTAAGCCAGCATGCTATTGCCAATCAATGGAAAACCGATGCGCTCAATAAGCTGAGCTTCACTACATTCTTACTCGGTTTTGAATGCTTTCGCGCCATGGCTATCTTTATGGTATTGGTATCAGATCTTACTGTTGGCCAAATTTTCGCGGTCTTCAGTTATCTCTGGTATTTGATGGGGCCGATACAAGAGCTGCTCAATATTCAATATGCCCGTTTTGGTGCGCAGGCATCGATGGAGCGACTCAATCACTTATTGGAATTAGACGTAGAAATAGAAGTAGAAGTAGAAGTAGAAGTAGAACCACGCCAAGAAAAGCCTATTTTATCAAAGTCGGCACTTGAACAAACTTCAGCTATTAGCATTGATTTTAACGCTGTCAGCTTTGGATTTGAACAACAACCAAACTTATTTCAACAGCTCAACCTTAATCTCAAAGCGAACGAGTCTATAGCTTTACTGGCAATGAGTGGCGGCGGTAAATCCACCTTAATCAATTTACTGTTGGGCTTCTATACGCCGCATTCAGGTCAGATTATGATTAATGGTGAAGACATTCATGACTATGGGATTAATCGTTTTCGCCAGCAAGTCGGCTATGTGCCGCAACATCCCAAATTAATTGCTGGCACCTTACGTGACAATTTAACCTTTGGTATTGAAATGACTGATGAGCAGTTATGGCAAGCACTTGCTCATGCTGAGCTCAGTGATACTGTGTCTCAGTGGCAAGACAAGCTTGATACTGATTTAGGCCGCTCGAATGCCCGTTTATCAGGTGGTCAAATGCAGCGGTTAGCCATTGCAAGAATGTGGTTAAGTCAGCCCCAAGTGGTGATTTTAGATGAAGCGACTTCGGCACTCGATGCCGCCACAGAAGCAAAAATACTATCCAATCTGAAGGCATTTTTACAGCAACGCACTGCGATTATTATTGCCCATAGGCTGAACAACTTGCGCCTAGCGGATCGCATATTCGTATTGGATGATGGTAAGATAACCCAATCAGGCACAGAGCAAAGTCTTAAAGCTCAGCCCGGCCTATTTAAACAACTTTATGTGGATGCCAGCTAAACTCATATGCCTCAGCGTTAATGAACAATATAGCGTTGATGAACAATATAGCGTTGATGAGCAATTTGCCTGTTCATTAACGCTTTGTTTAACAGATCCACTTTTATCGGCTGGTAAATCTTAGTTTAAATAGGCCTAAGGTTTAACGCTCCCCTCGTTAAAGTTTGACTCCAAGCAGGTCGCTCTACTTTCTACAAGGTGTTTTCTCGTGCGGCAGTCGATTAGTGTTCGATCGTTGATTGCTGATAAAAACAACTTGTTTCCAGTTCGTGTCGCTTTCGTTACCCACGTGTATCATTTGTTCGTTTTACCACCAATTTGCTATCAAATCGTACTGGCATATGCCATTATCCGCCGCCGCTCAGTTAGAGGAATAAGCTACATGACCTCATCACTGTATTGGCTTTTATTCACTGAACATTACCTTGGTTAATATGATCTCTAATTCGTTAAAGCAGAAAATTCTCGTTCCCGTACTGATTGCCCTTTCGATGGTAATTGCGTTGTTATCTTGGCTGAGTTATTCGAACCAAAAGGATCTCTTGCTTAAATCCAACCTTGAGCAAGTTCAGCGATTGAGTGCCCAACAAGCTGAGCGGATCAGTGAATGGCTAGCGGCTCGTGAGGATATTATTAATGCCCTTGGTGAAAAACTAGACAGCCAACCGTTAGATGCATTACAGCAAGCCCAAATATCAGGCCGATTTGAAGGTACTTATTTTGGTACGGATAGAGGTGAGATGTTTGAAGATGATCCAACAATAGAACATACCGATTTTGATCCACGCACGCGTCCTTGGTATCAAGAAGCTGTTAGCGAGCAACAAATGATCCTGACCAAACCCTATTTAGATGTCGCATATAACATCTTGGTTGTCACCTTAGCTAAACCTATATTAAATGGTGTTGTCGGTGGAGATTTGTCAATCGATAGCCTAGTTGACGATGTGAATCGTATGACACTGCCTTCTAATGGTTTTGCCATCATGATGCATAAAGACGGTACTGTCATCGCTTATAAAGATGCCAGTAAAGCCATGGGACACATTAGCGCTATTGATAGCGATCTCGACTACAAATTATTAAATCAACAACGCAAAACTGACCGAATGACCCCAATTCATTTTGCTCCTGAAGATCGTGATAAATTAGTTTGGGCTGAAGATATCCCTAATACAGATTGGGAATTAATTGTTGTCCTTGATAAAGACACCCTTGAAGCACCTTTAAGTTCATTACTCATGACGCAATTAGGGATTTCAGCACTGGTATTGTTAATTAGTATGGCGATGATTTCATGGTTAATTAGTCAACTCTTAGCACCACTATCACGGGTATCACAAGCATTGGCTCGCATTGCTGATGGTAACGGTGACTTAACTCAACGCATTGAAATAGAGTCGAAAGATGAAGTAGGCACCCTTGCAGATAGCTTTAACCGATTTGTAAGCAGTCAGCACCAATTGATTTCTCAAATCCGTGGACTAGCACAGAAACTTGATAAAGAGGCCGATGAAAGCCTTGCTAACACCCATTTAACTGAGAAAGAACTGCAAGTGCAACAGCAAGAAGTCACTATGGTTGCCACTGCAGTGACTGAAATGGCCAGTGCCACTCAAGAAATTGCCGGTAATGCAGAAAGCACAGCAACGGCCGCCCAGCAATCGAGTAACAGTAGCCAGCAAGGTCAAAGTTTGGTTGATAATACCCGACAATCAATCAACTTACTGGCGAACGAAGTCACTCAAGCAACTGATGTGATTGGCGAGCTGAGCCGTCATGCCAATGCTATTACAAGTATCCTTTCTACCATTCAGGGTATTGCAGAACAAACTAACTTACTGGCACTGAATGCAGCAATTGAAGCAGCGCGAGCCGGCGATCAAGGTCGTGGCTTTGCAGTAGTGGCTGATGAAGTGCGCGTATTGTCTCGCCGCACCCAAGATTCAGCGCAAGAAATTTATGAAACCATTGAAACCTTGCAGCAAACGACATCGAGTGCAGTAACATTAATGCAGAGCAGCCAAGCATTAGCTGGCAATAGTGTTAATGACGCAACTGAAGCCGCTATCGCCATTGAAGAAATCACTCAAGCAGTAGTGCTAATTTCAGATATGGCTAGCCAAATTGCAACCGCTGCAGAAGAGCAAACTCAGGTGACTAACGAAATTACCCAAAATACGGTTGCGATTAAAGACGTCACTGATGATATAACCCAAGCGGCAGAAATCAGTGTTCAAAAAGCAAAAGACTTAAAAGTGCAGGCAAAATCATTAAATGATTTAGTAGCGACATTCATTCTGTAGCTCTCGCAAAGCAAGCTTGTATAGAAAGCCGTATAGAGAGTCAGTATCGATAGCTAGAATAAAAGTCCATAAAAAGCCCTATAGCATTTAAAGATGCTATGGGGCTTTTTTGTGCTGAATCTTGGTCACTTTTGGTAAAGCTTCAGGTGAAGCTAATAGCATTTCACCTGTTCACTATTTCACTATTTCACTATTTCACTATTTCACTGTTTCACTGTTTCACTGTTTCACTGTTTCACTGTTTCACTGTTTCACTGGGGCAGTGCGACAATATTTACAATGCAAAGCCAGCAAATTTGATCTATCCCAACAAAAGATCAAATGATAATAGTTATCATTACGACAATTGTTTTTTAATTTGCTGAGAATTACCATGATATTGACGTCGACCATGACAGGCATTGCAAGCCCAGATCCTTTACAACATGCTTTTAAGGTAAAAAGCGCACCCCATGCAGGTCGCAGTGGCAGTAAGCCGATAAAGGTAGACAGCAATTTGTGGCAGCAATGGTGGCACACCTCGACTACCGCAGATAAACGCGCACTGTATATTCACATTCCTTTTTGCCGAAAACGTTGCAGCTTCTGTAACTTTTTTGAAAATGGCGCTAAACCTGAACGGATCAGTGATTATATGGCTAGCCTATGTCAGCAGTTGACCGTAGCAGCGCAAACACCTCTAGCGCAAAGTCGTTCATTTGATACCGTTTATGTCGGCGGTGGTACGCCCACCGATATCAAAGCAGAAGAAATTGCTGCCCTAGGTCAAGCCATTCAGCAGTTTCCATTAAGGAAAGATACTGAAATCACCCTAGAGGGCCGCCTTAATGGTTTTGATGACGATAAGTGGCATAGCGCTTTGGATAACGGCTTTAACCGTTTTTCATTCGGTGTACAAAGCTTTAATACCGATGTTCGCCGTGCTGCAGGGCGTTTTGATGATAAACAAACCTTATTCGATAGACTCCAGCAACTTAGTCAGCACCCAACCGCTAGCATTGTTATCGATCTTATCTTTGGTCTACCCGGCCAAACCATGGACATCTGGCAACAAGATATTGAAGCAGCCATGGCTTGTGGCGCACATGGTGTAGATCTCTATCAGTTAATTGGCTTAGGTGGCACCCGTATCGATAAAGCCAGTGAAAAGGGCAAAGTGCTAGGTACACAAGCCAGCGAGTTTCAAGCTGACAGTCAAACCCGTGCCAATATGTATGCCTTTGGTGCTAACAGATTGGAATCAAAGGACTGGCAACGACTATCAAGTTGCCACTGGCGCCGCGATAATCGAGAGCGCAGTATTTATAACTCGTTAGCCAAGAGCGGCATTGAAATTCTCCCTTTTGGTGCTGGCGCAGGTGGCAGTATTCATGGTCACGGCATGATGAATGCCAGAGATTTAAGCGAATGGCATCAAGCGCAAGCCCCTAGTAAAGAGGCAGAAGTAAATAGCCAATTGGCATCACAGTGTTTACCCGCCAAAGTACCTGGCATGATATTAAGCCCTAATCCGTCGGCGGCTTTCGACGCCATATTTAAGCGCGGCTTAGACTCTGGAGTACTTAACTTTACAGCCCTAGAGGCTGACGTTGTGACCCATTTACACCCGTTATTCGAAGCCTGGCAGCAACATGGGCTGGCCACACTCGATAATCACTGCTTAAGCCTGACCCTTGCTGGCCGCTTTTGGAATGTAAACATGCAAACCGGCTTGTTTGAGTTTTTGGCTACCAACCCAATCGCTGAGGCGAAAATCGCGAGCTAGCATACGAGTGGAGCATATAGTTCAGCGAGATTTGAGTAGCTTTCAAGTGCGGATTTGATAATTTATCTGATCATGAATGTGATTTTTTGATGCTAAAGTTTGATCACTTCCAAACTCACTTTTGGACAACAACGGTTTAGGGCGAACATTCTAAGACGTACGTTGAAAGACGTTTAAGACGTGCTGAGCTAAAGAGCTTAATAGAAATAATAAAGTATCTTGATGCCATCCTTGTACCTCCCTCTTCAGCCCTAATGAGCTGTAGGCTTTAGCCAATTTAAAGCTCCCAACTTTAGGCAGCGAATGACATTAGGATCTTGAATTAGTAAGTGTTTTTCGTAACTCAGGCATCCAGAGCCTTCCACGTTCGATACTGGAGTGCAAAATGTTGGATTACTGAAGTCAAAGCCTTCTATGAAAAGGAATTTTTGCAGTTCCTGCATGTTCATGATGCTAAACATGATCGCTATATCAATAATTAAGCCTGCACACTCTACCCATATGTGTCCGTCAAACTCAATATCTCCCGTCAGATGAACATAACGGAAGTCTGAAGGGCATTCGAAGATTGTCTTGTCGTTGCATTTTAAGCTTCCGACAACGAGCTCAGGTTGGTAGCCTTTATCTAGAAGTTCAAGGAAAGTTAACGTAGCAATATTTATGCATTGGTTTTTCTCCTTCCTCAGAGTTCTGGCTATCAGTAGCACATCTCTAACCAAAGCTTCTGCAACCATGTTATTTGCCATTTTAGTCCTACTTTCTATCGTATTTCATTATCGCTATGGTGAATTAAAGCATGATATCGCCCCAAGCCAAAGAAACAATACTGGTATCAGAAAACATATGTCAAATCATTGCTTAACGAACTAAGTAGCTAATCAGGTGTAACTTTGAATGGAGCAAAAACAAGTTACCAGCTTCAAATTTGTACTTCATCAGTATTTGCTCTGTTAATGAGAGTCGTCACTTCAATCTAATCCATTGCCTGCCGCAGGCTTTTGTGCAGATACAGCTGCGAGACGCTACAAGTACGTCCATGTAAGCTCTGCCAAAACATCCATGTTTTGGAAGCTCGCTGCTGCATCTACACTGGGTTTATTGTCTCTTCGATTTGACTGTATTTGTGTCAATGATAAGCATAAAAAGATCTAACTATAAAAATCTAAAAGACTCAATTTTAATTGAGGTAAGCAAGAAAATTACGTGAGTCCAGACATGGATGTCTGGCTAGCTTTCGAGGGGAAGGGACGCCCCATCGTAAGCGTTAGTGATTTTTGTAGCTTGCCGAAACGGACTCAAAATGAAGTTTAAAGCTGGATCATTCTCCGTTGGAAATTTTGCTGTTTAAATTTCGCCGGAGCGGCAAGGGATATCGAAAAGGGAAATGCTGTTGTTTCCCTTTCGTCTGGTGTGGGCGAAGCGCCACGACCTTGATTAAGATCTTGATTTAGATTTTGATTTTGATTTAAATTCGATTCAAATAAAATCATTAGCTGGCTAAAGCTGCTAAATCGTTTTGGGGCAAAAACGTTTTACGATAACTTCATTTATATTGGCTCAGTTACAGCAGACCATTACTTCAATTTAATCCATTGCCTGCCGCAGGGATGTTCAGGATGAACGGAATGTCGTGATCACATGGATGTGAAAAAGCGACCTTTGTGCAGATACATCCAAGACACGCCGTAAACACATCCCTGTGGGCTCTGCGAAAACATCCATGTTTTCGAAGGTCTTGAACGTATCTACACTGGGTTTATTGTCTCTTCGATTTGACTGCATTGGTGATAATTTAAAGAGCTCAAGCTAGTAGATCTTGCATTTAAAAGACTCCATTTGAATTGAGGACGTTGAAGAAAATAGCGTGAGCCTGACAGGACGTCAGGCTAGCTTTCGAGGGGAAGGGTCACTCCTTGGCATCCATGCCATCGTGACATTCATAATTCCATTTACTTCAGACACACCATCGTAAGCGTTAGTGATTTTTGTCGCTTGTCGAAGCGGACTCAAAATGAAGTTTAAAGCTGGATCATTCTCCGTTGGAAATTTTTCTGTTTAAATTTCGTCGGAGCGGCAAGGGATATCGAAAAGGGAAATGCTGTTGTTTCCCTTTTAGTCTGCTCTTTACAAAAGAATGGGCGAAGCGCCACGACTTTGATTTTTTCAAATGATAACTTCAAAATTTGAAACAAGCTTTAGGGCATAAACGAGTTACTAGCATCAACTTTGTACTTCATCAGTATTGGCCCTATTAATGAGAGTCGTCACTTCAATCTAATCCATTGCCTGCCGCAGGCTATCGTGCAAGCACGACTGTGACACGCAGCAAGTTCGTCCCTGAAAGCTCGGCCATGACGTCCATGTCATGGACGGTCACAGCCGCGCTTACACCCGAATTTTCATCTCTTCGATTTGACTGTATTCGTGACAATTTAAAGAGCCAAAGCTAGTAGATCTTACATTTAAAAGACTCCATTTGAAGTGAGGACGCTGAAGAAAATAGCGTGAGCCTGACAGGACGTCAGGCTAGCTTTCGAGGGGAAGGGACGCCCCATCGTAAGCGTTAGTGATTTTTGTAGCTTGCCGAAGCGGACTCAAAATGAAGTTTAAAACTGGATCATTCTCCGTTGGAAATTTTGCTCTTTAAATTTCGCCGGAGCTGCGGGGTGTTCTAAGAGGGAGTCGCAGTTCACTCCCTTTTAGTCTGCTCTTTACAAAAGAATGGGCGAAGCGCCACGACTTTGATTTAGATTCTATTCAAATAAAATCATTAGCTAACTAAAGCTGCTAACAAGTTTTGGGGCAGAACCGTGCATCTTGAAGTAGCTTAGGCACGTGTACTTTAAGCCGGCATTTGCTCCACCAGCAAATCAATAAAACTTCTAACTTTGGGGGTTAAATGCTTACGGCTTGGGTAGATGGCATAGATATCAATTTCAGGTTGAAGGTAATCTTCAAACAGTAATGTCAGTTTATTCTCTGCCAATGCATCGCCAAGATAAAACGATGGTAAGCGGCATATACCATGATGGTCGAGTACCATTGCCAGCTCCATATCAGCATTATTACAGCCAATGACTTGCGGGACATCAATGGTCACAGTCTCTTTTTCTGGATGCTCGAACACCCAGCGATTTGGCTGTTTTAGATTGCTATAACAGATGCATTGATGAGTAATGAGATCTTCTGGGGTTTGCGGTATTCCATACTTAGCTAAGTAAGCAGGTGTCGCAATGGTATAGGCATTAAATTGACTAATACGCTTACAAATCAGACTGGAATCATCCAATTGATGTGTCGCTCTAATCGCTAAATCATAACCATCTTGAACTAAATCCACATGGCGATCGCTGAAATCCAACTCTAGTTTAACCTCAGGATATAAGCGCATATACATCGATAGAATCGGTTGTAAGTGCTTTAGTCCAAATGTCACAGGACAGCTTAACTTTAACGTGCCCGAAGGCGTTTGCTGGCTACTGTCGAGCATGACCACGGCCTGCTCAGCATCACTGACGATTTGCAGGCACTGTTGATGAAACAGTTTTCCTTCAGGCGTTAAACTTAATGAACGCGTTGTACGGTGCAGTAATCTGGTTTTTAACCTTTGCTCTAAGCGGGTAACTGCTTTGCTAATATGCGAAGTTGAATGGCCCATTTTATCTGCTGCCTCTGAAAAACTGCCAGATTCAATCACCTGTGTGAAAATAACGATTCCGTCAAATAACTTAGTATCCAATTTCACTTCACATTCCTTTTCTAGCAACAGAGCTGTAATTCGAATTGTCTGCAGCCATTAGTGCGTTAATGAATAACCAATTTAGCAATAGTTTTAGTTCCAATAAAGCCAAAATTAAAACTTAAAATGGTTATTACGAGTCATATGGAAATAATAATTTCCCTTTTACTGGCTTAATCATAAGCAGTTTATTGCGTAAAGTAGCTTCATGAGTTCCTAGTCACTTAATCATCTAGTCATCTAGTCACTTAACTGAATAATTTATTGATAATGTAAGGAATAACGCCATGGAACAGATAACACGCATTAATCATTACGGCTTAAGAGTTAAAGATTTCGAAGTATCAAAGGCATTTTATGCACAACTCGGATTTAACTATATTGCCGGCCCAATAGGACCTGAGCCGGTTGCGATTATCGAGCACCCTAGCGGTGTCAATATTAACTTTATTTTGAACGCCGCAGATACTGACACTAACGTGTTAATGGATATTCCGACTAAACATACTGGCTATACCCATGTGGCATTAGAAGTGACGAGCGCAGCAGCGGTGATAACTAAGCTAGCTGAATTAAACATTCCATTGAGTGGTGAACCAATTAAGCATGTCAATGGCACCTCTTTCTTTATCAGAGACCCTGATAGAAATGTGGTTGAGTTTATTGAATATAAAGGCTTAGATATCCATTAACCCTTTACAGAAACCATTAATGAACAAATAGAAAAACTGACTTAGACATATAAGGCAATTACATGAAAATTTTAGCATTCGCAGCAAGCAGTAGCCGTCAATCAATTAACAAACAATTAGCTAATTACGCCGCTAACCAAGCAGCCAAATTAGTCGATAACGCCGAAGTAGAATTACTGGACATTAATGACTATGAAATTCCATTATTCAGTGAAGATAGAGAGAAAGAGCTAGGCCAGCCAGCACTAGCTAAGGCTTTTTTCGACAAAATAGGTCAAGCTGACGCTATCGTTATTTCTTTTGCCGAACATAATGGTTCTTACACCGCTGCATATAAAAACTTATTTGATTGGACATCGCGTATCGACCAAAAAGTATTCCAAGGTAAGCCAACTTTACTACTAGCAACCTCTCCAGGACCTGGCGGTGCCAGCAGTGTTTTAGCCGCTGCAACGGGTTCAGCCCCATATTTTGCCGCAGACGTGAAAGGCTCAATGTCAGTACCTAGCTTTTATCAGAACTTTGATGCTGCAACAGGCGAAATAACCGACTCAGCGCTAGTACAACAGTTAACTCAAGCAGTCAGTGAATTGGTCAGTAACTCATAAAGCTTGAGCAGTTTTAGCTTCATTTACAAACCCGATAGCGCTGTACTATTGCTACAGCGTTATTAGATTGATTGCCATTGTCTGCTACTATCTCTATTTCTGAGTGCAATATGCCGCCATTGGCTATGATCATTTTCGCTGACGCCTGATTGTGTTTATGGCAATGAATGTGCAGTTCATTCATGCCTTTACCCTTTGCCAATGCGATAGTTTGCGCCATCAATTTAGCCCCTAAACCTTTACCCCGATAACTCGGTCTGATCCCCATACCAATATGACCACCACAGTGCCTTATGTTGTCATTAAGGGTTAAGCGTAAATTGGCTACACCGATTAAGTCTACTCCGTCGACTAGCCAATAGGTTTCGCTGGCAACATAGCCTTGAGGCAAATTAACCCCATCAGCAAAATCCTGATTTTTTTGTAGCATTGCCGCAAAATCATCACAGTCAAAATCAAGCGGAAATGGGTAACGTTCTTCATCAGCTAGTTCAGTAATGTAAGCCAAATAGCTTGCCTGATACTGCATACAAGGTTTAATCAATTTCATCTCGTTATCCTGCAAACTATTCTCCTGCATATCATTCTGTGACACGCCACTTTGAGCCATCACATCCATAGCAAACACCCATTTATATTTTCGATAGTCCATAAAAAAGGGCCTTGCAGCCCTTAATGAATATCGGTAACAGGCAAATTATTTTCGACCTAAAATCCGTAAAATCCGCAGGAACAAGTTAATAATATCCATGTAGAGCGCTGCAGCACTGTCGATAGCATTATCGACGGTTTTTGGTATTTGATTAGCACGACCCCAGTCATAACCAATATAACCACAAAAAATCAGCACCACTATCCAATCTAATATGCCGTGATGAATACCAAATACATAGATTTCAATCAGTTCAACCACGATAACCAGCAAGAGTGCAATCGTCAGCGCACCAGCAATTTTACTGAAAAAAGCGGGAAACAATGTGCCTAAACACATCATACCAATGGTGACCAAGCCAGTAATTCTAATCGCTTCAGACACTAAAGCCGCATCATACTGACTGACGACTAAATTGATAATAAAACCAAACGGCACCACAACAAAGTTGTAGCCAATAAAACTCACAATCGGTTTATCAGACGATGAAAACAGGTAAATACCGAGAAAACATGAAGCAAAATAGCCAATAAAAAACACCCAAGAATTAACTGAAGCAATGGCTTCTGGGGAGATGTTCGTTACCATCCACCAGTTCACGCCAAAACCCCAACAAAGGGTTAAACCTATGACCAAATTATACAGCGGCCCACTGATAATATTATCCGTGGTATGCCTACGGTCAAAAACATTTGTTTCCACTTAATATTCCTTTTAAGTGTGGCGCTTAATCAGCATGGCATAACTGCACCATGCTGATGTTCAAGCACTATGAATTTACTCTGATTTACTTAACTAAACGTAAAATATAAGGCACTTTGATGCTGTCACCTTTAGAGGCTGCAATTGCACCTAAAATACAAAATACTAGATTAAAAATACCTACAGCAAACATAGTTAACATGCCAATGACAATGATAAATAGCAGGCTTGAAATGAAGTAACCAATAATGACCGTAATCGATAAGTTTAATGACTCTTTTGCTTGTTCACGGACAAACTCATCATCAGTTTTCACCAGATATAAAACTAAACCAGGGATAAAACCAAAAAAGATGGTGCCAATCCAGCAAAGTAGCGCTAGGTTTTTAGAATCTTGGTTAATTTCTTCGACTTGTAAACTTGTTTCTTCGCTCATGTTGAATCCTTTTTCATTCGCTTTATGCTGTTTTAAAAAATAATTAAATTATTGTTATTGAAGGCATATTAGGAATAGTTTGTTACAGGAGGATATAGAAAGGCGTGAAGAAAAACCTTGAAAGCTCCTTTTCACTGACTCAATAGCAATCCTTCACTATTCGACTAACAATATGTTCTGCAGTTAGATTAACCAGCATAAGCATGTTCCGCAATAGTTCCAGCGCTTAAATTTCAATTTAATTTAATTTATTAATCATTTAAAAACATTGCCTTAGTTAATATTTTATCTGCTCAGTAAAATGCCATCAGTTTAAAACATTGATACTCAAACTTGCTTTGGCACATAAAGGTAACTATCGGTTTCTTGGCCCATATAAAGTAGCAGCTGAAGAGATTAGTAACCCTAATTTCATAGCCAAACAAGTGAGCAAAGACCTATGCATAACACCCTGCGAAATAAGAATATCCGTGTATTCAAGCTTATTTTTAGCACAGTGCTGTTCTTTGCGATCAGTTTATCTTTATACGTATTCAGCCAATATCAACGGATTACATCCGATCAGCTGACTCGAATTAATGACAGTCATAAGCAACGTTTGGCTTTCTCATCTCAACGCTTATCAGATGTGATTGAAGAAGTTGACGACATCATCAAAAAAATATCCACCAGCCCACAGATTGAGTTATTCAGCCAAACGCCAAGCAGCCGAAATCGCACTGCACTAGAAAACATGTTTTATTTCATTGTTAAAAATGAAAATGTTTACTCACAAATTCGCTATTTGGATGCTTCAGGTATTGAGCTCATCAGGGTCAATAATAAGCAAAACAATATCGAGCGCATTCCTGTATCTCAATTAGAAAATAAGTCAAAACGCGCTTATTTTCAGCATGCACAAGCACTTAAACAAGGCGAAATAGGCACCTGGCCTGTTGATATTGAAACTGAAAACGGCCAGCTAATGAAGCCAATCCAAACCAGTTTACGGATCATCATGCCTGTTTATCACCTCAACGCACGTCAAGGCTATATCGTCATCAACCTCAGTGTGAATAACATCCTTAATGCCATTGAAGAAATGCAAAGCGACACCTTTATAACGCGGTTCATTGACGAAAACGGCAACTTACTCGCCAGTGACAAGCCATCTGAAGTCTTAGGCCATTTATTTAGCACGGATGAACAACATAATCTTGCCAATGATTTTGCTGTTTTATGGCAACAAATATTGTCTTCAGATGAAGGACGTTTAACCATCGATAGCATGGTTTACTCTTATACAGAGCTAGGACTCAGTGCCGTTTATGCACCATTAGGGAAATATATTCTTATTTCGTCGCCGACAAGTTCTGCGTATGTCACCGAACAAAAACAAAACCTACTAACTAAGGCTATTTTGCTGCTATTGCTCTTACTAGGATTTTGCAGCTATCTCTTCAAAATTTATAACAGCCATGAAAATAATCAAATGAATCAGCAACTCATGGAAGCTGCCTTTAATGGCATTGCTGGTGTCATTATTACCGATAAGCGCTTTAAGTTAGTCAAAACAAATCAAGTATTTGTGAGGGTTTCAGGCTTTACTGCTAATGAATTAATCGGCGAGTCACTGGCTAAGTTAAACCTGAAGTTTTCGCAAACGGAAATGGTCGCAATTCAACGTCATTTGCAAACAGATAATTGGCAAGGTGAAGTCATGGGAACCAATAAGTCAGGCAGTGAATACGCCTTGATGGTACGCATTCAAGTACTCAGAAATAGTTTTGGCAGCGTGAAAAAATATGTGGTTACGTTTACTGATATTACTCAGCGAAAGCAGTTGGAAGAAACCCTTAGAAATCAGAGTGAGTCTGACCCATTAACAGGTTTATGGAATCGAAGAAAGTTTGATGATGAACTGACTAAACTTAACATATTCACTAAGCGCTATAGTAATTATCAAGCCTGCTTAGGAATTATTGATATTGATTTTTTTAAAAAAATTAATGACCAATATGGTCACGATGTTGGTGATGTAGCACTTAAAAACTTAGCCAGTTTTCTAACTTCGCAATGCCGAGAAACTGACATTATTGCGCGTATTGGCGGGGAAGAATTTGCCATTTTGATGCCTCATACTTCTCTTGAACAAGCGGAGGCTGTACTTAATCGCTTAAAACAAATGATCGCTCACAGTGAATTGATGCAATTTACTGTGAGTGGTGGAATTTCGAAAGTACAAGATGATGCCACCTTAGCTTTTAAGCATGCTGACATTGCCCTATACACTGCTAAAGCGGCTGGGAGAAATCAGATTCAAGCTTTCGATGCTAACTCACTTGAACATAGTAAAAAGTTGACTGTCATTGCCCCTTTGAATCTTAAGCACGCCAACGATGATATCAGTATTAAACAGCCAGTTAATTTGTGAGTATGATCAAGTAAACTGATTAAACTATTTTTAAATTTAGCCGATACAAGTTGACTGTAGAGAGTTGCATTCACTAGATGATTTAGCTGAATTCGCGTTATGCCATAAACATAAAACACGCATACTGGGATCTCTCTCGAATTAATTGCTATTCATTGGCGTTACCATGCCTTGTTACATGATTCACAATATATGACTCAACAATATATTACCAAAAGCCGAACATTAATAACCTGAACATGGGCTCATACTGCTAACTAAACCATAGATAATTCAGATTCAACTAGAATAAATTATCGTGAGTTTAACAGACGAAGTCACTGCTCAAGTTTGGCTTTGGTAAAGGAATATTTAAGATGAAACAAATCAATTTTCGCAAAGTCGATGCCATACTGATCAAGTTAAGCTTAAATGGTAAATTTTGGGTAATTTGCACTTTAGTCACCCTGATTACCGCGACGGTGGCCCTTAGTACTTACTTTAATACCAGCGCAAACATCAAATCGGCCTCAGAGCAATCAGTCCAGTCAAGAGTCAATGCACTGGCCGAAAGCGCTCAACTTCAATCCCTTGAAGGCCAAGAGCTATCTCAATATGCGCAACAACTCAATGCGTCTATAGGCTCGTTAATGCAACCACGCCGCAGTGGTGACAATGTCACAGTGAGTGCCCCGATTAATAACCAAGCATTAGTCATCACTGTTAATGTCGCTAAGCAAGAAGCCGATGCACTCTCAAGCGCCAGTAGCTCACTCTTATTCGCCTTTATCGGTTTACTGCCGCTGTACTTAGTGTGCTATTGGACTTCAACCTCTCTCGGTGGCGGATTATGGGACATGTATGTTGCCATCAAGCGCCTTGCTGACGGCGACCTCAGTCAACGACTTAACTTTTTTGGTACTGATGATTTCAGCTTAATCGCCCGTGAAATTGATCGTAGCGCCGATAATATGAGTGAAATGGTCACCGCCATTGCTGCTAATGCGCAAACGCTGTCTGAAGCGGCGAATGAATTTAATCAGCAAGCCAATCAAAGTGAAGAACTCACTCAGTATCAACACGAATTTTTAGATACGGTATCCGTCGCGATGACGCAAATGACAGCCGCTATTGAAGATGTATCCCATAATGCCAGCAGCACGTCAGAACAAAGCCAAGAAAACGCATCGCAAGCCAGTAATAGCCAAGCTCAAATTGCTGAAGCAGTTAATCGTATTGGTACCCTAACCAGTCGAATCTCAGAAGCTTCAACCTCGGTAGGCGAGTTATCTCAAGCGGCAGCCAATATTGGTGCTGTAGTGACCACGATTAATAGTATTTCAGAGCAAACAAATTTACTGGCGCTCAACGCGGCTATCGAAGCAGCGCGAGCCGGTGAACAAGGTCGAGGGTTTGCAGTGGTAGCAGATGAAGTGCGAACCCTGGCAAGTCGCACCCAACAAGCCACAGTTGAAATTCAAACCATGATTGAAGGGCTACAAAAAGACACCAATACCTTATCGCAAATCACCACGGATATTGTATCTCAAGCAGATCAAGGTAGAAGTGCAATTGAGTCAGTAGGTCATGATGTGGATAGTATGGTGACTTCAATTAGTAGTGTGTTTGATATGAGTTCACAAATTGCAGCGTCATCTGAAGAACAAAGCGCGGCATCACGTGATATTGCTGGTCAGCTAAACGATATTCGCGGCCAAGCAGAAACCATTAGAGAAACCGCTCACCGCTCAGTAGCACTTGCAGCCAATTTAACCCAATCGTCTGTTGGGCTTGATGATATTTTGAAGCAGTACACGCTTGCTGAAAAATAGCAGCGTCTACACATCAATGCCATAGTGTTTAGTATTAATTAAATGAGCACTTCACTAACTAAACTAATAAAAAAACCAGCAATCATGCTGGTTTTTTGTTTAAATATCCAAAATTTATTTAACTGATATTACGCCACATTACTGATCCAAACGGTTTGATAAGGCTCTAATAATTGCGTTGCAGTAATGTCATTAATCACTTCACCATCAATCAAATCAAACCAGGTTTCTGTGCCAATTAAATTAAGCTCGGCTAAGGGTAAGTCCATCGGTTGATCGGTGATGTTACTGATACAAAAAACACTTTGTCTTCGATCGCGGCTTTGACGCCAAAAACCAAATAACTGTAAGCCTAAATGCAAGGTAAATTGAGTCGCATTAGGGTTAAATGCTTTTTGATTCGTTCGAATGCTGATCAGTTTAGTTAATGACGCTAACACCTTACTGTGAACATTATTTTCATCAGCTAATAGACCATTAAGCGCCTGACAATCCCAGCGGTGACGATTGATAGAACGATTATGGGAGGTGTTAGCGAGTTTTTCATAATCATTCCCCGTACCGAGTAAACTGTGAATATAAATACCAGGGATACCTTCCAGCCCTAACATAATTGCATGGGCACAGGTAAATCGCGCCAAACCAAACTGATCTTTACCCTTTGTCGTCCCTTGCAGCGCGTCAATTAACGCTATGTTCATTTCATAAGGTTTTTTCTGGCCATCTTCGCTCGTTCGGCTGGAAATTTTGCCACCAAATAAGGTCATGGTGTCCACCAACACCTTGATCTCTTCATCTTCCAATATCCCTTCCACTGGCCGTAAACCAACACCGTCATGAGAAGCAATAAAATTGAAATAAGTGGTACCGTCTTGCGCTGGTGGCATACTCATTTGCCAACGCTTTAAATACAAACAACTACCTGTAATCAAAGTATTGATAAGTAACGGCGGCAAAGAGAAGTTATAAATACAGTGGGCTTCGTTAGCATTACCAAAGTAGGTCAAGTTTTGAGTATTAGGAATATTCGTTTCAGTGATAACGACTGCATCATGTTGTGCGTGCTCAATAAGCGTGCGCAGCAGACGGATCACTTCATGGGTTTGCGGCAAATTAATGGATTTGGTGCCAACGATTTTCCATAAAAAAGCGACTGCATCTAAGCGAAATATATTCACTCCAGCATCAAGATACTGACGAATAATCCGCACAAATTCCAACAAGACTTGTGGGTTTCTAAAATCAAAATCGACTTGGTCATGGCTGAACGTACACCACACATGCTGCAAGCCTTTAATGGTTTGTGTCGGCCTGAGTAAATCAGAGGTTCTTGGGCGCACGACTTCTGCCAAGTCATCTTCGACATTGGCAGTAAAAAAGTAATCGTGACCGACCCCTTCACCTTTAATGAAGTTTTGAAACCATGCACTTCGGCTAGAGCAATGGTTTATCACTAAATCTGACATCAACCTGCGTTTTGCAGCAATCGTCTCAATATCAGACCAGTCCCCTAAGCCATCATTGACACTGGAATAATCGATAACAGCAAAACCATCGTCCGAGCTAAACGGAAAAAACGGCAATATATGCACCGAATTAATGCACTCAAGATGAGTGTCCATAAATTCAGATAAGGTCGCGAGCGGATTTTGATTCGGACACATGATGCTGTCACCGTAGGTAATCATCACCACATCTTGTTCTGACCAATGATTACTAAACGGTTTCGGGGTAAATCCACCTTGCTCGATACGCATTGCATCAATTAAAGCATCAGCGATCTCATCGCTTTCAAGCGCTAATTCAACATCTTGATAGATGCTATCAAGTTGCTGTGTAAGCTTGTGTTTTAAACATTCTAATTCTGTCATTTGTCTTTCTTCTAACCTGAGTCATTTCTACTCACTACCAAGCCCTTGAAGCCAGCGGCTTTAGCAACTAAATCTAAGCGCTAAATCTAAGTACTAAACCTAGGCACTTAATCTAAGTACTAAATCGTTTAAGGACTTTGCAGTGAAAACCATAGACCAGAAAACCCAACACTCATAACTTACATGAACTCGGCGTTATCTGCTTCGACAGCGGCTTTAAGCTGTTCGAGTACATCCGGCATTGCGCTAATCACGCGGCTCCACGTTGGCATGAACGGCGTTTCCATCGGATTATCTAAAAAGCGTTGCCCTGCTGTGACAATATTTTGGGTGAACATTTCTACTGCTTTTTCTTCAGTATGAATATCAGTAGTGAGCCCATTCATCAACGCATCATTATGATAGGTTTCTACGTAATCGAGTGCGATACGGTAATAAGTGGCTTTTAAGGTTCTAAAGGCTTCTGTATTAAAGGTTTCACCTTGAGTGGCGAGTTTCCTAAAGAAAGCCTTAGTGATATCGATCGACATTTTAGATAAGCCAGCCTCAGCATTATCTAAGGATAAATCCTGATGCTTATGATCATAATTATCCGCAATATCCACCTGACAAATACGATTATGAGCATAGTTACGGTGCATTTCACTGAGCACACCAATTTCGAGACCCCAATCGCTAGGAATGCGCAGATCGTTTAATACGTCACGGCGAAATGAAAACTCACCCGCCAATGGGTAACGAAAACTGTCCATATATTCTAGATATTCATTGTGTCCTAAAACCCTCTGAAGTGCCTTAATCAATGGGGTCACTAGTAATCGTGATACGCGGCCATTGATTTTTCCATCCGACATACGCGCATAAAAACCTTTACTAAATTCGTAATTAAACTGTGGATTGGCCACTGGGTATAACAGACGAGCAAGTAATGATTTTTCATAAGTGACAATATCGCAATCATGCAGTGCCACCGATTCCGTTTTACCAGACGCTAAGGTGTAACCCATGCAATACCAGACATTTCGTCCTTTACCGAGTTCTTTTGGTGCTAAACCTAACTTACTCAGTTTGGCATCTAATGCCTGTAATCTAGGGCCATCATTCCACAATACTCGATGATGTTGCGGCAGTTGATTAAAGAAACCAAGCGCTTGCTTATATTGCTCTTTATCGGCCCTATCAAGCCCAATAACAATCTCACTGAGATAGGGTACTTCTTTTAACTTACTGATTATCTGCGGTAAGGCTTCGCCTTCAAGCTCTGAATATAATGAAGGCAAGATCAAGCCTAAAGGACGGGTTTTAGAAAACTTGAGTAAGTCCTTTTCCATTTCATCATGGGTACGCTGAGTTAAGTTATGTAGCGTAGTAACAATGCCATTTTGGTAGAAATCGGCCATATTATGCCTCCTCAAGTGTGAATGATGGTGTGGATGTCGATGACTCTAATAACAAGGCCTGCAAACATTCAGCCCAACCTTTAGGGCCATAATGCTCGCTCTGCATGGTTTTGTTGTCTGTGATGATTTTTGGAAAAGTATGAGTGGGTGACTTAATTTGAATTGCCACATCAGCGGCCTCTAACATGGCGCTGTCATTACCACTGTCGCCTAGGGCGATGGTTTGCACGCTGGTTTGATACTTGTCTGCATACACTTGCGCAAGCCAATCCATTGCGCGACCTTTATCTGTATGACCACCCACATGTAAAAAACGACCTCCTTGAAGCATGTTCGCTCCAAGGCTGTTCATATGTTCTATAAAGGCTCTTTTTCGGCTTTCATCGGCCGTCCAAAGTACAGGTTCGGAATAATGTCTCACTAAGGCTAAGGTCGCCTTTTCAGCTGATAAATCAGTAAATTCACATAACTCTTCTGCAGTTAAAGTTGAAAAGCCAATATAGTCGCTGGCAAAATCACTCGCCTTTGAATCTAATAGCTGTAGCCAATGTTCGCGGGGTTCACAGAACTCTTTTACCCAATAGTACCCTTGGGTAAATGTATCAGCAGGTTGGGTATCAAAATAGCCGATGGGGATATAAACCACCGCGCCATTTTCGGAAATAAAAGGAGAATTGAAACCAATTGTCTGTTGGATTTTTTCCATTTCAGCAAAGGTTTTACTAGTATTCGCAATGATGGGAATTTGTTTTTCTACCAAAGCCTCAATCACCCCGATTGCACTCGAAAAGCTATAATCGTAATGATCCAGTAACGTGCCATCCATGTCGGTAAAAATAAGCGGTCTTGTCGTCATATTTATTCCCTTCCGTTCGCAAACAAAAAATATCTCTGTTTAAAACGTTTCAGGTTATATGCCAGATCGTAATAGGCTGCACTAAATTGGAACAGACAGAGGCTTTAACCATTGAAAGTAATCAATAAAATATTGAGTGATATTTGCAAAACAAATACTGCTTTTGAGGTAATTAAGGGCATTGTTGCGAGGTTTTAAAACAACTTACGCACCAATAAGGTGCAAATTTGGTCATTGAGTTGCGCAGAGAGAGCCACTTGAACCATCATCTTTTAAATAACAAACGAGGTAAACTTATGCGGCCCCAACGTTTGAATTGCTAGGCTATTTAATAAATTTTTAATGCTCAGAAAGAAAAACAACAGTTTACTTTAAGCACATTCAGCAAGGTAAACTTTATTTCTTCCTGAAAATTTAGCTTGGTAAAGCGCATCATCTGCCTGTTTAACTAATGTCGTTAGTGCTGTATGGCTGTCGCTTAGCACTGCAACTCCTAGGCTCACGGTGAACTCGACAGTCTCATCATCAAATTGAAATGATTGAGATGCTATTCCATTGCGTAATCGATCTGCAATATTAAATGCTTCTTCTTTATTGGTATTGTCTAGAATGATTAAAAACTCTTCACCACCAATACGTCCTACGAGATCATGCTTTTTAAGCCAGCTTTTTGCTCGTTTAGCGGTTGCATCAATCGCTAAATCACCAATATGGTGACCATATTGGTCATTGATCGATTTAAAGTTGTCGATATCAAAAATAATCACAGCGACAGGTTGGTGCTTCTTCCAGGCTTTTTCTACGATTTTTTGACCGATTTGAAAAGTATGACCACGGTTTGCAAGCCCCGTTAAAAAATCGGTTTGCGCCCTTACTTTTAAAGATTTTCTCGAAAAAAGTAAAAACAATACTATGCTAGCTAGAACAACCAGAATGACGATGAACAAGCTCATTTTAAGCTCATTGATACGTTCTTTATCTTTTACTGATGCCCAATTCAATTCATTGATGGCTAACTTATTTGCCAGTAATTCATTCTCAAAATCGGCAATTTTTGAATTATGCTCCAGCGAATTACTCACCACTTTGTTATCGATAACACTTTGATTAACTTTTCTCTCTATATCAATAACTTCAAACAATTTACTTGCCGCAATAACGGGCTTATTTTCATCCAGTGCGATAATGGCATCGGCCTTTAGAAACATTGCTTTCATATTGGCGGCAAAGCGCTTGTTTAATCGAAACGTTCTTGCAGCTTCAGCAGCTTTTTTGGCATCTCCACTTTTAAAATAGGCCAAGGCTAAATACAAATAATTACTGGAGATAAAATACTTTTCTTTTGTGGTGTGCTCTAAGGAAACCGCATTTTCTAAATGGAATATAGCTTGTTGATAATTTTGAGTCCGTAATGCAATACGTCCTGCATTTAAATGAGCAAAAAACAGTAAATCTTTGGTTTCATCAACCATATTTGCTAGGGCAAATTGTGCTTCAATGCTCTTACGCGCTTTGTCCCAATCAGCTAACTTAATCGCTTGGCTGACCATGTTATGTTGCATGTTAAACATATCTTCAATGTCATTAATGCTTTGCCAGGTTTGATACGCTTTTTCAAAATTTTCATAGCCTCTTTGATGTAAGCCTACGCTCCGATATAAACTGCCTGTTGCGTTATAAATCATCGCTTTACGATGTACATTGAGATTCTCACTCTTATCAATAATCAGCATGGCTTCATCAAGTAAGGCAATCCCTTGATAAACAGTTTCAGGCTCACTGTAACAAAATGCATTTTGAGTTAAGGTTTTTGCGAGTAGCTCAGAGTTGTTATGTTGGCGGGCATAAAGAAGCGCTTGTTTTCTATCGGCACAATACACAGCAGGATCATTGCTTTGTAAATACAAAGCAAAGGACTTTTCTAAATGACTATCAATAAGTACATCAGTAATTGGCAGATACTTTACTAATGCAATGCCTTTGTCATAACTGGCAATGGCTTTATCCAATTCACGAGCTTTTTCATATAATTGACCATAGAGAAACCACACTTTGGCTTGCTGCTCTGGTTTCAAGCCGTTATTTCCCAGACCAAACTGATCTAATAACGCTATACCTTCTTGAGGGCTGACAGATAAAGCTGACTCTTCTAATATATCTAGACTGTTTATATCATGAGAATTTATATCATGAGAATTTATATCACGAGAATTTATATCACGAGAATTTATATCAAGAGTATTTGCAACTCCACTTGCACTGAATGCAAAAATGGCACAACACAGCCATACTCGCCAATTTTGCATCATTTAAAATCCCTATCCATCTCAATCCACTAACCCTTTAGCAGTATATCTATTTCAAGCCAACATAGCATTCCATTAAAGGTAGAATATTGATTTAAAGATATATTTGTGACGTATAGTTACATATGGAACAAAAATAATTACTGCTTCTAACGTAAAAATATGACTCTGTGAATGAATAAAAATATGACACTGTCGAATAAACAAAATATCTACACTCGGCTTTCATTAGACCTCATTGTAAGCCTCGATTGATTTTAATATTTTTGGAGTGTTTCAGTATTAACATGCTGCCAAATAGAGATGTTAAATGCTTATATGAAGCGCTTATGTGCAATGTTTATGTGCAATGCTTATGTGCAATGCTTATGTGCAATGCTTTTGTAAATTGCTTAGTCGTACATAGATCAAAAGCTATTTGGCATTATGCGGTCGCTAGGGTGAACTGCTGGCTAATGGCATCTAAGCACACTTTGACACTCAGTGGCATTCTATTGTCAAAGGGGTGTAAGCCATAGACACTATTTAACGCTAATTTCTGCCCCAGAAAAACTTCACATAACTCATGTTCAGACTTGGAAAAATAAAAATCTGGCACTATTCCTATACCGCTTCCTGATTGGATTAACGCTAAGCAAGTATGAAATGAGTTAGCAATACAGTGTGCTTGTGCTTGATAATGCCAAATTAATTTTTCTGAATTGATAAATTGATGGCTAATAGTTTTACTTTGCCATGAATTGGCGACATAGGGTAAAACTTGCCACGCCTTTGATTCAATAAGTGTTTTGTTGCCAACAAGTACATCTCTAAACTCGCCAATGCGTTTTTGCTTTAAGTTACTTGATGGTGACTGGCCAACTCGAATCGCTAAGTCAATGTCTTCATTTACCAAATCCAAATGTTGGTCATGACTAATTAACTCTGGTTTTAATTGCGGATATTGCACTAACAGTTGTGTAATAGCAGGAGCAACGAGGGTTTCCATAAGCGCATTTGGTGCCGTTATTCTTACTTTACCTTGAGGCACATTCTTTGTTTCCTCAGCTTCGAGCCATGCGTCACTGGCGATCTGATTTATCGTTTTACATTGTTGATAAAACTGCTCACCTGCAGCGGTCAGAGCTTGCTTTCTGGTGGTGCGTTTCAACAATATGATGCCCAAAGAAGCTTCCAAGGATTTTAAATGCTGACTTACCACTGACTTTGATACTTCTAACGCTTCAGCTGCGGCGGTAATCGAGCCCATTTCAACAATATGAGCAAATACTGACATTTGTCGTAATCTAGACATTTATTGTTCTATTTAACTTAACAGTGAATATCAATATAGCTGTTTTTAAGAGCTAATGATAAGACTAATCTAGATCTCAATGACGAAATAACAGCTTATCAAGGAACCTCAAATGACAAATAACACGATTACTGGCACTGACAACTCAATATTAGCCGCATGCAAAAAAGGGATTGCTGCATGGCAAGTCGCATTTAACCATCAAGATGCCAAGGCTTGTGCAGCTCAATATCAACAAAACTGCATTATGACAGCACGTCCATTTGGTGTATTTGAAGGGCGCGAAGCTATTGAAGCTTTTTGGCAAGGTATTATGGACCAAGGTTTTAACCAAGTTGACTACACTCAAGTGACTTGGGAAGCTGAAGGCGAAAGTGGCTATATTTTAACCTCGCAATGGACAATGAATAAAGCTTTTGGTGTTGTACATCGCGAACTTTGGGTTGTTGAAGCAGACGGACGCGCTAGACTCGCTAGCGACGAATTTGAAGTACAAGGCGAGCGCTAAACATTATGCTATCTGTTTATCTCCGTTGATGAATGCAGCTAACATGATTGACAGTTCATCGATTTACAACCTTTCCCTAAACTGTGAGGGAAAGGGTTGTTTAGCTTTATCAATGCCTCGGTTGGTTGCAGTTTAAACTATTTCATTGCTGCTTTTACATACACATCAAAACGGTTTTTCTTCTGCGCTAATACCATGCTAGGTTTTACCCCATCTAAATCTTCTGCATAGTCAGGCCGCTTAACCACAACACGTTTTGTTGCCAGTGCCTGAGCAGGTTTTAATAGTCCGTCAGCATCTAAGTCTGCACCCACTAAGGTTTGAAACACGCGCATTTCTTTTTTTACTAATGCTGACTTTTCACGATGCGGGTACATAGGATCAAGATAGACGACATCGATTGCTTCACCTGATTGCGCTGCTGCATCGGCCAAAGCCTCAATGCTTGAACCATGGAATAAACTCATGCGAGCGAGCATCCATTCACCAATTTCAGCATCTTCATAGGCGCGGCGAAGGCCATCTTCAAGTAAAGCTGCCACCACAGGGTGGCGCTCAACCATAATCACTTTGCAACCTAAACTGGCAAGCACAAACGCATCACGGCCTAAACCAGCGGTGCCATCTACTACCGTCGGCGTCACGCCTTGCTTAAGTCCCACTGCTTTTGCAATAGTTTGACCGCGACCGCCACCGAATTTACGTCGATGAGCAACGGCACCTGAGACAAAATCAACACTGATCCCATCGAGTTTTGGCTCGTCGCGTTTATGTAAACTCAAGGTGTTGTGTTCAAAACGCAGCTCAAAATCCGCCTCTTTGTCCCACACTAATCCCCAACGCTCAGTAATATCGATGAGAGAAGGATATTGTTGATTAAAAAAGATAGGTATTTGCAAAGGGATCCCGACAGTCAAAGTGATTCCTGTTTATTATGCCAAAAGCCTGCGGCAGTGAATACCTATACCTGATGCCATAGAAAACTTATAATGCAGCTATTACACAGCATTTTGCTGTTCAAATAAGTTGGGATCTCTCATGTTAAGTTATCGTCACGGTTATCACGCTGGCAATTATGCTGATGTACTCAAGCACACAATGCTGCTTCAAGTGCTTAAATTGATGCACAAAAAAGATAAGCCTATGGCCTATATTGACTCCCATGCTGGCGCGGGAGGTTATGCGTTAACTGATGAGTTTTCGAAGAAAACGGGTGAATACTTAGATGGTGTCGCCAAACTTTGGGAACGAGATGATTTACCTGAACCTTTGCAGCAGTATATTGAAGATGTAAAACACTTTAATCAAGGTGAAGAAGAGTTAGCGTTTTACCCAGGCTCACCGGCTTTTGTTGACATGAACATGCGCGAAAAAGATCGCATGGTATTGCATGAATTACACGGCACCGACTTTGCTTCATTAGATGAGCAATTTAGTAACGACCGACATGTTCGCGTGATTAAAGGTGATGGTTTAAAAGGCTTGATTGCTGCAGTGCCACCTCTAGAGCGCCGTGCTGTCGCGCTGATCGACCCAAGCTATGAAATGAAGACAGACTATCAAGATGTTGCTCATGCCATCATCAAAGCCCATAAACGTTTTGCAACGGGTGTTTATATGCTTTGGTATCCAGTTGTAGATAGAGCGCAAACAGAAGCGATGCTAAAGATTTTGACTGACAGTGGCATTAAGCATCAACTGCGAATTGAACAGTCAATTACTCCTGATAATAATGTGTTTGGCATGACAGCAGCGGGCTTATGGGTGATTAATCCACCATGGAAATTAGATATCGCGGCTAAAGAAACCTTAGACTATTTAGAGCGCTGTCTTGGTAAAAGTGGCGGTAAAACCGTTGTGAAATTAGAAGTGCCAGAATAATTAGCGACAAAATAATTTAGTACTCAACAAAAAGCCCATGTAATTTTAATTGCATGGGCTTTTTAGTTTCAATGTTTCTAGCTTCAAAATAGTGATATCAACTTGCTAATCGCCATTTAACGTCCGAGAAAGAGCACCTAATATCGCACTAAAAATCCCAACACTCACATCCTTACGGGTATTATTACTCGATGTCTGACTTTGGGGGCGAGACTCCTCAACTTCCCTCTTTTCAGCATTTCCATATGCACCAATAACAAAGTCGTTAGCTGCATTTGTAGCCGTTCGTGCGGAACACGCTGTAAGTAACGGTACTAACAAACACGCCAATAAAATCCTTTTGTTCTTCATCATCCTTAACCCTTAAACTTAAAATTAAAATTAGCCCTTAATCTTAATCATTAAATCACTTTAAAAAATGCCCCAGCCGCTCCAGGAAATACCACAGGGCTAGTGTTGCCATCTCTACCCACGGAAGCTACGCCATAAAGATAATTATCTATGACCATATTCTTTAGTATAAATTCACTCACATTGCCAACAAAACGGCTATGAGTCCATTCTGATTCTGTGGTTAAGCGCCAATAAACACGATAGCCCACCACAGCTTTATCTTTACTGGCATCCCACTGTATTTTAGTGTTTGGCTGCATAATGCCTTCAATCTTCACCCCCGTTGGCGGCGCAGGCGCCCATGCCATTGAAGCCAAACTGATCGCATTTAATGCTGTTAACTTAGCATTAAAGTCAAAATCGACTCCTTCAATCACATCGCCGTATTCAATGCCATTTTCAGTGCGTAAGTCTTGGTGTTGACGGTCGTAATGTTCATTGGTTTCCATCACTCGAACCGCTGGTAAACCCGCTTTGTTAAAGGGCAAATGGTGTCCACCACGGCCAAAACGATCTAGACGATAAACCAGCATTACATCTAAGTTGGTCATGTACTGATCTGCTAAGGATTTAATGTTACGAGCTAAATTACGCGATGCTGAATCATTTTCGCCACCACTAAAATAACGCTCTTTCGCTTCTTCTTTGGTTTCAGCAATACGCACACCTTCAGAAAACACTCTAACGGTTGAATTATTGATAACGCCATTTATGCCAGCAATATTGCCTATCATGTCGTTATTCAACACAGCTTGAACCTGCCAATCATGCTTATTAGCATAATTAATTAGTACATCGCCGCCATATAAGCCTTGTTCTTCTCCTGAAAGCGCTGCATAAACAATCGTGCCATTAAATTGGTATTGCGATAATACGCGCGCAGCTTCTAACGCACCTGCCACGCCCGAGGCATTATCGTTCGCACCTGGTGAATCTGAAGTAAAGTCCATCGGGTCGGTAACCCGAGAGTCAATATCACCACTCATCATCACTACACGATTGGGATCTGTTTTACCTCTTTGTATTGCAAATACATTGACCACCTCAGTGGGTTCAGGAATACGTTTACCGTTAACGGTTTCTCCTACCATCACCACTTCAAGGCAGCCGCCACAATCAGCAGAAATACGCTCAAACTCGTCCTTAATCCAGCGTCTTGCCGCGCCAATCCCACGGCTATCTGACTGAGTTTCAGACAAAGTATGACGTGTGCCAAAACTCACCAGCTTAGCCACATCATCATGTAAGCGGCTCGCTTGTGGCGCGCTGGCAATATCGTATAAACGCAGATCTTCTTGTGAAGGTGCAGGTGTTGCTGCAGCGCTTAAGCTGATTAACGACGTTAATCCGACTGCAGACGTGAAGGTTTTTATTAATGTTTTTTGGTTCATAACATCCTCTAACTTTGTAGTGCAGCGCGATAGCGTTTTAGTAATATTTTGACTCGCTCTACATAGGCTTGTGTTTCAGGATAAGGCGGTATGCCTTGATATTTAGTCACAGTTGTTGGGCCGGCGTTATAGGCGGCACAAGCAAGATCAATATCATTATCAAACCGGTTGAGTAAGTAAGCTAAATATTGACTGCCGCCCCAAATATTTTGTTTGATATCAAAGGCATCACTAACACCTAATTCTTTTGCTGTCGCAGGCATTAATTGCATTAGGCCAATAGCCCCCACTTTTGAGCGAGCTTTGGCATTAAAGGCTGACTCAGCATGAATGACCGCACGAATTAACGCAGGATCTAATTGAAACTGCTCAGCGGCATCGGTAACAAAGTCGGCATGTTTAAAAGTAAATAATGGAATGCTATGCCAATCGACCTGGGAGTTGACCTGACACGCAAAACAATCATAAAGCAGCACTTCAAAGTCTACAGAGTCAGGCACTATGTTTGAAAACGTTGTAATACCACCTTGCTCATATTGATAAATTTTACGCTTCGCTTTGGTTTTACCTTGAGATAAATTTGTTGTAGAAAAAGAGGCCGTTTTATTGGGTTTAACCCAAGTTTTTTTAGGCTTAGAAACCACTGATGTTGCCGGAGAAAGTTGAACACCTTTAGTTTCAATAACTTTAGTTTCAATAACTTTCGTTTCAAGAATTGGCGCTTCGATTACTTTAGGTTGTAACACCAACATGGGTTTTGGTGATTCACTTGCTAGTGCAACAACAGAAGGATGAAGCACTTGCTGCTTTTTCGGCTTTAACTGCAATCGACTTTCAACATCCTTTGTAGATGAACTTTGCGTTGGTAACACCACTATCGGCGCTAATAGCACTTGCTGTGATTTAGTTTGCTTTACAGGCTCTGGCTGTACTTGAGCCACTTTGTTGGGTTTGATGTATTCTGTCACTGATTGCGAAAACTGCTTTTGCGGCTTAACTGTTTCAACATAGTGATATTGCTTAGTTGGTTTAGATGGCTTAGTTGGTTTAGATGACTGAGATGTCAGAGTTGGCTTAGATTCTTTTAGTGTATTTTCTTCAGGCGAATCGGTGAAGTTAATATCACCAACTACTGCAGTAGTTGGTGATAAGGTTAGCAAAGCCTTTTGCTGCTGTTTGCGCTCTAAATTAACTGCAACGGGTTTCATACTGAGTTTTGTTTTAGGCGTTGTAGAGTCTGACGTAGCGCTATCATTCGCCAGCACAGGGTTGGTCATGACAGTTAATACTGCAATAAACATGCTTAAGCTTTTGATTAAAAACTGTATTTTTCTCATTATGTTTAAACTGTAAAATCCTAATGCTCAAGCTTATGAAGCTCTATTTCTTTATTATTCAAGGTAATACCGAGCTCAGTTCACCTATTGTTATTGTTCATAATAGTCATACTTTGAACCAAAGTTCACCTTTAATAGCGTAACAAGCAGTGTTTTTTTATTGCGCACTTTTTTACAATCCATTCAAAAACCGGATAAAAAGAAGGGGTTAAACCAGTAAAAAAAGCAACTTTACAATTAACAGTCAATGAATTGCTTTATATACAACTAAATAATGAACAAATCACCCACGAACTAAATTTTACCGTTAAATAACAGCACCATAACGACAAACTGCCCTGGGTGTTTTTTATACCAGCTTACAAATAAATCATCACGATAGAGGCTGTTTTATCTTGGTTGAGTTGTGATAAAGTTAACTTCAATGAATAATGGTTGTTAAGTTATTTTTATCAACTTTTTCATCGTTAATTTAAGCTTAATTTAAAATAAATACGCTAGGCTGTAACTTGGCAAAATCTCAAACACATAATAATTAAGCCAAGCTAAAGGGAAGATCATGACCACACCTCCATCAAATACGAGCCCAACCGGTAATGGCGCGCCGCCAAATAATCAGACACCTCAAGATATTGCTTCTAGTGGTGCTTTTGTAAAATTTCTTAATATTGTTGAGCGTTTAGGTAACCTGTTACCTCACCCAATTACCTTATTTGCCATGTTCTGTTTAGCCGTTATCGCTATGAGCGGTATTGCAGGTTATTTCGAGCTCACGGTCGCAGACCCTAGACCCATTGGTAGTTCAGGCCGAAGCGAAGATGGACTGATCCATGTCGTCAGCTTAATGAATGCTGAAGGCTTGAGAATGATTGTCTCAAACCTCGTCACTAACTTTACTGGCTTCACGCCACTAGGTACCGTACTTGTTGCCTTACTAGGTGTAGGGATTGCCGAACGCTCAGGACTACTTTCAGCCGCTATGCGTTTGTTAGTGATGGGCGCTTCTAAGCGTCTTGTGACACTCACGATTGTGTTTGCGGGTATTGTGTCTAACACAGCCTCAGAGTTAGGTTACGTCGTGCTTATCCCAATGGCTGCGATGATATTTCACTCCCTTGGTCGCCATCCATTAGCCGGTCTTGCTGCTGCCTTTGCAGGGGTATCGGGCGGTTATAGTGCCAACTTATTGTTAGGAACCGTCGATCCACTGCTTTCAGGTATTACCGAAGCGGCCGCTCAGATGATTGATCCTGAGTACATTGTTGGACCAGAAGTGAATTGGTACTTCATGTTCGTTTCCACCTTTTTAATCACCGGGTTAGGCGCATTAGTCACTGAAAAAATCGTTGAGCCTAAACTGGGGAAATATGACGTAGCTGAAGCCGCTGACGATTTATCAGAACAAAAAATGGATGTGGTGACAGCAGAAGAAAAACATGCGCTAAAAATGGCAGGTTTTTCTGTATTAGTCCTATCTGGCTTACTTGCTTTAACCATTGTTCCAGAATGGGGCGCACTTCGTAACCCTGAAACAGGGTTAGTCGCAGGTTCACCATTTCTGAAAGGGATTGTTGCATTCATCTTTATCGGCTTTGCTATTCCAGGCTTAGTTTACGGTAAAGTGGTCGGCAGCATGAAAAAAGACACTGATATCATTAATGCCATGTCTCACAGCATGAGCACCATGGGTATGTACATTGTGTTGGTTTTCTTTGCATCTCAATTTGTCGCATTCTTTAAATGGACAAACTTAGGCGCAGTGCTTGCGGTTACTGGCGCCGATGCATTGAGCAGCATAGGATTAACAGGCCCACTAGTGTTTGTATTGTTTATCATGCTATGTGGTTTTATTAACTTAATGCTAGGCAGTGCATCTGCACAATGGGCGGTGACTGCACCTATTTTTGTGCCTATGCTGATGCTTGTCGGTTATGCCCCTGAAACTATTCAGGCAGCGTATCGTATTGGTGATTCGGTAACGAACCTTATCACCCCAATGATGAGTTACTTTGGACTTATTCTTGCGGTCGCAAGCCGTTATAAGAAGAATCTAGGAATTGGTACACTGATCGCTACCATGTTGCCATACTCTATCGTGTTCTTTATTGGCTGGACTCTGTTCTTCTTCCTATGGGTGTTCGTGCTTGGCTTCCCTGTAGGCCCTGGTGCTGCAACTTACTACACACCATAGAAAAGAGTGAAAATGCCTTAAAGCCAATGATAGCAATCAGTTGTCATTGGCTTTTTTATTGCTCCAGTAAATTCACTAGCTCTTGTTCATATTGAGAAGTCTGCTCCAAATTAAACCCAGTATGTTGCTGCACGAGTTCTCCTTGGCGATTGAAGATAAAGCTACTTGGCATCCCTTTTAAGCCAAATAGTCTTGCGACTTCACTTTCGGGATCATAACGAATCGTAAATTGTGCTGGTAACTGTTCTAAAAATACTTGGGCTAATTCGACTTCAACATCTAAATTAATCGCCACAACAGCTAAGCCTTGCTGCTGATATTGCTCATGCATTTGATTCATCCATGGAAATGATTTTCTACATGGCCCACACCAAGATGACCAAAAATCCACATAAACGACTTTGCCTTTAAACTCGCTCAAGCTAACCTTATTACCTTCTACATCCTCCACAAGATGATTTAATGAGGGCGCCGCTGATGCTATTAATGGCGCAATCAACAGCAATATTCCGATTATCATTTTCATCGTTCACTCCTACATCCAACACACATCCTTATTAATGCCAGTATCTTATAACTAAACTGATGACCATGTTACGTTTATCGGACACTATAAGGATCAGTATATTGCCTATTTGGACTTAACTATAATTTATGTTCGGGCATAAAAAAGCCTGCATATTGCAGGCTTTTTAAGTGATAGTCAGTTAATACGATTAACTTTTCTCAGTGCTTTCCGATTCAGCTTCAGGCGGTTTATAGCCTTTACGCTCTTTTTTACTGAATATTCTCTCAACCACCACGAAGAACAGCGGGATTAAGAAGATACCAATAAAGGTTGAGCTCATCATGCCACCTAGTACACCAGTACCAAGTGCATTCTTACTACCAGAACCAACACCTGTACTGATTGCCAGTGGAACAACACCTAAACCAAATGCTAATGATGTCATCAAGATTGGACGCAAACGTACACGAACCGCATGCAATGTTGCCTCAATCAATCCTGCGCCTTTGTCGTAGAATTCTTTAGCAAATTCTACAATTAAGATCGCATTCTTGGTCGCAAGCCCCACTGTCGTCAGTAGGCCTACTTGGAAAAATACATCGTTCGGTAATCCACGACCGTTCATCGCTAATAATGCCCCGATAACCCCTAAAGGTACTACCAAGATAACCGCAAAGGGTACTGACCAACTTTCATATAGCGCCGCAAGTACTAAGAATACGACCAAAATGGATAAGGCATATAACGCAGGAGCTTGGTTGCCTGACAATCTTTCTTCATAAGATAGACCGTTCCACTCAATGCCGAATCCTGGTGGTAACTGCTTCACCATTTCCTCGAAATCATTCATAGCGTCACCAGTACTGTATCCAGGCATAGTGGCACCTTGAATATTGATTGCTGGTAAACCATTAAAACGTTGTAACTGAGGTGAACCAAACTCCCAAGTACCTGTGGTAAAGGCTGAGAAAGGTACCATTTCACCTTCTGAATTACGTACATACCAGCTATCTAAATCGCTAGGCTGCATACGGTATTCAGCTTCACCTTGAACGTATACTTTCTTCACTCGGCCACGGTCGATGAAATCATTGACGTATGAACCACCATAAGCGGTTGCCAGTACGCTGTTGACGTTATCAATATCGACACCTAAAGCGCGGATTTTGGCTTGATCAACATGGATTTCATACATCGGGGCGTCTTCTTGTCCATTTGGACGAACCCCCACAAGGTTTGGATTTTGCGCTGCCATACCCAGCAGTTGGTTACGCGCTGCCACTAAGGCCTCGTGTCCTTGACCACCGCGATCTTGCAGATACATATCGAAACCATTCGATGTACCTAATTCGATTACCGCGGGCGGCACAAAGGCAAACACCAATGCCTCTTTCATTTGCATGAAGCGACCCATAGCACGGTTAGACAATGATTGAACATCTTGCCCTTCACCACGCTCGGCCCAGTCTTCAAGACCTACGAAAGCAATACCCATGTTTTGACCAGAACCCGCAAAACTGAAACCAGCTACGCTAAATACAGATTTAACGGTATCGCCTTCTTCATTAAGGTAATAGTCACTGACTTCTTCAAGCACTTTAATGGTACTTTCTTGCGTCGAGTTAGTCGGCAAAATAGCTTGAGTAAATAAGATACCTTGGTCTTCATCAGGCAAGAATGCCGTTGGCATACGCATGAATATCCATGCCGTAGCAATCACAAGTACAAGATATACACCCATCATGCGAACGGTACGTTTCAGGATTGCTGCAACGCTGGCTTCATAACGCGATGTTAACTTGTCAAAGCTGCGGTTAAACCAACCGAAGAAGCCTTTATTCGTGTGAGTATGGCCTTTTGGAATAGGCTTAAGCATGGTGGCACAAAGTGCTGGAGTTAAGATCATTGCAATCAATACTGATAATGCCATCGCTGACACAATCGTAATCGAGAACTGACGGTAAATAACACCCGTTGAGCCTGACATAAATGCCATTGGAACAAATACAGCCGATAAGGTTAAACCAATACCAATTAGTGCACCGGTGATCTGGTCCATCGATTTTCGGGTAGCTTCGAGTGGACTGAGCCCCTCTTCGGACATGACCCGCTCGACGTTTTCCACCACCACGATGGCATCATCCACCAGTAGACCGATAGCCAGTACCATTGCAAACATGGTCAAGGTATTAATCGAGAAACCTGTCGCTGATAAAATCGCGAAAGTACCAAGTAATACAACAGGAACCGCAATCGTCGGAATAAGCGTTGCTCTGAAGTTCTGCAGGAACAGATACATAATCAAGAACACTAAAACAACCGCTTCAATCAGCGTATGTACAACACCCTCAATTGATTTCTCAACGAATGGTGTCGTGTCATATGGATAGTAAATTTCTAAACTATCAGGGAAGTAAGTTTTTAATTCATCTAACTTTTCACGGACATTCTTAGCAGTATCTAGCGCGTTAGCACCAGTTGCTAGCTGAACACCAACACCTGATGCAGGCTTACCATTATAAAATGATTCAACAGAATAACTTTCAGACCCTAGCTCAACACGAGCAACATCATTCAGGTAAACATTCGCGCCTGATGGGTCAGACTTAAGAATAATCTCGCGGAATTGCTCAGGCGTTTGTAGACGACTTTGCGCTGTTACTGTTGCATTTAACTCTTGACCTGCAACCGATGGCGCACCACCTAATTGACCCGCTGAAACTTGAGCATTTTGCTCTTGAATCGCAGCCATGACATCAATACTGGTCAGGTTATATTGGGTAAGTTTAAGCGGGTCTAGCCATATACGCATTGCATACTGGGCACCAAATAACTGGATTTCACCTACGCCAGGTACACGGCTTAATGGATCTTGAATGTTGGCAGCAACATAATCCGCGATGTCGCCTTTTTCTAAAGAGCCATCTTCAGATACAAATGCTGCAACCATCAAGAAGCCAGCACTTGATTTAACAACGTTAACCCCTTGAGACTGCACTTCTTGAGGTAACAAAGTCATCGCTGCTTGCAGCTTATTTTGCACCTGTACTTGGGCAATATCAGGGTCTGCTTCAGCATTAAACGTTAAGGTAATAGTCGCATTACCGAAACTGTCACTGCTAGAAGCAATGTAGCGCAGATGGTCAATACCTGTCATACGCTGCTCAATAACCTGAGTTACTGTATCTTCCATGGTCTTTGCAGACGCACCTGGATAAAACGCAGTAATCTCTACGGTTGGTGGCGCAATACTTGGGTATTGTGCAACTGGAAGGTCTTTAATTGCTAAGACACCTGCCAGCATGATTAAGATTGAAATCACCCATGCAAAAATAGGGCGATCGATAAAGAAACGAGCCATAACGTTACCCTATTTAGTTTCAGTGGTTGCTTTAGTCGCTGACAATACTTGTGGAGTTACTTCCGATCCGTGGCGAATTTTTTGTAAGCCTTCAACAATCAATTTATCGCCAGTTTTCAAACCTTCAGTGATACGCCATTGGTGATTAATCACTTCAGCAGTTGTCACAACACGCGTTTCAACTTTATTGCCTTCACCAACAACCATCGCCACTGCTTCGCCTTTGGTATTACGTGAAATGGCTTTTTGCGGAACTAAAATCGCTTTAGGATCTTGACCAGCATTCAAAATCGCACGTACATACATACCAGGCAGCAATACACCATCAGGGTTAGGGAATTCAGCACGTAAGGTCACTGAACCTGTTGCTTCATCAACACTGACTTCAGCAAACTGTAACGTACCAATCTGCTCGTAAGTGCTGCCATCTTCAAGAATAAGCTTTACTTCGGCATTTTCACTTTGCTGTAATTTACCTGCTTTCAGCTTTGCTTTTAAACGAAGTAACTGGGCACTTGATTGAGCGATATCAACATTGATTGGATCAAGTTGCTGAATTTTAGCTAAAATCGTTGACTGGTTAGCTGTAACCAATGCACCAGGAGTCACACTTGATTTACCGATGCGGCCAGAAATAGGCGCTTTAACTTCAGTATATTCAAGGTTAATGTTGGCAGTGTTAATCGCAGCTTTGGCCACTGTCACATTCGCAATCGCTTCTTTATAAGCGGCATCTGCTTCATCAAAGTCTTGCTTACTAATGGCATTGGTTTGCACAAGTGCAGCATAACGATCAGCCGTTGCTTTTGCTGAACCTAAAGCTGCATTGGCGCTTGCTAAGTCAGCTTCTGCACTGATTAACGCAGCTTTATATGTTGCTGAGTCAATTTGATACAGTGATTGACCGGCTTCAACATCTTTGCCTTCAACAAAACCACGATTAGTGATAATGCCAGATACCTGCGGACGTACTTCAGCCTCTAAAAAAGCACGACTACGACCAGGTAGCTCAACTTGAATAGCTTGAGATTGCTCAGTCACACTCAACACTCCAACTGGAACGGGAGGTGCTTTTTGCTGGGTTTGAGCCTTATCGGCTTGACCACAAGCGGTAATCCATAAAGCCGCAGTGATTACTGAGGCTATTTTCAGTGCTTTGTGCATGACTGTTCTTACTCCTAATGACATCATCAGTAACCATTCGCTTCATTGCGTAACAGTTGCTAAATAGCGATATTCCTAACGTTTTAATTTACTTACTTTTTGATGGGCACTGTTATCGCACACCCATATAAACTCAACAACCATTTAAAATATTATAAATTGTAAACAAATAATAAACTTAGCTGACTTGTTTCGGGTTTGTTAACTAATTTGTGTCAACAAAAAATACAACCCTTTTATGTTACAAAAACGTTACATTGAAACGGGTTATAAAAACACCAATATACAACATAACGTTAAAATAAATGCATATGAAATAGTATATTGTTTGGTTTAATTTAGGTTAAACCAGATATTTTCCTATTTTCTTACAAAAATTTACTGTGACTGCAAAACCAACTCTTCATTGGCAAGCATCTCACGCCACCACCGTGATTTAACTGTAGGCGCTTTCAAGCTAATCGCCTCACCAAACACAGGAGTAATCACATTTACATTGGCTTTTTCACCTAATGCCACAATACGCTCCAATGGTTCAAACCAATCATGTAATGCTAAATCAAAGGTGCCATTATGAATTGGTAACATGGCTTTTTGATTAAACAGTTCGCCATTTAAATCAATGTGCGCCTGTAAACTTTGTTCAGGAAGCATATGGATCTCACTCCACATTTCATTATAGGCACCAGTTTCAATCATGGTGAGATCAAATGGTCCGTATCTTTCACCGATTTCCTTGAAACCAGAAAAATAACCACCGTCACCACTAAAAAATAGCTTACTTTGCTGACCTTGGATCACCCAACTCGCCCATAAAGTCGCATCTCGATCAAATAGCCCGCGCCCAGAAAAATGCTGAGCTGGTGTGGCGACTAAGGTTAACTCACCTAACGTCAACTCATCCCACCAAGCTAACTGTGTCACTTTGCTTGGTTCAATACCCCACTCAATTAAGTGATCGCCAACTTTTTGGGGCGTCACAAAATGCTCAACCTTATCTTCAAGTGCAATCACAGCTGCTTTATCAAGATGATCATAATGGTCATGACTAATAATGACCGTCTTTATAGGGGGTAATTGTTCAATATTTATCGGAGACTGATGAAAACGTTTTGGCCCCGCCCATTGAACAGGTGATGCCCTTTGACTAAACACCGGATCTAAAAGGATATATTCACCATCAAGGCGAATAAGTAAGGTGGAATGGCCAAGTCTAAAAATTTCATCTTCTGTAGAAAAACTTAAACTAACAGCAGTCATAGGTTTGACTGGTACGTCTACTTCTGGGACTGGATGCAGTCTTTTAGTGGTCATATAGCTTTTAGCAATACTCCATATATCACTTAAACCTGACTGGTACTGAATATCGCTATTTTGGTATTTAGGTGTCTCTGTTTTATCAGCACCCAAAAATGACTTAATTGACAACCCCATCACTACGACCCCTATCAAGACAAGTAAATATTTCATTCACACCACCAAAAGTAAACTACACGGTGCAGTTTATTAAACTTATATTGAAAAGTAAACTGCTCAGTGTAGAATATCCCGCAGAAGATGATTTGAGACCTAACGATGACCACTGAAAAAATGACCTTAAGCCAAAAAAAGCGCATCGCGATTATTGAAGCAGCCAAAATCACCTTTACTGAATTTGGTGTAGCAGCAACAAGCATGGATAAATTAGCGGAAGTCGCCAAAGTATCTAAGCGCACGGTTTACAATCATTTTGAAACTAAAGAAGCCATTGTCATGACATTAATGGCTGATCTGTGGGAACGTTCAATCAATCATAATGTCGCTAAATATCAGCTTGATGTTCCGCTACACCAGCAGTTAACGAACTTAGTACTCACTGAGATTAACTTCATCAACAGTAATGAATATATCGAGTTAACGCGCATGGCAATGGGACACTTTTTCTATTGTCCGCAAGAAATGAACCAAGAACTGATGCGAGTTAAAAATCAGGAAGGGGCGACTTTACGCTGGATAAGAGCGGCAATGGCAGATGGTAAACTCGAGATAAAAGATGAGAATGTTGCTTTAATGCAAATTCACAGCCTGATTAAAGGACCATGCTTTTGGCCTCAAGTGCTGCAATTTTCAAAACAACTCACTGAGGCAGAGCTGCAGGAAATAGCGTCAGAAGTCGCGTTGATGTTTTTATGTCGCTATGAAACGAAAACCAGTTAAACCCAATTAAACTCGGTTATCACCTACACTCAGCGAAATAATCCGACTAATGTGTGCAAGGCTTAAGCCTGATTCTTGCTGCCAATGATTAAAAGCGGCTTGCGCTTGGCGTAAAGCCGTTTGTGACGTAAATCCAGCATCAACAACCTGAGTTGCTTTAAGGTATGACTGTACGTCATTGGTCAATAAAAACGTATCTTTACCAACATTGCGTAAAAAGTATGGCCCAGTATTCCCGCCTAAACGGCTACCTTTCTTTTTTAGAGCTTGCCACAGACCAGTAATATCCTCTTCAGGCCAGTTAGCAATAAACTCAGCAAAGCTACCGTGTTCCGCAGCGATTTGTTGGATCATATAGGCATTATCGACAATCGACTGGGTTTTCTTTTGATGACGAATGAGTGTCGCATCTGATGCTCGTTGCTGGATTTGATCCGGTGACAACATCAATACTTTGAGAGGCTCAAAGTCAAAGAAGGCTTTTTCGTACGCTGGCCATTTATTTTCAACAACCCGCCATACAAAACCACTCTGAAACACTTGCTTGCTCATCGCTGATAACAACTGAGCATCAGAAAACTGTCCAATTTCGTCGGCTTCTAAGGTGTGTGGCATCAATAAGCCTAACGATTTAGCACCGCCTTTTCGCTCAGCTGCACGATCAAAAATATCATTAAACTTCTCTAATGTTGCCACAGTCATTCCAGTCAATGTTGAGCCTAAATACCTATCATAAACTTTATGATGCTAAACTCAATTTAGGCGCTTGATTTTGTTCTTTCTTCACCTGTAAAAACGCTTTCCACTTAACTAATTCAGGTGGCATTTCAGGAGTGGGGCCTTCATAACCTGCCGCGGCCACTAATTCAGTAATAGGCACTTGTTTACCCTTACACACAAATACACCACGAACATGCATGATGCAGTGCAAACCTCTAGCAGTGACAAAGCGCTGCTCGATATAAAAGTATTTTTCATCCCAGCTGACAATTCTGGTTTCAATCTCAAACTTTTCCATCGGCTTAATGTCGCGGAAAAAAGTAAATTCCGACGCATTCACGATGGGTAGCCATTTCAGCTTTAATAGTTTTTTCATGATGCCCATTTCGGCAATCATATGGGTACGCGCGAGATCCATAAACGCTGGATAGCGGGAGTTGGTTAAATGCATATTGATATCGCAATCAAGTGGCAATGCACGGTAACTAATACGACTGATATCTAAAAAGCTGATTTTTTTGGCTTTGCGATTACGCCAAAACATTAACCATATTAGACGGAAATATAAATTCATATACTACTACTCCTTTTGAGCGCATCAGGCTATCAGAGGTCATACCAGCTATCAAGTCCGTCACCTAAATTAACAAATCATAAAATAGAACACCTTATTACGAATTGAGCCCTGAAAAGTTCACCTGCCAGAGTTGAATAAATAATTACCATCTCTGTGAGCATTAGCACTTTTTTATCGCTACATTTTGGCTTACCATGACGGCGCTGTTTAATGCATAGGGCGTTAAGCAGATTATTTTAATTCTCAGGGCGGGGCGAAATTCCCCACCGGCGGTGATGCTATTTTACCTATATGTAGAGTTAGCTAAGCCCGCGAGCGCTCGATTTTTCGAGGTCAGCAGATTTGGTGACTGAAGTGTAATGCTTCATATTCCAGAGCCGACGGTTATAGTCCGGATGAGAGAGAATAGAAATACACCAGTGAGCCCAGGGTCTGTTGATCTTTCAAGGTTGTTTTTGCAGCGAGTTGTTGGCCATTTATACAAGGCAGAGACTTTGTAGTGTAGTTATTCTACATAAAAAGTCGATAACGCAGTAAAAATGACCAACAAACGCTGCCCAAGGGGTTCGACTAAAAGCGTTTTACTCTTTGTTGGATGAATTTTGCTTAGATAACTAGGCATCAACTCATCCGCCTCGATTAAAACGCTTTTATTTCGAACAAAACTTAACCAGAAAAGAACAACAGACCCTAGCTTACTGGTGTATTTCGTTTGGCGTAAAAACCCTCTTTAAAGCCCTGATTCTGGTATTTTTTAGGAGTTAACCATGAATCAGCTATCACTACTTGCGCCTTTTGGCGATCCTCTAGAACGTGTTGAAAAAGCCTTAGCTGCCTTAAGACAAGGTAATGGCGTATTGTTACTCGATGATGAAGATCGAGAAAACGAAGGCGATATTATCTATTCAGCTGAGCATCTTACCAGTCAGCAAATGGCATTAATGATCCGCGAATGCAGCGGTATCGTGTGTTTATGCTTAACGGATGCACAAGCGAGCAAACTTGAATTACCGCCAATGGTTGCAGATAACAATAGCGCTAATCAAACCGCTTTTACGGTATCAATTGAAGCTAAAGAAGGCGTCACGACCGGCGTATCTGCAGCCGATCGCGTGACAACAATCAAAACGGCTACTGCGGCAAATGCTAAAGCATCAGATTTAGCAAGACCTGGACATGTATTCCCATTGCGCGCTCGCGCAGGTGGTGTACTCACTCGTCGTGGTCATACCGAAGGCACGGTAGATTTAATGCAAATGGCAGGTTTACAGCCTTATGGCGTATTGTGTGAAGTTACTAACGAAGATGGCACGATGGCAAAAGCGCCTGAAATTGTCGCTTTTGGCTTAAAGCACAATATGCCAGTGCTCACCATTGAAGACATGGTGATGTACCGTCAGCAATATGACCTTAAATTAGCTTAACTTTAATCGAGTTAAGTTTGATATCGGCCTGCTTTAGAAGGTGGTCGGAATTAACTTTAAGCAACATAATGCAGATAAAAATAAACGGTATAGCGTAAATACGCTGTACCGTTTTTTATTATTTCAGACGATATGATTTATCAGAAATTAAGCTCCGTATACACAAGCAACATATTTAAAGCTCGGCTATAAAGGCCTGATATTGCTGCAAGGTCTTTTTGCTATCTAACATACCTTGATGACCCACATTAGGCACCATTATCAGTTGTTTTTGAGCAGACTGACTAGCAGCAAAGAGTTTCTCAGATAACTCTGGCGGCACCTCTTCGTCATTTTCACCCGCAATAACTAATAACGGCCCTTGATAATGATTAGCCACCACTTGTTCATTGTCTATATTGCGGAAATCTTGTGGCATTTCTAAGCTCATAAAAGGTGACATGTACCATGGTGTTTTTTCATCGACCCAGTCATCGGCATTTGTTGCAGAACCTTGTAATACCAATCCTGCAATCTTATTGTTTTTTGCTAAATCTGCGGCAATAAAACTACCCAATGAATAGCCGTGAATAATCACGTTGTCTGGCTGATATTGTTGATGTAAGTAATCTAGCTGCAGTTGTGCATCAGCAACAAGGTTGTAAATTCTGGGCTGACCTTCACTCGCACCGAGTCCGCGTCTATCAACGATTAGAATGTCAGTATTTAATGTCGATAACCTTGTTAGCGTATTAAGGGTATGAGGCTCGATTTTCATGCCATTACCTTGAAAGAACATAATGGTGGTTTTGCTATTAGGGTTATCAATATAAAAGCCATGTAAACGGGCTTGCTCGCTGGCATCTAAGCTTATTGGGTTAATGGTATTGTTAGGCATAACTTGTTGTAACTGCTGAGTAAACTCAGCGGTAAAAGGGGTGACGGAATCATCGCTGGCAATGAAAGTGTCTTCACTTAATCTAACCGTACAGGCTGTTGTCATAAGAACTGCTGCCGCAATAATGACACTAGACACTCTGTTTACTGAATTGTGCATACTATTTTCCTTAATAAAAAAACATGCTTACGTTTCGTCCTGATACACCAAAATATCGCCGGGCGAACATTGTAAGTGATGACAAATTGCGTCCAGCGTTGAAAAGCGAATAGCCTTAGCGCGGCCACTGCGTAATACCGATAAATTTTGCGGGGTAATACCTACAAGTTCAGCCAACTGCGTTGACTTCATTTTCCGTTTTGCCAACATGACATCTAGTTCAATAATGATGGCCATTAAATGGTTAATTCCGCTTCTGCTTGCAACTCTACTGCTTGCTTCATAACCCAGCCGATACAGTAAAAGATCAGTCCAAATAACGCATATTCGAGTTCTTGACTGCCTAATGTAAAATACCCCGGCACCCCATCGGCGAGATCGGTTACATGAATGAAATAGGCCACCAGCATGGGGTAAAAAAGGCTGACAAAAATCCACACTAAAAAGACTTGAGCAATACGAGTTAAACAGCGGAAATTAGCTGAAGTGAATACCTGACCCTGTTGATAAAGGCTAAACAGTTGGAACAAGAAATAGTAAATGAATAAATAAGGCAATATTTCAACGCTGCCTAATATGATGCCAGGATGTAATCCTGCCGAATATAAATTCTCTGCTAGTGCTTGCCATGAAGACTCAAAACTGACACTTAAGAAACTACTGAAATATCCCCACCAGTTAATACTCATTGCGTATTCACCATCGCGATATTCGCCACTAAACATCACAGCAATATAACTGCCTAATTGCATCAATGAGAGCAACAGCAGCAATCCTTTAATCCATTTACTTAAGCGATTAATTCTATCCATGATTCACTTTAGGGCTAACTAATATTTAAACCCAAACTAGCGGATTGGTTATATAACAGCAATAAGTTATCGATAAACGATAATCAATTCAGTCTAAAGGTTTACTAAAGGTGATAGCACGATGGCAAAAGCGACTGAAATCAGTCGCTTTTTCATTGAAATGGTATTCATGTTGGGGGTTACAAATCAATATAAAGTTGATTTAGTAAGGTTTTAATCTGCAGGTCATTCTCTTCAAACTTAATCCCTACATTGACCTTGCCGTCTTCAAATCGGCTATTACAAACTTTGGCAGGAATGCTAATTCCTTCGTCATTTGGATTGCGGATCATCACTATGATGTCCTTCTGACTCACTTTTAGGTTAGGGTTATCTGTTTTAAAAACAAAGCCACAGCCTTTAGGCGAAATATCCGAAATAATGCCCTTTAATTGAGTGCCACGACTGGCATCATTTTCGTCTTTCGCTTGAATCGCGGCCGGCAAATGAGTGACATATCGTTGGTGAGTACGTAATTGCCGATTCTCAATTTGCTTCGGATATGAAAGGAAGATCAGTTTTTCAGGTAATTTGGTAATATTGCGGATGTTTGACTTGAATGCGTAACACTCGCCCTGCTGGCCTTCTAACAAGTAGCGCACCACCACGCCATTACCTTCAACAAACACATCGCTGTAGTTATTCATCTGCTGCGGTGCGGGATGTTTTAAGATGATGTACTTTCCTAACTCATAACCTACTAACGTTGCTTTGGTTCTAAATTTCACAGGAAAATCAATCTGCAAATCAACCGTTCGCCCTGGCGATAGGTTAAAAAAGATTTGTTGTTCTGGTGATGGCTGTTCGTTCAAAATAGAGTCCATTCAAATCATTCGATTATTTATTCGATAGTATTTATTCGATAGTATTTATTCGATAGTATTAGTTCTATCGTTGTTTATATCTTAGCTTCCGCCATAGTAATGTAACTTTCACGATAAAATAAGTTTATTTTGCAACCCAACTAGCTGCGATGGAATAAAAATAATAAAAGGCACCCTAGGGCGCCTCTTCATTTTTAGCATTTCTTAATACGTATAAATGGCTTACACGTAAAATAAGAGTAAATGCAACTTAGGCATTGATCCCAGAGTGACGCAATAATGCATCTGTATTAGGCTCACGACCCATAAAGCGCACAAATAAAGTCATTGGTTCTTCACTGCCGCCCATTTCTAGGATGTTATTCAAGAAGCTTTTACCCGTTTCAGGATTAAAAATACCTTCATCCTCAAAACGAGAAAATGCATCAGCTGACAGCACTTCTGCCCACTTGTAACTGTAATAGCCTGCGGCATATCCACCAGCAAAAATGTGTGCAAAACCATGTTGAAAACGATTGAACTCAGGAGGTACATTCACCGCAACCTGGCTACGTACTTCATCCAAAATGCCTTGAATATCAGCGCCCTTTTCAGCATCAAACTCATGATGCATTCTGAAATCAAACAGTGAGAATTCAAGCTGGCGCAACATCATCATGCCTGACTGGAAATTCTTTGCTGCTAGCATCTTATCTAACAAGGCTTTTGGTAACTGTTCGCCGGTTTCAAAGTGACCAGAAATTTCAGCCAGTGCCTCTTCTTGCCAACACCAGTTTTCCATAAACTGACTTGGTAGCTCAACGGCATCCCAAGGTACGCCGTTAATGCCAGCAACACCGCCGACTTCAATTTGCGTCAACATATGGTGAATACCATGACCAAATTCATGGAATAAAGTGGTGACTTCATCATGGGTAAACAACGCGGGTTTACCATCGACTGGACCATTAAAGTTACACGTTAAGTAAGCAACGGGTTTTTGAAGACCAGAACTTGTTACACGACGGCCTCGACAATCATCCATCCATGCGCCGCCACGTTTACCGCTGCGGGCGTACAAATCTAAATAGAAGCTACCACGGTGAACCTTGTCAGCATCATAAATCTGGAAGAAGCGTACATCGTTATGCCAAGTATCCACGTCTTTTTGTTCTTCAATGCTCAAGCCGAATAAGCGTGACACGGTATAAAACAAACCTGATAAGACTTTGTCTTCAGGAAAATATGGACGCAGTAATTCTTGAGAGACTTCATATTTGTGCTGCTGTAATTTTTCAGCATAAAAACTTAAATCCCATGAAGCCATTTCAGTGACATCAAAGTGCTCTTTAGCAAAGGCTTTCAGTTCAGCGAGTTCTGCCTTTCCTTGCTCTTTTGAACGTAATGCTAATTCATTTAAGAATGATAAAACTTGGCTTGGGTCGTTGGCCATTTTAGTTGCCAAAGACTTATCTGCGTAGCTATCGAACCCAAGCAATTGCGCAAGCTCATGGCGTAAAGCCAAAATCTCATCCATATTGGCACTGTTATCAAACTCACCCGCATTCGGGCCTTGGTCTGATGCGCGAGTAACGAAAGCACGGTAGCACTCTTCACGTAACTCACGGTTTTCGCTGTAAGTCATTACTGGTAAATAGGAAGGGAAATCCAGCGTGAATAACCAACCTTGCTGCTGTTTATCCTCAGCCATTGCCTTTGCTGCAGCAATTGCTGAATCAGGTAATCCAGCCAATGCTGCCTCATCAGTGATCAATTTAGACCATGCTTCTGTCGCATCTAATAGTTGGTTTGAAAAGCTGCTAGTTAATTCCGATAAGCGTTTTACAATCTCACCATAACGTACTTTTTGCTCATCATTCAAACCAATGCCTGACAATTCAAAGTCACGTAAGCTTTGAGTTAATAAGGTTTTTTGCGGGGTCGTCAATTTTTCAAAATCTGCAGATTCTTGAATCGATTTATACGCTTGGTATAAACCTTCATGTTGACCAACGAACGTGCCGTACTCAGACAATAATGGTAAGCAAGCATCGTGTGCTTCGCGCCATTCATCTGTACTTGTCACTGAATTCATATGTGAAACTGGAGACCAAATTTTACTTAAGCGGTCATCGACTTCTTCAAGTGGCTCAATCAAGTTTTCCCAAGTGTATTGGTCAGTACTTGCCAATACTTGTTCAATTTTACTACGACAATCGGCAATCGCTTGCTCAACAGCTGGCTGAATATGCTCTGCTTTAATGGCTGAAAACTGCGGCAGTTCGCTTTGTTTAAGCAAAGGATTATCTAGCAATGGGTTGCTCATAGGTGATTCCTCGGGAAATAGGGTAATAATTGCCTGTTACACATTAATAAGGGCTCAAGTGATTGAATTCAAGTCTAGCTCTTTATTGAAGTAAGAATTAGCCCTCTGTTTAAATGGCATTGATTGGCATAAACATGGCTAATTTTTCTTCTACCTGAAAATAACCTTAAAAAATGTGATGTATCATTCATATTCATTTACTCATAATTTACATATCAATTATTGACAAGCTGATCGCAAATCTAACTCATTATCATTTTTAGCCCGTTAAGTTGATGTATTCTTGACTCATCTACTGACACTATTGAGAAACGTTACTGATATGAAAGTAAACATAACCCCTTTGTTCTTATCAATCATGACGATTACCGCTCTTTGCTCTTCCCATGCTAAAGCAGAAGATCTTGAGTTTGCTTTTAATGCGGGCTGGGATTCTAAGTATGTGTCAGAAGGTAGAAATAATTTAGACAGTGGTGGCATATATCAAGCTGGAGCGGCGGTGACATCTGGTGATTTAACCACTTATGCCACTATGGTCAGGGGTGACTCTGAACATTACATCGAATGGAATTTTGGTCTTGAGTACGCTTTACACCTACATGAAGATATTGAGACAGTAATAGGTTACCAACGTTTAGAGTTTTATGGTGATGAACGCAGCTCAGACAATGAAGTCTTTGCCGTCATAGCCTACACCGGTGTCGACTGGTTGATCCCATCAGTTGCGTATACCTATGCAACAGAAGCTGGAGGATATTTTGTCGAGGTCAGCTTACATAGCCCTTGGCAATTGACAGAGCAGTTCACAGTAACCCCATATATTACTCAGGGCTTTGATTTTCAATATGCGACTGAAGAACACAATGGTGCTAACCATTTCCAAATGGGCGTTGAAGCAAGTTATGAACTCTCAAGCAATATCGCCGTCAGTGCTCACTTTAGTCAGTCCATTGCTATGGACGATATCAAAGAACAAGCAAAAGTTGAGGGCATTAGCGGTAGTTTAGATGAAAGTTACGCTGGCATTCATTTAACTTGGCGCTTTTAACTTCCATCACCCTCTCCCTCAAACTGGCATTAATACGCATCGCCTTCTAAGCTCACTGACCTAAGCCTGTTTGTTTTTACATTGCAAACAAGGCGCAAACTCACCAAGCAAAGGAATGCTTATGACATATTCAAAAGGATACTTGTGCCTCATTATCTGTGCTTTTTTCAGCTCAGCCACTCAAGCCAGTGACTTATCAACACTCACTAAAGCTAAAACGCAAACAGGAACGCAAACCAAAACAAGTTCAACGCCCCCAAAGCCAATCCCCATGGGCATGGTGCTCGACCATCAAGGTCAGCCTATCTCGCTGCCACCAGAACAAGGCTCGCTAAACTTTTCATCCACAGATATGCTTCGAAATGAATCCATTGCCCCTTATAATAAGCCCCAAATTACAGGTAAACCTGAACCAACAAAACTGAGCGCCAGCTCAGGAAAAACTGCTAATGACCCGAGTTGCCGCTGGCTTGGCAACCGCATAAAGCAGTTATCGAATCAACTCAAACACCATGATCAGGCGGCATACCTGCAAACTGAATTGTCACATCGTGAGACAGAATGGCAATGCATGGATTGTGAAGGCGAAGGTCCTTCACAAGGGCAACAAGCTGAATGTCAGTACCGCCGCTAATGATCAACTCATCATTTAACACAGAGCTTTGCAGTCTTACTCACTGCAAAGTCATGATTGTTTGTATCTGTATTGTGACTCTGTCTTAAACTGAGTGTCAGCAATTCGCTGCAATAAATTCCCCGACTTTACGGTCTTTGAAACTAGCTTGTGATTGCATTCCCCCCTACAATGGCTGCAATTAAATCATTCAAACTCAAATAAACACTTATTAAAGTCAGGCTGTAATTAATTGATAGCTTGGCAGAAGTAATAAATAGAGAGGGTTAACATGGCTCAACATTTTGACTATATCTGCCTAGGTGCAGGTAGTGGTGGTATCGCTTCTGGTAATCGCGCGGCTATGCGTGGCGCAAAAGTATTGGTTATTGAAGCTAAGCACGTTGGCGGCACTTGCGTAAACGTGGGCTGTGTACCGAAAAAAGTCATGTGGTATGGCGCTCATGTAGCCGAAGCAATGCATTTATTTGCTAAAGATTATGGTTTTGACGTCACCGTTAATAACTTTAACTGGAATACCTTAGTCGATAACCGTGAAGCTTATATCAGCCGCATCCATGATGCGTACGGCCGTGGCTTTGCAAGTAACAAGGTCACTCTACTGAACGGTTACGGTAAATTCGTCAATAGCAATACTATTGAAGTCGATGGCGAGCATTACACTGCCGATCATATTCTTATTGCCACAGGCGGCGCGCCAACGATCCCAAATATTCCAGGCGCAGAGTACGGTATCGACTCTGACGGTTTCTTCGCGCTACGCGAACAACCTAAACGTGTCGCTGTAGTTGGTGCAGGTTACATTGCTGTAGAGCTTGCTGGTGTATTGCATGCCCTAGGCAGCGAAACCCATTTGTTAGTCCGTAAGCATGCTCCACTTCGTAATTTTGACCCAATTTTAACTGACACTTTAGTTGAAGCCATGGAAATCAATGGCCCAACGCTGCACACTCACAGCATTCCAAAAGCAGTAGTGAAAAATGCAGACGACAGCTTAACTCTTGAGCTTGAAAACGGTGAAAGCCTCACTGTCGATACGCTGATTTGGGCAATTGGTCGTTCACCTTCAACGGGTAACATCGGCCTAGAAAACACCGATGTTAAGCTTAACGCTAAAGGTTATGTTGTCACTGATGAGCAGCAAAATACCACTGCAAAAGGCATTTACTGTGTCGGTGATATTATGGAAGGCGGCGTAGAGCTGACTCCTGTTGCGGTTAAAGCTGGGCGTCTACTGTCTGAGCGTTTATTTGGCAATATGCCAAACGCTAAAATGGATTACAGCGTAATCCCAACAGTCGTATTCAGTCACCCACCAATTGGCACTATGGGCTTAACTGAACCAGAAGCGGCTGAACAGTTCGGCGAAGATAACATTAAAGTGTATACCTCTGGATTCACCTCTATGTACACCGCAATTACCGCTCATCGTGAAGCGTGTAAAATGAAGTTAATCTGTGCTGGCGAAAATGAAGTGGTTGTCGGTATTCATGGTATTGGTTTTGGCATGGATGAAATCCTCCAAGGCTTTGGTGTTGCGATGAAGATGGGTGCAACAAAAGCTGACTTTGATGCTGTTGTCGCGATTCACCCGACCGGCGCTGAAGAATTTGTCACCATGCGATAAAGATTGAGATAAATATTGAGATAATGAGTGCGATAGCACTTCAACCTCATTCTTCATCTTGAATAAAAAAGCCGCTTAATAGCGGCTTTTTTGTGGCTTAATTTCAGCAAATTAATCCTAATTAGCTTTGCGAGTTTAGTCTTGCTTGAATCGCAAGTTTTACTTCTTCTTGTTCAAGTAACAGCTCTTGTTCTTCCTTTTCTCTCATCAAAACATCAAAGGCGACACGAGCCTGCTGTGCAAGTTCAGATGCTGCAAGTTTTGCCTCTTTTGCTTTTAAAGCATCTACATTAAGCTGCTGCAAGTTAGCAATAATATCATCTGGTGCATCTCCTAAATCGACACTAGATTCACCGCGAGATAATGCCTCTTTTCGTAATTGTTTTTTCAACATCCAAATGGCTTCATTAGCTTCACGCTCTGAGTTGGCCGCTTCAATAGCATTGTCCCGTAAGAGTTCAAAACGAGCCAAAGCTTGGCCTTCTTTGCTCCATGGATCAACATCAGGCAGATCAGAAATATTAATCACAGGGTCAACATAGTCATCTTGATGACTCAAATCTAACGAAGCCGCTTTAACACCAGAAATCATCAGCATGACTGCAATCACTAGCAAGGGTAAACCACCAACAATGGCAGCAGTTTGTAACGTGGCTAAACCGCCCATAAACATCAATGCTGAAGGCATGAGGGATAACGTAAAAGCCCAGAAAAGTCGGTTCCAGCGTAGAGGATCGTCGGTTACGTTGGTTTGCACGACAGACGCCAAAATATAGGAAATAGAGTCAAATGTAGTAGCAGTGAAAATGATACACAGTAGAGTAAATACCGTTATAACCAGCGTACTAAAAGGCAATTGCTCTAAAATAGCAAAAATTGCTCGGGTAGCCCCTTCAGTATTGAGGATTGACACCACATCCAATTGACCAGATAACTGCAATGATAAACCATAGTTACCCAGAATAATGAAGTACATTGAGCAACCAAGCGAACCAAAGAACACCGCACCAGAAATCATCTGTTTAATGGTTCTTCCACGAGAAATTCGCGCAACAAACAGCCCCATACTAGGTGCAAAAACCAACCACCAAGCCCAGTAAAAAATAGTCCAATCCTGTGGGAAGTGAGTATTTTCAAATGTCCCTAGGCCGCCAAAAGGCTCTGCCCACGTGGCCATCACAAAGAAGTTTGATAGCATTCGACCAATGGAGTCTAAGCCAGTTTCTAGCATGAAAATGGTTGGACCACACACCAGCACAAATAGTAATAACCCTAATGCACCCCAGAAATTAATATTACTAAGAATTTTAATCCCTTTATCCATGCCCATATAAGCTGAATAGGCAAAAATAGCAGTACACAGCATCAACACACCAATTTGGCTACCTGTCGTAGTAGGGATGCCAAATAAGTAACTAATACCTTCATTGATCAATGGCGCAGCTAAACCAAGTGTCGTTGCCGCACCTCCTAACAGACCAAAGATAAACAGAATATCGATAAACTTTCCCACTTTACCAAAACTGTGGGCTTCGCCAATCACTGGCATTAACGCAGCAGAGACTTTCAACACCGGCTGTTTGCGAACATAGAAAAAGTAGGCAATTGGGATTGCTGGGATCATATAGATACACCAAGCAATCGGTCCCCAATGAAATAGACCATAGGTGGCAGCCCAACGAATAGCTTCTTCGCTACCTGGCTCTAATTGAAAAGGTGGGTTTTGATAGTAATAAGCCCATTCAATGGTGCCCCAAAATAAAATACTGGCACCAATGCCACCGCAAAAAAGCATTGCAGCCCAAGAGGCTAAACCAAATTCTGGCGATTCATCTGGATCGCCTAGTTTAATCTGACCAATATCAGAAAAAACGATATAGATCATAAAGAAAAATGCCGCTAACCCCAGAGCAAGGTAAGCAAAGCCTAACTTATCTGTCATGAAGGTTTTAGCCACTGCAATCCATTGTGCTCCCTCTACAGGGAATATCATCAAGGGGATCACAACTGAAAAAAGTAATATTAACGCACCAAAAAAGGTCGGTTTATCGATAAGCTCGAAGTGTTTGTTCATTTTCATTGTCCGAAACAATTAAAAACTCATTTGAGAGAGTCCACACCACACGTGCTTCCCCATGCTGCGAGACAGCCAGGTAGGTTTACTTTTTGAAGAGTTGGAATACTGTGCGTGAACCGTTGTTAAAACGCCAGGTTGTCTAATGCTTATGACATTAACGGCAATACAGGCACGCTAAAATAATGTTAATTTAGTAAACTGTCGACAAAATTTTGTTACAAACTTATCCGAGATGTGAGCGAGTTCAAACAGCGAACATTTTTTATTGAAGCCAAAAGTAACCCTGCTTATGCAGTATGAAATGAACCACGCCTATCGAGCAAAAATGTCCCCCTCTCTCAATCTTCTAACCTGTTATCCACTCATCTAACGATTCAAAGCGCTCTCGAGATTTATGACAAGTTATCTACTTATTTCTACATCTACGAATTGTTATTAGTTTGTAGTAAAATGGTATTTGAGGACGACCTCAATTTACTTATACCTTCCACATAAGGGATGTATGCCAGTAGATATTCATCCGGGGACGGCCCCATCTGATTTATTTTCCAGATAGGAGCCGACAATGTACAACCTCAGATTTATCGCAGTATGTTTTATCTTCATCAGCCAGTTTATTTCTCCCACCTCCCATGCAAATGACAGCCATTTTGGTTTGCACGGCATGACCTTATTCGGTGGCGATGATGGCTTGTTTGCATCGCATTTGCCCATGTATCATCAACCTCATAATGTACAAATGGTCATGCAGTTTCACTTTAGTGATGCCGCAACCGACAAAGCGGTCAAACAGCAGCTAGCGCAACAATCAACCCAGTCTGAACAACTTTGGACGATTGTCCCTAAGCCCTTTGACTTAATGCGCTTACATCCCAACAGCGATAGCCCTCTCACCCATTTACAAATAGAGGTTGTAGAGGGACATTTTGAGCGAGGTGGAACATCACGCTTCTCATCGCAGAAGATTATTATCGATAAAGTGATCATCTTTACTGAGCTCAGTATGCAAACCGCCCAAGAGAAGACCAACATTGCTCAATACATAATGATTGCAGCCTCTAACCAAAGCCAGAATCAGTTTTTAATTAAATTACTTGAAAACAGGCCTGAAGCCGACCACCTTTTACGGGTATTAAACCCAGACCGACCAATGACTTATCAAGTGAATTCTGCACTTACTGAGCAACTTACAACTGAAAAACAAGCTGGGCCATTCACGGCTCCGATAACCCTAGAATTATCAAATTCATTGCACGCATCAAAGGTTGAATTAGCTGAGCACTTATCAATGTCGCCTGAACAGCTAATTGAGATTTACCTTGAAACAGGTGAATTGCAGTAGTGGAATGACGATTAGGGAAAACATATGTCAAATTTAACCATAGCAATAATCCAACATCACCCAGCCGAGGGTGCTGGGAGAATTGCTGATTGGGCCAGCATTGAGGGGCACACTTTGGTGCACTTCATGGCGCCGAATAACTGCTTACCTAGATTAGATGAAATAGATGGATTAATCATATTAGGTGGGCCAATGGATGTGGTCGATAGTCCCTGTTGGATGCAAGCAGAGCTGGCACTTATCAACCAAGCTGTTCAGCGTAACATGCCTATTTTAGGAATTTGTTTAGGTGCCCAGTTATTAGCTTCAACATTGGGCGCAAGCTTAAGCCCGTTGAAAAAGCCAGAATTAGGCTGGCAGCGAGTGCTTTTTGATAATAACCAATTGCTGCAGGTGCCTCAATGGCATTATCAAGGGTTTAATTTCACAGATGCTGCAGTAACAATTACGGCAAGTTCTTCCCTTTGGCCGCAGCAAATGTTCCATCATCAGCGGCAAGTGGGTGTGCAATTTCACCCTGAGTGGGATACAGCACAAATCGTGCAGCTACAACTCGCTTTTGGCGATGACTGTCCATTTAATAACAATGATGGGCAAATGTTATCAGCCCAACTACAGCTCGATACTTGGCTTAATAATTTGCTTAATCGTATGTTTACTTAACTGGTAAGCCCTATGCTCTGCATAGGGCTTATTCACACTGCGCTTTGCCACTGGCGTAGCAGCTTGGCTGACGTGGACACACTGCACCACGTGAACAAATCACCCTAGCATCATTTTCGATACCACGTTCAATCCAATTAATATTGAGTATTTTAGCCACACTAGTGAGATCCGCTTTAATGGCTTTTGGAATCGCCACTAAGCCACCATTTTCAACACAGGCTTGCTTTAAATCTTCGGTAATTTTAACCGCATCTTTACCTTGTGCTTCAATGGCAGGGTTCAGATCAATCCCAGCACACAACACATGTGGGTTACCTGCGGAATCATCTACTTTTATCGATTCACAACAATAAATTCGCGGTTCATTACCCACATTCAAAATCGATATTTGCGCTGATGTGCCTGTTGAAGGCTCATTGATTTTTCTAAACACAGCCCAGTGATGACAAGGGTCTTCAACAATGCGCATGTTACCCCAAGGCAGTGGAATACCATTGCCACGATAAACGGCCTTAAGCTTTCCTGGCGCATAAGCATCAAAGTAATGCCAATGCGGATAAGGCGAAACCACCGTCATCCGTCTCATCGCCACAGAAGCCGAAACTTGCAATTGTTTATGGATATCAATCTCGTAACCGTGGCGGTCAAGTAGCTGTCTAAATGGCACCTTAGGGCACAACAATGCTCCTGCAAAAAAGCTAGATTCAAAATCACGCCAAGCGTGCAAAATATCTTGCGCATTTAGGGTATTTGATTGCATGGTGGCATCGTCATCAGCCTCAACACGTCGCCCTGAAGTCATGACACTTTTTAAGCCATCTTTATTGTGTAAAACACAATGACCAATATGCACTGCTAGGTCATATTTCAATCTTGGCGCATTAGATTTTAGGGCTTTATTAATAAAAATTGTCGCTGGCGGTTCAAAAAATGATGTCGTCAGCCGCGCAGAACTCGCCCCTGTTTCATCCAAGACTTCAGTAGGAATTTCATCAATCCACTTAATTTTTAGCCCCATACTTTTAGCTGTACTGAGCATTTCATCGGCGCTTAATGGCATTTGTTTCTTGCCGATATCTTCTGCGGCGCGTTCAAGATCAGGGAAGTGATTCTGATGATGCTCTTGATGAGCACGAATAAGTAACTGCGCAAATTGCCTTCCTGATGTGCCGGTTTGTGACAACATTTCAGGGATCGCAATCTGTAGAATATCATTTGAAAATAAGAAGCTGGGCTCAAGTGGCATGCCACTTATACCACCACGGCGACCTTTTTCTGGCGTAATGGATTGCTCTTCAGGCATGTCATCTAAGAACCAATCCACCTCTTTTTGAAACACTGTCGCAATCACAGCCAACATCCCGGCACTGGGCACACGCTTACCTCGCTCTATCATCGACAGATACGATACCGAAGGCGCAGAACTGGAATCGACACGAATACACCTGGCCGATAAATCTTCCATGGTCAGGTGATTACGTTTACGTAGATTTCGAATCTTGGTGCCAAGAAAATGTGACTTTCTCATTAAGCTTTGATCATTACGCATTTTGTAAAATTCACAGTGTAAAATTTTTATTGTGAAATTGTAGTGAAAAATACTCTAGACTACAAATTAAGCAATCGGGAAACAGTTTTTAAGATTTGCTTACTGAACTTACAACATGAATCAGAAATAAATAGAAGTAACACTGAGCTGAGTTAAACAACCAGTCAGTGTAATGACCCAAGCGAAGAGGATAAGGTTATGACTATGACAACAATGCACACCAACACAGCCGCTCACAACCTTAACAACTTCATTGAAGAACAATTTGTGGCGACCAGTACTAACGCAGATAAAATTAACAATGCGAAAGTATTTTTAGATGACAATTTTCCACTAACAGAAGGCTCACATGCCGATGTCAGTAGCTATGTTATTTACTACACGCATCTTTTAGCGTTTATGAAAGATGGCAGCCAATGTGGATTACAAAATCCTTGTCAATTTGTTGCGCTAACCGGTCATAAAAGTGATCCAACTTCTATCGTACTAAAAAACAACGATACCCATGTTGAAGTAAGTTTTGATCGAAATGGCGAACTAGGTGCAAACGACCCTGCACACATTGAAGATATACAAGTTGCATTGCCAATTAAAAACCTACCAACACCTTACAAGCAATGGGTAAGCATGTTGCACTCTCGCTGTTTACCAACTGAAGGAAATTGCAAAGTATTTACCGCTAAAGACGGTACCGATTACGCTATGCATCAGCGTTAGTAAGCGTTAGTAAACACTGTTATTAAGGCTGACATAATTGTCAGCCTTTTTGTTATCAACAATTCTACCGCCACCCTTTAAAGAGTTCCTCATCATTTATCACACCAATAATATCGCACCAATAATTTGCTGTTCTTGCACTAAAACAGACGCGACCCTACAATTTAAAATAGTAAACCACTGATTTTAAATAGGTTCAATCATGGTCTAACTCTTGCGACGTCTTATCTGTGTTTACCATCCCTATAGGAATATAAAATGAATAAAGAACAAGTCGTTGAAGCCATTGTATTAGCAAAACATGCACGTCAATTAAGTTGGCAAAATATTGCTGATGAATTAGGAATGGGCTGTGTTTGGGTCACGTCTGCTTGTTTAGGGATGAATAGCATGCCAGAGAAAGTGGCAGAAAAACTGTGCCAGTTACTGGAGCTTCCTGCAGGATCACAAGCTGCACTTAAGGCCTATCCCACCAAAAAATGGCAACGTGATGTACCACAAGATCCGCTAGTGTATCGTTTATATGAAGTGGTTGGTGTTTACGGTGAAACACTTAAAGAAGTCATCCAAGAACAGTTTGGCGATGGCATTATGAGCGCCATTGATTTCTCTATGGATGTTGAAAAGCAAACAGATCCGAAGGGCGACAGAGTGGTGATCACCATGAATGGTAAGTTTTTGCCTTATAAAGCTTGGTAATTATCGTTAAAAATGAATTAAGCTGAGCGGTTGAGTAAATACTATTAACTTTGAAACCTTGGGGTTAGCTATTTACATTAAGTCATATTCAGCTTAATTCAGCAAAGCAATGACTAATCCTAGCCCTAACAACAAAGATAACCGCTGCCAAAATAAAATCGGGTCTTTATCAATAAAAGGCACGTTCTCTCGAGTCGCTTTAGGGTGTGGGTATTTGAGGTTATAAATAAACTCAGATACTTCTGCGGTGCGCTTTGCGGGATCCACTGCCAGGGCTTTTTCAAGTGCATAATCAACCCAGTGAGGCACGACAGCATTTCGACTTCGTGCTGGAATATATCGCAAACTTTGTTGCGCTTTTAATGTTGTCGCCTTAGCAACATTCGCGTCATAGGGTAAATAACCAGTGAGCATCTGATAGGTAATCACCGCCAGTGAGAAAATATCACTGCGATTATCCCCTAACTCCCCAATAAAGTACTCTGGACCACTGTATTGTGCGGTGCCTAGCATGTGATCATCAACCCCTTGGGTTTCAATGATTCCAGCCACTGCCGCCGCGCCAAAGTCGATAATTTTAATCACACCTGCAGTATCTATCATAATATTTTCAGGGCGTAGGTCTTGATGAACCATTTCTTGTCGGTGCAAAGCTTGTAAGCCTCGGGCTATTTGAATAACCAGATTTCTCACTGTGTCTAAGTCAGGTTGGGCGTGGTCATGGATCCACTGGGCCAAAGTACAGCCTTCAACATACTCAGTTACTGTATAAAGGTATTGTTTAGGCGATGTTGATACGAATGATTTTAATAAGTGAGTGTTAGATACTCTTTGTGCCACCCAATCTTCCATTAACAAGGTTTCTAAATGACCTTCATTGTGGCGCATTTCATCAGAAGGAACCTTAATGACCACCCGCTGGCCTGATGCTTTATCCTGAGCAAGGTAAACTCGACTGCGACTGCTAACATACAATTCACGCTGAATGGTAAAGCCTTCGAACTCTTGTTCGCTATGCAAAGCGGGCGGTAAAGGCAGTTGAGTCAACAATTGTTTAAACTCATTCACCTCATGGCTGGGCAACTCATCAACGCTGACAATTTGGATTGTCAGATTATCATCCCCCCCAGCAGCCAACGCTTGCGCCACCAAGTCTTGCGCAACTCGATCAAAATCAGCACCTTTTGCATCAATAGCTTTTTTATCAACAGGAGTTGTAACTGCACTAGCCCTTTTCTGCCCTAGTTCGACCTCTTGAATAATCGCATCAGCAATGACTTTAGCAGATAAAAACTCATGTACTCCGTCTGTCGTGAGCACAAAAATGTCGCCCTGTTTAACCGGATGAGCATGATAATCACAGCTTAACAATGGACTAATACCTAATGCTTGGCTCAGGTAACTTGTATCACCAACATAACGGCGATGATCCTTAGTCAATTGCTCAAATGACTGACCACTTAATTGATAAATACGTGAATCGCCACAGTGAAATAAATGCGCGGTATTAGATTTAAGCACTAATGCGCTGAAGGTGCAGACATAACCTTTATTCGCATCATGGCGGTTCAGGCCTTGTTGGCCTTGAGCAAACAACCAATGATTTAAGGCCTGTAAGACTTTATGTGCGGAGGTTTTAACCGACCAAGCGTCAGAGGTTGCATAGTAATCATGAAGAAAGTTACTAATCGCGGTTTCGCTAGCAATATCACTGACGTCACTGCTACTAATACCATCGGCAATTGCGACCACGGCACCTTTACTATTAAGCTGTGGGCTTTTCGGCTGTCGGCTGCCACAGCAATCTTGGTTAACAGGTTTAACCCCGCTAACGCTATGTTGGCCAATGGTCAGTTTGAGTGTTTTAGACATAGAAAATAAAAATGCTCTGCTACCGTAAGCTAAACCTGCTTAATGGCACAGAGCATTAATCATCAAAAGCTTATGCAAGCTTTTCGCGGCGTGCTTGTTCACGCTTACGTGCTGGGCTTTCTTTTACATGAGTAAGATAAAGCGGTAAACCAACTAACACAAATCCACCAACTAAATTACCAAGCGCGGTAGGGATTTCATTCCAAACAAGGTAATCCATTACAGTGAAGTCCCCCCCCATGATCATCGAGAATGGGAACAGGAACATGTTCACAATTGAGTGCTCAAACCCCATAAAGAAGAACAACATCACCGGCATCCACATCGCCATCATTTTGCCACTTGCTGAAGTTGAAATCATTGCACCAACAACCCCCATAGATACCATCCAGTTACATAACATGCCACGGATGAAAATGGTCATCCATCCAGCAAAGCCATGTTCCTGATAACCTAAGGTTCGTGACTCACCAATACTACTGACTTTCGCAGCCAACACACCACCATCGGTGTTATATCCATAAGTCAAAATGAACGATGCAAAAAAGGCCACAGTAAGGGCGCCGGCAAAGTTACCCACAAACACTAAACCCCAATTACGCAGCATTTGGTCGACAGTACAACCATTTCGTTTATCTAACACTGCTAATGGCACCAGAGTGAATACCCCAGTCAATAGATCAAACTTCATTAAATACAGCATAATAAAACCTACAGGGAACAAAATTGATCCCGTAAGTAAGCTGCCTGTCTTAACTATCACAGTTATGGCAAAAAATGCCGCCAGACCTAAAATTGCCCCTGCCATAAAGGCACGGACTAAAGTGTCCTTGGTTGACATGAAGATTTTCTGCTCACCTGAATCGACCATTTTTACGGCGAACTCTTTTGGTTCAATATACGACATAGCTACACACTCCTAGACTTAATTCTGATCATGTTTTGCCAGTTCTATGCCATTATTAAAAAACCAAAAGAAACAAGTTGTTAACATATTGTGATGCTATAAGTTATTTATCTAAAGCACTATAATAGTTCGTTATTTGTTCAGTTCGCCCTAAAATGGAACGTTACAATTTTCCCGCTGTATCTTGTATTTATTGTTCTTTTTTATCTATTAAGGCCTAAAAAACCGCGATTCTTGAGACACTTGATTTAACGGTTTTTGAGAGTCAATTTCAGCCGCTGAATTCACTTCAGTGATCAAGAAAGTGAGTTCATCACGTGCATTACCTGCTGTCATGCCAAGATTATCTCTCATTACACTTGTGACCGTTACTGGATATTCCAACTGTTCAGCCGCCTTAATCAATACCAAGGTTTCGGTTTCAATCTCAAATTCATAAGCAGACAAATTGTCATAAGCAATACTGATATTATAAAAAGCAGCTTGCTGAGTTTTATTACGTATTTTCAGTAAATAACTATTCTCTATCACTTCATTATCCGACTGACTATTGATCACGCGATACAGACTTTGGCGATCACGAATTACATTTAATTGAATATCAGTGCGACTATTCAAATCCATCACAATGAGCACCAACATCACTAATAGCGCACTCGCATAGCCCAGCGCTTTGACTGACCAGATAGACGGTTTCTGGCCTTTATCAAGGGCATTTTCGCTGGTAAAGCTAATAAGGTTTGGCTGATACCCAAACTTTTCCATCGTTTGGTTACATGCATCAACGCAGGCACCACAATTAATGCACTCATATTGCAGTCCATTACGGATATCAATACCAGTTGGACAAACATCGACACACAAATGACAATCAACGCAGTCACCTAAACCTTCAGGTTTAACGACTTTGTCGATGTCTGTTCCTCTTTTATTGCGCTTACGAGGACCACGATTTTCACCTCGAGCCGCGTCATAACTAACCGTTTTAGTGTTCGAGTCAAACATCACCGCCTGAAATCGTGAATAAGGGCAGCAATGCAAGCACATCATCTCTCGCATCCAACCCGCATTTAAGTAAGTACAGAGTGCAAAAAACCACACCCAGACTCCGGTCCAAAAACCGCTGCTAAAAGTGAAAATATCAATATACAAGTCGCGTGCAGGCATGAAGTACCCCATAAAACCACAACCTGTCACTAATGCAATGAATGCCCAAGCAGTATGCTTTGACAACCTTTTGCCCACTTTAGATGCAGATAACGGCGCATTATCTAATGCAGTACGGTGATGATGATTACCTTCAATTTTCGCTTCAACCCACATAAACATCGCTGTCCAGGCAGTTTGCGGACATAAAAAACCGCACCAAACTCGGCCCCAATACACAGTGACAAAAAACAGCGCGAATGCCGCGGCCATGAACACCCAGGCCAACACAGTGAAATCTTGCGGCCACAAGGTAATATTAAAAAAGAAAAACTGCTGCTCGGTCACATCAAGCAGAATAGCCTGACGCCCGTTGAAATTGATGAAAGGGATAATGAAAAATATGGCTATTAGCAAAGTATTAGTGTGCTGACGGATCTTTTGAAACACGCCTTGCTGTTCCCGCACATGAATTTTGCCTGAAGCGCTAACATTAACAACGGGAATACGCAGGGTGGAAGAAGTGGGTAACCGACTTGATACTGGCTCTGACGATACTGGATCTGACATTGTGTGGTTCCTAGTTTTCTCTTATTAGCTGTAAGCTAAATAGCAAAACCTGCGCCAATCACAATAAAAACATAACCACCTGATTTTAATCACTATAAATAATATCTGCTACTTAACAAGTCACGACATATCACCAATTGGCGATATACCGTGACTCAATCGAACTTATCTTTCTGTTTAACCAAATCATCTAGCGGCTAATGGATAACTTCTTCATTCTTGAACGTAAGGTACTTGGCGGCATATCAAGCATGGCAGCTGCGCCATGAGCCCCAGAAATTCGCCATTGAGTAGCCTCAAGCGTTTTGACAATATGTGCAGCTTCAGCTTGCGCCATAGTGAGGGATTGACTAGTCGATAAATCAGCTTGTTGAGCAGAATTAAGCGATAAGCTCTTAAAATCAAGCATTTGAGTTTGCGTCAGAATGATTTCGCGCTCAATTAGATTTTGCAGTTCACGTACATTGCCAGGCCAAGCATATTGCTGAAGTTTCTTTAAACCCTGGGCACTCACTTTGGTGATTTTCTTGCCTAATTTCTGACTTAAAGAAGCGACTAGGTCGCTGACTAATGCAGGTAAATCTTCACGACGTTGTCGTAAGGGCGGCACGATAATAGGAAACACATTGAGTCGATAGTACAAATCCATTCTGAATAAGCCTTGCTCCACTCGTGCTTGCAAATCGTGATGAGTTGCGGCGATTAGTCGAATGTTGACCTTAATCGTTTCGCTGCTGCCGACTCGCTCAAAGGCCTGCTCTTGAATTACTCGCAAAAGCTTTGATTGGGCTTCAAGGCTTAATTCGGCAATTTCATCTAAAAATAAGGTGCCATTATGGGCCAACTCAAATCGACCTTTACGTCTGCTAACAGCACCAGTAAAAGCGCCTTTTTCATGACCAAACAGTTCACTTTCTAATATCGATGCTGAAAAAGCCGCACAGTTCACGCTTACTAAAGGATGATCTTTTCGGTGACTTAATTGATGAAGGCTTCGTGCCACCAGCTCTTTACCTGTGCCATTCTCGCCGCAAATCAACACGGTACTGTCGGTATTAGCCACTAGGTTGATTTGCTGAGTTAAATGGCTAATTGCTTGGCTGTTACCAGATAACCCCATCGCACCTTGCTTTCCTTGAAGCTCAGTAAGTAAATATTGATTTTCAGAGGCAAGTCGCTCCGACAGTGCCTGCACCTGTGCTAATGCCTCGCGCAGTGAGTCTTCGGTATGTTTTTGTATACTGACATCTCGAAATATCGCGATGACTCCAATCAACACACCGTTATCATAAACAGGGGTAGAACTATAATAAACGGGGAAGCTAGTGCCATCTTTACGCCAAAAAACATCCTCCGATACCTGACGAGCAACACCATCGTGCAAGGTGCGGTAAATGGGGCAATCATGCTGAGGATAAGGACTACCGTCTGCGTGACTATGGTGATGACAGTCATGAATATTTCTGCCAATTAATTCAGCACTTTCCCAGCCTGTCATTTGTTCTGCTGCTGGGTTAATAAATACGGCATTGCCATTGAGATCAAAGCCGTAAACACCTTCGGTTATCGCATTTAGCAACAAAGTGTTCTCAGGCAAAAAGTGGGGAGTAGCTAATTTTGCTGACGTTGTCATCTCTAATACCATCTGTAAAACTCATCATTAGTGCGGTTATTATAATCAAGTCACGATATTTCGCGATTAAAATATCACTCAAGCGCCGCAACACGACAAAAGTTATTCTAGCTGATGGTTTTTCATCTTCTGTTATCGTTCAATGTCTTTCGAATTGCTACAATAGACTATCAATTTTTTGAGTGACTGTTCATGACTAGTGGTTTTTCTGCGCAATTCAAATTATGGCTATTTATTGCTGTAGGTTTGATATGTTTAACGCCAATTATCTCCTCTCCAATAGCCTTGCTAATGGGCTTTACTCTTGCCAGCTTAGGTATGGTACCAGTCAGTATCGATTTAAATAAAGTCACCAAAAAGCTATTGGCTTATTCTATTGTCGGCTTAGGTTTTGGTATTAATTTACCTGAAGCAATTTCTGCAAGTAGCAATAACTTAGGCTTAATCGTTGGCTCTATTTTTTTCACCCTTATATTGGGTTTCGGGTTAACCCGATTAATGAAGTTAGAAGATAAAACTGGCCACTTGATTAGCTGTGGCACCGCGATTTGTGGTGGCAGCGCGATTGCCGCTGTCGCGCCTGCGATTAATGCTAAGAATGATCAAATTGCTGTATCGCTCGCCTGTATTTTTTTACTCAATTCAGCCGCATTGTTCCTCTTTCCAACTATTGGTCATGCATTATCATTGAGCCAGTATGACTTTGGGGTTTGGAGCGCGATTGCGATTCACGATACTTCTTCAGTTGTTGGCGCTGCGTCAGCTTATGGCGATGAAGCTTTAAAAACGGCAACCACGATTAAGCTAGCTCGCGCTTTGTGGATAATTCCAATCGCTTTACTCAGCGCCATCGCGTTTGGTGGTGATAAGTCAAAAATATCTATTCCGTACTTTATTGGTTTTTATTGTTTAGCTATTTTAACGGCTTATTTTATTCCCCAAGGCCAACCTGTCTATGACGTGCTTTTTAGCGTGTCGAAGCAATTATTGATTGTGTGTTTATTCTTGATTGGTGCGGGTATCACAGTCAGTAAAATGCGCGCCAATGGACCTAAGCCTCTGTTGTTAGGCGTACTACTCTGGCTAGCCATTGGTAGTTCATCACTGGGTTATATTTTATGGATAAGATAGTGAAGGATAGTGAAGGATAGTGAAGGATAGGAAAAACATTAAAGCAGCACGAAATCTAGCAATGTGAATATTGCTGGGAGGTCGCTACTCAGCGTCCTGTGATGCTTGTGTCTGAATATAGGGCTTAGCTAACGCAAGTCCAATAAGCCCGCCAAAAGCTAATAGCTCTATCACCGCACGGGTTAGTCCTGTTGTTTGCACAGAAGCAACAATAGCAATAATGCACAAGCTGATAATCGCGATAGCTTTGTATATTTTTATTTTAGATTGGGGTTTTAACCCTGCTTTAAACAATGAAATCATCATTGCCTCGATTTAGGATACTCAAGGCAATTATCGGAAGAGTCTATTTAAGCCGCCAATACTGATTATTTCTAAGTTATGCTGAATTACACTGTAGTTACTTAAAGACAGGGTTATTGGATAATTTAAATAGTAACTTTTTCAATAAGTAATACAAAAATAATAGCTAAGCCGTCTCAGAATTTACGCCGTGTGGCTGTTAGCTAATTTATGAGACACATCTTCTGCTGAGTTGATAAATATACTCGTAACCATCCAATGACTGGCGATTGAAAAGACGCAATAAGCGCTGAAAAAATAAAAGCCAGGTTCAAATTGAGCAGTGGTCTTTAATAATTCCCCCATTCCCGCTGAAGCATTACCCGCCATATATACAATAATCAAGGCAACAACAAATACATCTGCCATTGACCACTTGCCGATTGCACTAATCACCTTAATCACACTTTGCTGCTGACGAGAAAACCATGGTAAACAAATAACCAGCATGAGGAGTAGCTTTAATGCAGGAAACACCATGCTAAATATGCCAACTAAAGCGGCGACAAGCACATTATTTGACTGATAAAGCTCATTGACAGTATCGACAATGCTGCGGGTTTTATAAAACACCTCAACTTCACCTTCAATAGTGTCGAAACCAAACATACTTATCGCCATGTCCATCATGCTCCTTGCATTGCCACGTGAACTTTCAGACAGGCTTTCGGTAAACATATTGACCCCAGTTTCAACCAACTCAGCTTTTTCGATGCTGCCTTGAATGGTCAAAATAGGTTGTGTCACCCCAGGAATAAGCAACGCTAAAGAAAGTAGAATGACAATAATGCTAACCAAAGATTTCATTTTATCTCCGAAAATGGATTGAGAGTAAGTCAAAGGGAATATACAACAAGAAAGCTAAAAAGGGTGACGCTGGTGAATGGGAACAATCAAAAAATACGGGTAAGTAATTAACTTCAAACGCTCACATGAGTGTTCATTGAGCGTTTGTATTTATTGTGAATTAATAAAATGGGCTAGGGTCGACTTCGAGAGAACGAGGAGATATACCCCGCTCAATATTTAAATCTGATTTACGTAAATCAACAAAGGTGACATCGGTATAACGTCGATGCTTTTGCGAATAAAAACACTTCACCACAGGGTTTAATGCATCACGTCCCTTTGATTCCCACACAATGCCAACTCTTTCATCAGACAATTGCACTAGTGAACCCACAGGGTAAATCCCGACGCAGCGGATGAACTCATAAACGAGTGTTTGATCGAGATGAAATGGGGTTAACTTCATTAAGATTTTAAACGCAGCCGCAGGACTCATTGCTTCTTTATAGCAACGAGTGGCAGTCAAGGCATCAAAGATATCAACAATACAGCTCATACGGCCATGTTGTGGTATTTCATCACCTTTAAGGCCATTGGGATAACCGTTACCATCTAGCTTTTCATGATGCATTAAGCAAACATCTTTACTCACTTGCGATAAACCAGTGGTTTCTTGCATGATATCTCTTGCGTACACCTGATGCATTTTGATTTCTTCAAACTCTTCATCAGTCAGTTTGCCTGGTTTGTGGAGGATCTTGTTATCCACTTGAATTTTACCAATATCATGCAAAATTCCTCCCACAGCCATTTCTTTCAATAATGCTTTATCGAGATTTAGATACTTACCAAATGTCACCAGCAAAAATGCCACATTGACAGAATGCTCAAGTAAATAGGCATCTTTTGTTCTTAACGCTGAAACACACTTTAATGCATCGGCATCATCCATCACTGATTCAATCATTTTGTCTGCAATATCTTCAAAAGGCGCGACTTCAACCGCTTTACCTTCATAAGTTTCAGACAGCACTTTACGCACGAGGTTTTTCGCCTCAGAGAGAATTTTCTTCGCTTGAGTTTGCTTGGTTTCGCGGGTAGCTACTGGTTTTCGTGCTAATTTAGCTGAATTATTTTTCTTTAAGCCACAACTATCAGATGAACGCTCAACATCCACCCAAACAGTTTTGATACCTGCTTTATCGAGTTTCGCAATTGAGTCACGATGCTTAATTTGTCCTGCATTGCTAATGGCCACTTTGCTTTCTTTACGGTCAATCGCTACCACAAACATCCCTAAACCTAAGCGGCTTACTGGAATGCGAATGACATCTTTTGACTCATCAATCTGACTCATTAACGGGTAAATCTCCGAATACGGTAAAGAAGTAGTAGTGAATAATGCTAATACTTATGACTTAAAATGTTAAATATGTAAATTTAGTATCGTTATTTTATCCTGTCTCGACTAAATACTCCAAATAAAATGTACTAATCTTTAACAGTGTTCAAATTCAGGCAGTTAGCGGGATTGATTATCATTATCGCCCATTTTTATAGATTATATTAGCAATTAAGATCACAGCAATTGCGGCTTAAGATTGACAGTTTTTGAACCCTTCATTAACTTAAGGCATAATTTACATAAACCCATATTACTCTTCCTCATTTCATCAATTTGAGTTATCAACTATTGGAGTCTTTGTTGCCTAGCCACATTTTTTCTGAGCAATTTAGCCAGTTAATCGACAAGCTAAACGCTATGAAGTTGGCTCACGCCAAAGAACACATAGTGCAGATTTCTGTGGAAGCAAAGTCAATTCCATTACTGTCTTGGTTAGGTGCTCAAACACAGTATCCACGAATTTATTGGCATGGGCGTGATAAACAGGAAGAAGTTGCCGCTATTGGCGCCTGTAAAGACTTCAAACAAGAACAAGAAATTGATGATGAATTACTGTCATCGATTTACCAATCACAACGCGGTAAAAGCAGTAATCAAGATATTCGCTATTATGGCGGCGTCGCGTTTGATCGCACAGTAGAATGCTGGCCTGATTTTGGGCGCACACGCTTTGTGCTGCCACGTATCGAACTTCGACGTCATGGCAATATTGTCAAACTCTTGGTCAACCTTAATTTTGAAGATACTGATCAACAAACTGAATGCGATGCTGCAATAGAAGCAATAGAGCAATTAAAGCCAGCCAAACCGCTATCACCACCTAATAAACTGCCATTGATGGGCCGTAGCGACTTACCTAATTATCAGCGTTGGAAAGAGCTGGTTGAACAGGTCACTCAACCCAAGTTCAATCAAACCACACCTAAAGTAGTGCTGTCTCGTCAAACTCAACTTGAAATTAATGATGTTGTCGACCCTTGGATGGTGCTGGCATGTTGGCAAGGCAGAAACCCAAATAGTTTCCAATTTGGCTTTCAGTTCAGCCCAGACAGAACCTTTATATCATGCTCGCCTGAGCGCTTATATTTGCGTAGACAAAAAGAATTGTTTACTGAAGCATTAGCTGGGACGACTGTGCGTGGGCTCAATCAGGAAGAAGATGAATTTTTAGCTAAACAGCTTTTAGAAGACTCAAAAAACAGCCATGAAAACCAATTGGTTAGACAAGAGATTGTTGATGTACTCACCCCTCTGAGCAATTATGTAGGTGCTGATGAATCAGCTAAAATCTTTAAACTCACCCATATTCAGCATTTACACCGCTCAATTCGCGCAGAGTTAAAAGCTGGCGTTAATGACTTTCAGTTACTTCAAGGCTTACACCCAACACCTGCGGTTGGCGGTTTACCAAAAGAATCGGCACTCAGTTTTATCCGCCAACGTGAAGGATATAATCGCGGTTGGTATGCCGGCGCTTGTGGTTATTTGAACAAATATGAAAGTGAATTTTCGGTGGCTATTCGCAGCGCCTTAATCGAACCGGGACGAATTAACCTGTTTGCAGGTGCTGGTATTGTCGCAGGCTCAGATCCTCTTGCTGAATGGCAAGAGCTTGAAAATAAACTCACCACTATTTTATCCATATTGGTCGAGCTATAACGCTCTGCTAACTTTAGCTACTTACACTCTAGCTACTTAACTAGTGCTTAGGTTTAGCTGACTAAACACCAAAAAACACAATTGATAGTTGCATCTTAATTTTTGCTCTCTATAATGCGTCCTCCTTGGCGTAGCTGACGATTTTTAATCCAATTTGGATAAAGAGCAAAACGTTCGCGATAATCAATCAAATAACACTGCCAACCTCATTCAAATACGGGTTCCCTCACCCCGTCTAACCCAATAAAAAGGCTACAACATGTTAAAACTAACGCAGGCGCAATGTCGTCGAGCACTGATGTTTCTTGTCAGTTTTCATATCATTATTATTTGTGCCAGTAACTACTTGGTACAACTCCCTTTTCAGATATTTGGCTATCACACCACTTGGGGTGCTTTCAGCTTTCCGTTTGTATATTTAGCCACCGACTTAACGGTCAGAATATTTGGTCAAAAAGCGGCTCGAAGTATTATTTTTAAAGCTATGTTGCCAGCGCTTGTGATTTCCTACGTTATGGGGGTTATTTTCCATAATGGCGCTTTTCAAGGTACTGATTCATTAGCTCAATGGAACCAGTTTGTATTTCGTATCGCCTTCGCCAGCTTTGTCGCTTACTTAGTCGGTCAGTTAATGGATATCACTGTATTTGCCAAAATGCGTAAAGCAAAAGCATGGTGGATTGCCCCTGCGGCATCAACCTTATTTGGCAACCTCGTTGATACTATTGTCTTCTTCAGTGTGGCTTTCTATGCCTCTACAGATACCTTTATGGCTCAACACTGGCCTGAAATTGCCATGGTGGATTATGCATTTAAACTTATTGTCAGTTTAGGTTTGTTCCTGCCTGCTTACGGTGTATTGCTCAAAGTGCTCAGCGAAAAGCTGATTACTACCAGCGCAAACACGGAAGAGAATAACGGCGATAAACCAGCTATAACCTAGCTATATCGACACTATTTATCGCCTTCGTCTTGCTTAAGCTCAAAATGATTGGCGATAATTTGATCGATACTGCACTTTTTAATCACTACCACGACCCAACTGGTACGATGAGATATAATGCTTAGGTGTTTTTTACCGTTTAAATTATCCATGCTAGATAGTTCAGAAAAGTTCTACTGTAAGCATGCTAAGTTTATCGGCCTTGCGGAAGATTAAATGTTAAATATCCAAATCGAAGCTCATACAGAGCTGACAGCTGAGCTAGCTGAAAAAATTGCCTTATTAACGGCTCAAATTAGTGAATTAGATCGTGCTCAAACGATTGAATCTATTGAGCAAAGGCTGAGTAACAAGACCAGCTTAATTCTACTGACTTATGTTGAAGGTGAGCTGGCTGGTTTTAAATTGGGGTACCAAATTGAAGCGCATTGCTTCTACAGTTGGTTAGGTGGTGTAGTGGCTGATTTCAGAAATATTGGTCTAGCAAAATCTATGCTTGAATACCAAGAGAAATGGGCTGCAGCACAGGGGTTTAGTCGTCTAGAAGTGAAAACCCGTAATCAATACAAAGCGATGCTGAATATGTTAGTGGCGAATCAATATCAGATCACACAGGTTGAAAGCCACAGCAATATTGCTAAAAATAAATTACATTTACAAAAGTCGCTTTAAATCATTGGCTTAACGACTTTTATGAAATGAAAAATGAAGAGTATTTTCAATTACGGTGCTTTTTTATAACAAAATTGAAAAATATTGAGCAATTGACTTGCAAACGCAAATGATAATGATTACTATTTAATTGCGTTCCAAAACTCAGTAATGTTAATAGCTTCATCTCCTATTAAACACGCTGAATTAGCACATCATTGCTCATACACTCTTTAAACGCCAGGCTCATCACCTGGCTTTTTTTCGCCTAAAATTTAGTGATTTAAAAACCTCTACTCGTGCCTTGTAGTCAGCTTTTAATTTCCGATTATATCTTTTCTTATTATCGTTCAGTGAATAGCACAGATTAAGCTCTTTCGTTAAACGCCCTCTCGTTATCTATTTCCCTAATCGACTTTCCATTAATGAGCATGCAAACACCCACATTTGATCCCCTTGGATACGACATATATACAACTTATGTAACAGTTTGTTTTTGAATGAAAAAACTAAAAATAAGACTAAAAATCAATACGGCAGAGACTAAAAAGGTTGTAAAGAGAATGTAAAGTAGGTAATTAATTTGAATAAATGATTGCAAACGATAATGAGAATGATTATTGTTTATGTGCGTTCCAAAGCTCAGTTAAGATAATAGCTTCATCTCCTATTACCCCTACTGAGTATGCAAGCACGACATTGCTCACACACTCTTTGTGGCCGGGTTCATCACCCGGCTTTTTTTTGCCTATAATTCGTGTTACGCCTTAGCTGTACCACATTTGTCACATCACACTTGCCACATAACATTTGTCGCATAAGATTAAATGACTCCCATAAATTAGCCATTCGTGTCATCTACCGCACCAAAATGTAAGCCATCATAAGGATTATCCGCTTGCTCTTCTTTGGCTTTATTATAAATACCAATAGAGAAAACAGTGCCCTTTCCTAATGTCGATTTAACTTCAATGGTGCCGCCAATGCGCTTAATAATACCGTAGCTCAACGATAGGCCTAAACCTGTTCCATCCTTGCGGGTGGTGTAAAATGGATCGAAGATTCGACTTAAGCGCTCTGGTGCAATCCCCACACCTTCATCTTCTACTTCTACTTTTACGCCCACCACGTTTCCATTTTCTATCCAGTCATCAGCTCTAATCCAGATCTTGCCTTTACTCTCAATTGCATGAGCAGCATTGACCACTAAATTAATCAACACCTGAATAACCTGAGGGCGGTTAACTTGGACCTCTGCGGTTGTATTGACTTGCTGAATCAGTTCTACTTTTTGCTTTTCAATCGAATGTCGAACCAGAACTAACACTTCTTCAATCATTGACTGTACTTGATGCATCTCTAGTGGGGCATTAAATTCACCAGGACGGCTGTATTGCAACAAACTGCGAATAATCGTGCTTATTCTACCAACCTGTTGGATCACTAACTCAATTTCTTCTTCGACCACATTTGCATTGGGGCCAAGTTCGTATTTCATCAACTCCATGTTACCCAAGATCACTGCCGTCGGATTATTAATCTCATGGGCAATACCAGCAGTTAACTCACCTAATGCTGTCAGCTTTTCATTGGTGACTAACTGTTGGCGAGTTTCATTAAGTAAGGCCACATTGCGTTGTAACTCTTCAGTTTTGTCTTGCAAGCTGCGAGTTCGCTCTTCTACTTTGACTTCAAGCTGCTCAGCAGCCGACTGTATCTGTAAGTTACGGCGCTGCAGTAAATCCAACATATGATCAAATTGTTCAGCAAGATTGGATAGCTCATTATCCCTATCTAACCCAAGCTCACCAATCCGCAAATCTCGGCCTGATTGCACCGCTTTTACCACATGGTGAATACGTTCGATTGGTTCAAGTAAGCTATTTGCTCCTCGATACACCAGAAAGCCAGACACCAAGAGCACTAACATTAATATGGTGCCCAGTTCGATGATGTTTAAGATATAGGTGTGAATGAATGGCGCTTCAGAAAAGCCGGTGTAAATCATACCTATTCGTTTTCCACGAACATCTTCTAACGGTGAGTAACCTGAAATAAACCAATCATTCAATACGAAAGCACGATCAACCCATGGCGTGCCGTCAACCAACACCTTTTGACGAACTTCTTCGGATACTAATGTGCCTAACGCCCGTGATTGGAGATCTTTATTCGGAGAGAACATGTCCATAGGCACATTGGTACTAATCCGTGCGTTATCTAAAAAGATAGTCACGGTGCCTATTGAGCGCTCAGGTAATGTACCTTTATCGTAAACAAGATCCCGGATGTGGTCGACAATAACCGTATCTCGATTGAACAATGTTGCCCCATCCAGATACCAGCTTACTTGACCTGATTCATCAGCAATCGGCAGCAGTGTCCGGCTTAACATGCCCCGAGTTTCAGCAAGCTTTGTTGGCTCTTCTGCACGCATAGTTGCAGACAATGGCACCCTTGCGAGTTTAGCTAAACTCGGATCTAACCTGTCTAATCGTTTAGCAGATAACACCATTAAACCTGATAAGGCTTTGTTTTCAACTCTAGGCAACATCTGACGTAAATCTGGATCGGCATTCGCTTCTTCGAGCCTGATTAATCGTAAGACATCTAACTGAAGAATATCTTTTTGCTGTTTGAGGTAACGATTGAGCGCGGCTAACTCACTTTGATTCCCTTTATCGACTTCTAGGAATGCATTTTGAAAATCCCAAGACTTACTAACATTAAGTAGTTGAATCTCTTGTTGCTTTTGAACCTGTTCTAAGGTGTTGGTTGCCACAGTTAAATCAGCTTTTACTTTCATAAACAGCTGCTTGCCTGTGTAGCTGATATTCCAGTAAATAGTGATGAAAACTAAACTGATCAAGGTAAGTAAAATCGGTAACAGAGTTAATATCAGGATGCGATAACGCACCTTGGCCTGCATTTGCTGCCAACTGACTCCAAAAAACTGACTAAAAACAGACACGATTTAGTCTTCCTTATCCGATTCGACTTCAAACCATTCTTTATATTTACGATCCAGTGTTTTACGCGAAACACCTAAATCTCTTGCTGCTGCAGACTTATTACCGCTATGAGCATCAACAACGCTCATGACATGTTGCTTTTCAACTTCCTTTAGCGGCCAACTGAGTGGATAGCCTGCTTGCGTTACCACTTCTGCTTGTTCATTTTTCTTCCAGTATTCTGCCGGTGGCTTACCCAATAAAATGCAGCGTTCAATCATATTACGCAGTTCACGGATATTACCTGGCCACTCATGTTGCTGCAGTACCTGCAAATCTTCATGACTCCATACGACTTCTTTAACTCCAAGCTCACGAGCAAGCTGCCAGGTAAAGTGATGGGTTAACTCAATCACATCTTCAGGGCGAGTACGCAGCGGTGGAATTAAAATATTTAAGACATTCAAACGATAGTACAAGTCACTCCGGAAATTCCCTTCGGCAACTTCCTCAGATAAAGTACGGTTGGTTGCAGCTAATACCCTGACATCAATAGCGACTTCTTTCTCACTACCTACTGGTCTAATCGCTTTTTGCTCAAGTACTCGCAATAACGCAGTTTGCATTTTCATTGGCATCTCGCCAATTTCATCTAAAAAAATGGTGCCACCAGTGGCGAAGTGAAATAACCCTTCTCGATTACCTTTTGCACCTGTAAATGCCCCCGCAGTATGCCCAAACAGTTCACTGCCTAATAGCTCTGGCGCAATAGCGCCGCAGTTAACTGGCACAAAGGGACCTGTACGACCACTCAGTTGATGTAATTGTCTTGCAACTAATTCTTTACCTGTACCTGATTCGCCTTCAATCAAAACGACTGCATTGGTTGGCGCTACGCGCTCAATAACCTGTTTAACTTCAACCATTGCATCACTGTTACCAATCATGGTGGTTGAATGGCCACTGGATAGCTCTCGGCGCAACATAAAGTTTTCACGCTTAAGTAAGCGTCTTTCAATACAGCGGTCCACCGATGTCATCATTTGCTCTAAATGAAATGGTTTCATGATGAAATCAGATGCGCCAGCTCGTAAGGCTTTAATCGCCACATCCATATCGGCATAGCCAGTCATAAAGATGATATCTGAGCGGCGTTCTTTTTCGTTTAAGGCTTCATGCCATTCTATGCCCGAACGATCAGGTAGACGGATATCGACAATCAGTAAGTCAAAATGGCCGCGGCTACGAAGCTTTTCAGCTTCTTCAATCGTTGAAGCCGTTTCGACTAACGCAAATTTCTTTGATAATGCCTTTCTAAGGAAGCTACGCATCCCTGGTTCATCATCAACAATCAAAACCGAAACAGCAGTCGGTAGTGGTTTTGAATTTGATTCATTATTGTTCATATGGCTTCTACTTTGGACATTTTGACTAGATTTAACATTATCGTACCATTAAAAATCTAGCTGTGGGTCAGTTTGCCCTACAGAATTAGACCCGTGGGACAATTTGTCTGTTAAACCTCAATTGAATGCGAGAGTTAGATCACACTTTTTAATTTTGTCGTGATCAACATTTTTCTGACTCACTCTGGCATAGTAATTGCCTTTGCATTTAACTGTTTTGGGCAACAACGCCCTCGTTTTCGAAATACATTAATTGGCACGGCTTGGTGTCAATGCAATTCAGTATTTTCAAGGAGCTAGAATGTTTAATTTTAAGTCAAGTTTAACCGCTTTAATCGGTATGGCATTACTGAGTAGCACAATGGTAAGTGATACCGTTGAAGCAAACGAAGTCATCAAATTAGCCACGACCACCAGCACGGATAACTCAGGACTTTTACGCGCTATTTTGCCGACTTTTGAAGCGGAATCTGGTTACAAAGTTCAAGTGATTGCAACGGGTACAGGTAAGGCATTAAAACTTGCACGTCAAGGAGACGTAGACGTAGTCATGACTCACGCTCCAGCAGCTGAGGCAAAATTTGTTAATGAAGGTTACGGTACGACGCCTCGTGGCATCATGGAAAATGACTTTGTGGTTTTAGGCCCGAAGAACGATCCAGCGAAAATGGCAGGCAGTACAGACGTTGTTGAAGCCTTCAAAAAAGTCGCTAAAACTGAGAATACTTTCATTTCTCGTGGTGATAATTCTGGCACCAACATGAAAGAGCTCGCAATTTGGAATGAAGCTTCTGTAACACCTGACTTTTCAGGCTATACTTCTATTGGTCAGGGTATGGGTAAGACTCTACTGATGGCAAATGAAAAACAAGCATACACCCTTACCGATCGTGGTACGTTTGTTGCTTATAAATCTAAATTAGATTTAACGATTACTTTCGAAGGTGGCGACGCATTAGCCAATCCTTATCAGATCATGTTAATTAATGCAGACAAATATCCTGATTTAAATCATCAAGGAGCGAAAGCATTGAGCGATTGGTTTATTAGCCCTAAAGCTCAGCAGATGATTAATGACTTTAAAGTTCAGGGAGAACAATTGTTTAAGGCAACATATAAGTAATGAATGAAGGCTGGTTAGCCCTAATGCAGCAAGCTTTTAGCTTGCTGCTTTCTTTAGATCCAGACGTATGGTCTATCATAAGTGTTTCTTTTTCGGTTTCTTTTGCGGCATTAATCATCACATTAATACCGTCGATTGTGCTTGGTTTTTTCCTAGCCTCTTATCAATTCCCAGGACGCTGGTTTGTCACTAATATCGTCCAAACACTTCAATCTATTCCAACTGTTGTTATCGGTTTGCTGGCTTACCTGCTGCTTACCCGAAATGGACCTTTAGGGGATTTACGCTGGCTGTTCACGCAAGAAGGTATGATCCTCGGGCAAATGATGATTTGCGCGCCAGTCTTAATCGCTTTATCCCAAGCCGCGTTTAGCAGTATTGATAAACGTGCTTATGAAACATCTCGTACGTTAGGCGCTTCATGGCAACGCGCTATTTGGACTGTTTGTCGTGAATTACGCGTGCCATTATTATTGGCAGTGATTGCAGCCTTTAGCCGTATTCTTACCGAAGTGGGTTGTTCGATGATGGTCGGCGGTAACATTCTGCATCACACTCGAAATATTCCTACGGCCATTGCCCTTGAAACCAGTAAAGGTGATTTTGCTCAAGCGATTGCTTTAGGCCTTGTGCTGTTAATTTTAGCCATTGTGATTAACTTCGCTATCGGCTCTTTGCGTGGTAAAGCCATGCCTAGGAGTCAATAATGACTGCTAAGCTCACTGCACAAAATGTCAGTATCAACTTTAAAGAGCGTAAGTTGTTTGAGTTCGATAATTTATCATTCTGCGAAGGGGATGTTATCTATCTTCAAGGTGATAACGGCTCAGGTAAGTCAACGTTAATGAAACTGATTGCAGGTATTATTAAGCCCAATTCAGGTGACGTTATCGCTACCGGTTTTGCGCCTAAAAAGTGGTGGCAGTCTAATTCATTACTTGGCAAAGCTGTTTATTTACATCAACATGCATACCTGTTTGACGGCTCGGTTGAATACAACTTGCGTTACGCCTTACCAAAAACTCGTTTTAGCCCTCAAGAGTTACAAGCAAGAATCGCTCAAGCGATTGAAAGTGCGCAACTTGGCTCATTACTAAAAAGTGATGCCACGGACTTATCTGGTGGTGAGAGACAGCGCCTCGCCATTGCAAGAGCATGGATAACTCAACCCAAGTTATTGATGCTTGATGAACCGATTTCTAACATGGATAAGCAGTCACAAAAACTAGTTTTAGCCATGATTAATATTTTAAAACAAGAAGGTACTGGGCTGCTGATCAGTAGCCATCAAACCTGTGGTTTAACAGCTTTATGCCAAAAGCATTGGCATATCTCAGAGCAAAAAGTTGTTGAAAGTAGCCATATACCTAGCTTTGAACAATCTCAGGAGTTTCACTATGTCAGTGCAAATTGATGCGGTGATTTTAGCTGGCGGTATGGCCCGAAGAATGGGCGGTATCGACAAAGGTTTGGTTGAGCTTAGCGGCAAACCAATGATTAGCCACACCATTGAGCGTGTTAAACCACAAGTTGATCGTATTATGATTAACGCTAACCGCAATCAAGAGCAATATGCCGCTCTGGGTTTTGATGTGCTCAGCGATAAAGAAACAGGCTATTTAGGTCCTTTAGCTGGTATGGTCACTGCAATGGACAACACTCAAGCAGAGTTACTGTTGGTTGTGCCTTGTGATAGTCCAATGTTACCAAAGGATTTATGTGAACGTATGTATGCATCGCTTGTAGAAGCCGATGCCGATATCGTAGTTGCCAGCGACGGTGAATATCAACAACCTGTGGTCATGTTGCTTAAGCCGCATTTGAAAACATCAATGCAGGCATTTCTAGATGCTGGCGACCGTAAAATTTTCCTTTGGTATGAACAACACAAATATGTGGTCACAAGCTTTGCTGACCAACCCAATGCATTTGTTAATGTGAATACACTTGAACAAAAACTTGTCATCGAAAATGGCAAATAATCTGTGGCAACACAGTGATAAGCCAACAATGAGGTCTTTATGAGTATACCGTTTACCAATCCGCTAAGTATTCCAGTTCTCGGATTTTGTGCCTATAGTGGCACCGGTAAAACCACCTTATTAAAACAGTTAATTCCAGAGCTTAACCGCCGTGGCGTTCGTTTAGCTGTGATTAAACATGCTCACCACAACTTCGATGTTGATATCCCAGGTAAAGACAGCTACGAAATGCGCAAAGCTGGCGCTAAGCAGATGCTAGTCGCTTCACATGTACGATGGGCACTCATGACAGAAGATGCCGTAGAATGCGATCCTGAACTGCCGCATTTACTCGCGCAAATCGAAGCCGATAAAGTCGATATCGTCTTGGTTGAAGGGTTTAAAAAACTTGAGTTGCCGAAGATTGAATTACACCGAGCTGCACATGGAAAACCACTCATCCACACTCACGATGACAACATTGTTGCCATTGCCTGTTGTGATGAAACTGACACCCCTGCGGAGCTAACGCGTTTAGACTTAAATAATGTCGGTCAAATTGCAGACTTTGTTATTGAATACCAAACCAATTGGCAAGCTCCAGCGCTTGAGTTACCTATTCCGACGACAGCAACTGCTGTCACTGATGAGCAAAAGTTCTTATCTGTTGCTCAAGGTTTAGAGCAGTTGATGACAATGGTTAAACCGCTGGCAGACAGCGAACAAGTCACCATTGATGATGCCGCAAACCGGGTTTTAGCAACAGATGCTATTTCACCTGTGAATGTGCCACAGCAAACTAACTCAGCAATGGACGGCTATGCTTTTGCTTATAGCCAAGATAACAGTCCTAGCAATCCTGTTTCGCCACTTAAATTAATGGGCGAAGTCCTCGCTGGGCATGAATATCCTGGCACATTAGCTGCTGGCGAAGCTGTACGTATCATGACAGGCGCAACAGTGCCTAATGGTGCTGATACTGTTGAAGCACGTGAATTAGTGATTGAACAAGATGGTCATGTGCAATTACAAGGCAAAGTTGAAGCCGGTCAACATGTTCGCTTAGCGGGCGAAGATATTGCTAAAGACGCATTAGCCTTAGCAAAAGGTCATCGTTTGCAAGCTGCCGAACAAGGTTTATTAGCATCACTGGGTTTAGCTAAAGCTGATGTCGTGAAGCAACCTGTTATCGCAGTATTCTCAACTGGCGATGAAGTCAGCCAACCAGGTGAGCCACTTAAAGCTAACTGCATTTACGACTCAAATCGATACACCATAAAATCTATGGCGCAAAAGCTGGGCTGTAAGGTTATCGATTTAGGCATCATTGAAGATAGTGAAGATGCGTTAACGAGTGCTCTGCAACAGGCCAGCGTAGATGCTGATATCGTGATAAGTTCTGGCGGTGTTTCTGTTGGTAATGCTGATTACATCAAAACCGTATTAGCTAAAATTGGCGCGATTAACTTTTGGCGTATCAACATGCGTCCAGGGCGACCTCTTGCATTTGGGACCGTGAACGACAGCTTATTCTTTGGCTTACCAGGTAACCCAGTTGCGGTAATGGTGTCATTTTTACAGTTCGTGCAACCAGCTATTCGCAAATTAGCGGGCGAAACCGACTATACACCACAGTATTTACCTGCAATTACCGATAGTATGTTGCGCAGTAGAACAGGACGAACAGAATTTGTTCGTGGCCAGTATCATTTAAGCAATGATGGACGATTACATGTAGCCACTACTGGGGCACAAGGTTCAGGGATGTTGAACTCGATGGTAAAAGCAAATTGTCTGATTGTTATCGGTGAAGCCGAAGATTCAGTCATGCCAGGCCAACAAGTCTACATTCAGCCATTCGCTGAACTGTTATAACTAACCATAAGATGTGCTAATTCATGAGTTTAATCGTCGACAAGTTTAATCGAAAAGTAGAATACTTACGTTTATCGGTCACTGACCGTTGTGATTTTCGCTGTGTATATTGCATGAGTGAAGATCCAAGCTTTTTACCCAAAGACCACGTACTAAGTCTTGAAGAACTCGCATGGATTGCACAAGCTTTTACTGAGTTAGGCGTGAAGAAAATTCGCCTAACAGGTGGTGAGCCATTAGTCAGAACTGACTGTGACAAGTTAATTGATTTGCTGGGTAAATTACCTGGCTTAGACGACTTATCGATGACCACCAATGGCTCTCGATTAAGTAAGCTTGCTCAGCCTATGCATGATGCAGGTTTGAAACGTCTGAACATCAGTTTAGACACTTTAAATCCTGAGTTATTCACTGAAATGACCCGCAACGGTAAAGTTGATCGCGTTATTGCAGGTATTGATGCCGCAAAAGCGGCTGGATTTAAACACATCAAAATCAACGCTGTTATTTTACGCGGTAAGAACGATCATGAAGTGATCGATTTAATTGATTTTTGTCGTGAACGAGAACTCGATATTGCCTTCATTGAGGAAATGCCATTAGGTGTTATTGATGAGCGTAAACGCAGTCGTCACTGCTCAAGTGAAGAAGTTAGAGGCATTATTGAAGATACTTATCCACTGATACCTTCAAGTAAACGCACTGGTGGCCCAGCTCGCTACTTTAAGATGGCAGACAGTGATATTCACATTGGCTTTATTTCTCCACACAGCAATAACTTCTGTCACGAATGTAATCGTGTCCGTGTCACCGTAGAAGGTCGTTTGCTGTTATGTTTAGGTAATGAAAACTCTGTCGACCTTAAGGCTATTGTACGTGAATTCCCTGGTGATATTGGCAAGCTGAAAGAGGCTATCATGGACGGTATTCAACATAAGCCTAAAGAGCATTATTTTGGCACAGATGATGATGTGCAAATCCTACGTTTTATGAATTCCACAGGCGGCTAACCGTTCTAGTCATTCATATAAAAGGTGATGTTATCGATACATCACCTTTTATATTGCTTTAATTTCCCGCGCAACTTGTCTTTTAAACCTCTCCTATGGGATAACTTTTTGCTATCGTGTTTTTGATATACACTGTGGCTAACAATCACTTACGCATTCGCTTATGGCTTTATCTCGAAAGAAGTGGAATAACATTCTCATCATTGCCTGTGTATTTATGGTCGCAGTGTTAACCTTTATCGACTCCAAAACCAATAAAATGCCCGATGATGCTCATGCGCTTTTTGATGACAGTAATCAATTGACCCAATTACAGTTAAATGGTGTTTGGCTCAATAAATCGAATGGTATTTGGCGTTGTGCAGACAGTGTATTGAATTGCCAATCGCTAGCGACAGCCTGGGAAGCATTAATGGTTTCTCCTGTTCAAATGACGGCAGGTGAGATCCAATCATTGCCAGCCTACGTAACACTATCCATCGCAATAAATCACCAACAGCAAGCTCAGCATTGGCAGTATTACCCTCAAGCAGGTTATTTACAGTCAACATCACAAAATTGGTACCAAATACCACCGAGCCTACGTAGCGAGCTAGAACCAGTGATTTCAAGCCAATAACTGATTTTCAATTCACGAGAAGCTCAACATCGTGAATCTCATAATACATAGCTAACAGACACTTAAACGGACTCATATGCCTGAATTACCAGAAGTTGAAGTAACCAAGCAGGGGATCTCACCGCACCTTGTCAATCAAACCGTGAGCGACCTCATTGTCAGAAATGCTTCCTTACGTTGGCCTGTGCCAGAGATATGTAAAAACATTATTGGCCAAACCATCAAACAAGTCCGCCGCCGCGCCAAATACTTGCTTATTGATACCGATGCTGGCGTCACCATCGTCCACTTAGGCATGTCTGGCAGCTTGCGGATATTACCCGCACACACTCCTGTAGAGAAACATGATCATATTGATCTGGTATTAGAAAACGGACGAGTGCTGCGATATAACGACCCGAGGAGGTTCGGAGCTTGGTTGTGGTATGAGCTACCAGAAGAGGCCCACCCATTACTGGCTAAACTTGGCCCAGAGCCCTTAAGTGATGCTTTTAACCCTCTGCAGTTACAAGCAGCATTAGCGAATAAGAAAAAAGCCATCAAGCTTTGCTTAATGGATAATCACATTGTCGTCGGTGCAGGAAACATATATGCAAACGAAGCGTTATTTGCTGCAGGCATTCACCCACAAGCCGCAGCGGGGAGTATTGATATTGAAAGGCTAACGATACTAGTCACTGAGGTGAAACAAATCCTCGCCCACGCTATCAAACAAGGTGGCACCACACTAAAAGACTTCACCAATGCTGATGGTAAGCCAGGATATTTTGCCCAAAAGCTTCATGTTTATGGGCGAGGCGGAGAAAGTTGTACTGAATGTGGTAATTTACTCAGTGAAATTAAACTTGGCCAACGCACCACAGTTTTTTGTGGGCTTTGCCAAACACACTAAGCCATATTTGGCAGGAGCCTCTACTGTCTGCAAAAGCTTACCTGATAAATTTTTGCGAACAGAAACAGTTATTAAAAGGCCTCAAATAGCATTTGAGGCTTTTTAATTTTAGAACTTATATTCGTATCGAGTGAATAATGTTCCATCGGTTTCACTGTCTTCAACTTCAAACTCAGACTGCGAAATAGTCCCACCTAAAGTCATCATGCCGCTTAAGAGTGGTAATCGATATGAAAACTCCAGCATCAGCAAGTCCTCTTTAGGCGGCTGAGGCGCCCAACCATGTGTCGGACTTTCGCCATCTTTATTGAGCTGGGCATACCTTAAAATTGAAGTAAACGCGTGGCTATTCTTAAACTGTCCCACCAAACCTAATGCATAAACCTGTGCATCACTGTCATAGGTGCTGCCAAATGCTCTGCCATGATAACGAGAGCCACTTTTATAAGTGCTATGTTCATAAAAACAGTTAAATTTAGTCGGGTCGTCACCACAAAAAACCATGGTATCTGTGTATTCGAAAAACAATTTATACTGTTGAGAATCAAAGCTAAAACGAGTGTCTACGCCGTACATTTTCCCGCAATCAACTATTTCCCAAGGCTGACCTTTTGAATCTTCACAGGTTCGCTCTAAAAATATACCAACCGGTACATCCCAAAATGTTTCTGAGTAACGAACATCAAAGCCTGCCATCTGGTTGCCGTAATTTGAACAACCGTCACCAGTATCGTTGCGGCAATCACGCTGTCCTGTGATTGACTTCCAAGCCGAGTCAAAATCACACTCTTGACCTTCACCACAAAATTGAGTGGTCCAAGAAAGACCTATTTCAAGCTGTCGCAACGGTTTAATAGAAGCGCGCAAGTTCCACAACAAAGCATGAGGAGCATAGCGTTCTTCCTCCATCATGCTAATACCACCAGTAAGCGTCCACGTACCTAGCCAAGATAACCAGGGCGTCTCAAATGCTTCTGCATTATTTCTGGCAAACATCAAAGACGGCATTGGGCGAGCATTGTTAGATTTGTGCAGCGCAGAATCAAACCCTGGCCCCCACCATTGCTCAATCGTGCCGGCAGTGACAATCCAGTTTCCAAGCACAACGGCCATATACGAGTCATCTAACCGAAATTCTTTATCATCTTCGGGATCGTAATTAGCAGATGCTGAGACCTTATAAGCAAATCGCTCTCCCAGATACTCATAAGATGCGCTTAACTCACCTTTCTCACGATATTCAGAACCAAAATGCTGAAAGCGAGCCTCATCAGTCGCCGCAGTAGCTGAAATACTGGTGTTACCTCGGTTTTCTACTGCATTTTGGTAATAAAAGTTAACCCGTGCAAATGCATCAATTAAAGCTGGCGACATTATTGAAGGTTCAGCTTTTTTTAAATCATTACCAATACCAGACCACATCAATGGAAAGGTGTTAATAGGCACAGTAATCACACCAGCATCTGCAAGTGCTTGAATGTCCGCTCGTAAATAAATATCTGAAGTATCGACCCATGGCGCAGCCATCACTGACGTGTTTAAGCAAAGCCCTAAGCCAAGCCCAGCTATGCCAAGTCCTAAAATACGTTTTCTAGGAAAGGAACATTTTTGAAATAACGACTGTGATAGTTTCATTTTTCGCTTAATCGGTGAAGGAAATGAGTAACGTAGTGAAAAATCCATTTCAATTTACGTGTTACGACTTAGTGAGTGCTATTTTTTGTAAAAGTGACTTCGCAACATCATGATGTACAAACTGACTGACATCTCCACCGTGCAAAGCCACCTCTTTCACTAAAGTTGATGAAATAAATGAATTTTCTTCCGCTGGGGTTAAAAATACACTTTCTAAATCAGGGCTTAATCGACGGTTCATATTCGCTAATTGAAATTCATATTCAAAATCTGACACTGCTCTTAATCCGCGCACTAGGACACTGGCATTCTGCTCTTTGGCAAAATCGACCAATAAGCCTGTAAAGCCAACCACTTCAACATTGTCTAAATGCGCTGTCACTAATTTAACCTGTTCAACACGCTCTTCGAGGGTAAACATGGGTTTTTTAGAAGGGTTTGATGCAATACCAATAATCACGTGACGGAAAAGTCTTGCTGCACGCTCAATCAAGTCAGCATGGCCATTAGTAACAGGATCAAAAGTGCCTGGATATATCGCTCGTCTATGCATGTAAAAGTCATTAATAAGAGTAATTATCGACAGTTTATCAGCATCAAATACACGCATCAAAGTTTGATTTAGAATCTAGATGCTTATTTCAAGTTTTAAACTTTTACTCTATTTATTTCTATTATCAAAATAATGAAATAAAACTCAAAAATATAAGAATAAAACCCAAATAATATGCCAGTAATGATCAATTAGCATCACAGGCCGAAGCCCTTTAGGAGTCTATAGAAAGTTATTTATTACAAACAATACGACCAAACGAAGTCATCATCACTGATGGCGGCTCAAAAGAGGAAACTCTGGCACTGATAGCTTCATATCCAAAAAAGTCAGGTTTAAAACAAATACAATGCTGGCAGGAAATTTAGGTTTCAGAGTGGCTAAGAGCCCAAATAATGTAACCGAAGCAACAAGATCTGAATATATAACCTGTATAGAAAGTGATAGAGTTTTCATCCACAGTTATTGAAGAACATCTTAAAAATACAAAACCTCAAAAAGAGTGAGGCTCTCTTCTACATTCAGTAAATAGGCAATCTCAGAGATCAGCCAACTTACCAGAGGCTCAATATTAATAGATCCGCAAATTGGCTACAAACTCTGCTCTCCACTCAGTAGATTGCTAAGTAAAGTAAACAGAAAGGCAGTGAACGTTGTAAGTGGCAACTTTAGTTTTTGGCGTGAGTTCAATGGTTGTGTTTTTGTTGGGGAAGATAAAGAGTTTTGTACTCGCCTAATAAATCATGGAGTATCAAAGAAAATGCTTAAATACTCAACTAATTGCTACCACTTGTATCCCTTGAGGAATCAAGAACTATGGAGACGGTTACTCAGAAGCTATATATTAATGTAATTTCAAATAAACTAACGTACTACCAGAGTGGCATTAATAAAACCTAAGCAATTACAGAAGAGAAGATAGTTTAGGTATTTTATTTTTATTCCATCTCACATTTTTTTCAAAACAAATTTTTTGCCAGATACGCTTAAGTGGATGTTTTTGAACGGTATGACGATTACCTAAGTTGCAGATTTCACTTTCAAAATCAGCTTCCAAAACCGGGAATGGCCTAACCACGTAGCAAGTTAATGCTTTTTCGTACCAAAACTGTATATCTATATCAATCGGCCTAGTGATCGGTGTGGCGGTAGCTAGCAACTTTTTAGCACCAGAAATCGATACAAACTGTCCACGAGTAGATGAAGGCAACTTTAAGCAAGTCGATAATGAGAATTTCTCTGTCAACTTCATCGTATCAATAACCGATTTTTGCTTACGTCCATGGCATAGCTTAATGTAATCCCAAGAGGAAGATAGCTCACTAATACTGTTAATTAATGAAAGTAACTCTTCATGCAATACCGAATCATCTTCTAAAATTAACGCAAAATCTAATTCTTGCTCAACCATCATGTTCCAGCTATTAATATGGCTCAAGTAACAACCAATCTCACCCACATTTAGTACTTTATCGTATTTCGCTAAATTATCTGATTCGTTAAACACAGCTTGAACTTCGGCTTCACTCAAATCTTTACCGTAAACAGCAGGTACTCTCTCATACTCAATATTGAGTTGCTCGAGTTGCTGATGCATAAAAGCCATTCGTTCAGTGCTTTTATCAAGATTTATAACAAACACTTTAAACTGCATAATGTTTTTTGTACCTTCCCAAGGCCAATCTCTCTTTTCGCTACATCGATTAACTCAGTGGTTAACTGTTGCAGTTTCGTTTAAATTATAATCCATTCGTTTATGGCTTTGGTTGACAGTCATAAGCGCAATATCGACTTCAATAGACCTCGATAATAAGAATAACAAAGGTTGAAATTAGTAAACTTATTAATATCAGTTACTTATTAATCATCACTCACATCTTTATCGGAAATTAACCATAACCCCCCACAATAACCCTTTGTTTTAAAATTGTTTTATATTCTTTATAACTTAGCTTAATTGTATACAATGTTTGTAAACTCGAAGCATTTGTTAGATCTAAACAAATTTTAAATACGACTCAAATAAAAGCACTGTGTGCACGTTAAAGGAGCCTATGATATATGAAAGAATCAAAATAAAAAGACCACAATGATAAAAGGTAGACTCCACTTCAACTCATAAATTAAAAAACATATTCGATATATCCGAAATCACGCCTTTACCTAGTGAGATAAAATAGAAGTTTAAAGCTAACAATATGTATTTGAAGCAGAGGTCATTAATATTATACTTACCGTATTAACCTACCAAATCTAAATGACTTTAATCATACACAACAACCTGCGCTAAAGGCTTAAATGAAAAAAATCCTTGTAATTCGACATGATAAAATTGGTGACTTCGTTTTAACCTGGCCAGCGTTATACCTGCTTAAAACAGCCTATCCAGAAGCTGAAATAGATGTATTTATAGCCCCAATAATGAAAGAGTTTGCTCTGCGTTGTCCTTATATTGACAACATCATCATTGATAATGGCGATGATGATGCAATTAGTACTGAAATTCATAAAAATAATTATGATGCAGCTATAGTAGCCTTATCAAGATATCGCATCTACAAAATTCTTAAGCCTTGTAATATACCTTATATGCTTGTTCCTAAAGTTGGTTGGTATCAATACTTCTACACCTATCGAGTCGATCACTCCTTCGATAGAGCAAAGCCAATGAGAAGGGCCAGCTGTAAGCTCGTTGATCACTTTTTAACAACTCATAATGTCAATATACCGGAACTTCCCAAAAAGCTTTGGAATATAGACTCAGAAAAAGACAAATGGCGTAAATATTATCATCAGCAAGGAAATGAAAAGCTTATTTTTGTTCATGCTGGTACGGGGGGCTCATCTGGGGCTGTGGCTGAAAATGATTTAGCCACGCTAGTTCAAGCAATAAACGCTAAAACCAAAGTGGATTGTCGTTTCATTTTAACGTTTGGAAAAAATGAGATTGTGATTGCAGAGCGCATAATGTCAACTTTATCAAACACTGAAATAAAGATTGAATTAGCAACACCCTTGGATAATCTTGCAGACTTTGCAGAATCGATTGTAGCAGCAGATATATTTATTGCCGGCTCTACAGGTCCAATTCATATAGCAGGGCTCCATAACGTTCCAACTGTAGGTTTTTATGCAGGTAGGCGCTCTGCACCACACATTAGATGGCAAACATTAACAGAAGAAAGTAAGCGTTTGCACTTTATGCCTCCAATTGGCAGAAAGACAGGTAGAGATATGTCGTTAATCAATTTCAAACAAGCCGCTGAAGATATTTCAAGCTTACTAGATAGACTTTACATTAAAAATTAATAGCATACATATAAAAAGAGCTACTTTAAAAGTAGCTCTTTTTACGTTATTTAGGCGTAATGTTAAGCTTTTGCTTTAACACTGTAGAGCTCACATTAGGTGTATAGTCAAAATATTCCATCTCGCAAGACACTTTCGGATACTTTCCCTTCCAATCAGAGCCAACAGAAATCGCATCTATTTGATACTGTTCCACAACAGCTTGCTTATCTTTATCGATTTGAGGAATAACCTCATCAACAAATCGATTTGATTCTAGAATCGAAATTCTTTCTTCAAAAGGGATAATTGGCGGGCGGCCTTTTGACTTAATAATCAACTCATCGGTAGAAACACCAACAATTAAATAATCACACAGTTCTTTGGTTTTCTTCAAGATATTTAAATGCCCTTGATGAAAAATATCAAAGCAGCCAGAAGTATACATTCTTCTATAAGGCTTTTTAGAGTCTGCAACTACTGTTTCAGCCGCATTACAAAAATCGCTCTTCAATGTCTTAAGCAATTCGTCACGATAAATGGCTTCTAACTTTAATTCATCAACTAAACTTGGTGGTTTAGGCCAATTTGAATCAACGTAGTCTTGACCACAAAAATCGACAGGAAATTCATAGCGAGGAATAATGTGAAAATGAACAGCAGGATCCACCATCATCAACATTAAATAGTTAACTTTATTGCAGTCAAAACGATACTTTAACACCCTTTCAATGTCTGAAATAATTTGCTTTTGCTCTTCAGCTGCCGCATTTGAAATACCAGAGTAATGATGAACACTTTCTTTGCACACCAATACCATTGAACCTAATGTCGGTTGATCTGGTCTGAGTAACAAGTGCCAATGCTGATAGCTTTTTATTAAGCTTGCAGGGTAATCGAAAGTTCTCAGGGTAGATTGAGGCATAGTTAACGTATCTTGTAAAAATGAGAAGGTTATTTTAATTGAAATACAGTTAACCGTCTATAAAGACCCCATTAACTCACGCATTCAGCTAGCTTTTGTAATTTAATTATTTCAATCAAGCTTAAATGGTAAAAGCTTAATGTTTAAGTTTACTTTCTCCCATGTTTAGCGCCCAAACTAGACTTCGAGTAGATAAGATTAATTTACAGATAATTTTCTGATTATATGGTTTCAGTCGCTATGCCTATTCTTTCACTTTCACAAATATTGTTACATAATGAGTCTTTGTTAAAGAGATAACACTACAGATGCTAAGGCGTCATTGTGATCACATCCTCATTAATTATTTCTGTTTTAAAACAAAATAACAGAACAACATCTAACTTAAATGGCCACAGAGCCGTCCATTATTAAAATAATAATTTTAAAGAGAATGCTATGTTAATCGTGTTTGACACATTGAATGTATATTATTTACCTCAATACGTTCCAATCATCGAACAACTTAAGAAACGAAACCATCAGGTTAAGCTAGTTTGCTATAGCAATAAAAACGATCAACAAGCGTTCTCAAACACCATAGAAAATCTACATGTAGAATGTATCTGGGTTAAAGATAAGCATGAAGCAAAGCAGACTTACTTATCTCTCAAGCCTGAGTGGATCTTTTTTGGAAATGAATCAGACTTTCTAGATGAAGTTCATCAACATTCTAAAACAGCACAATTAGGCCATGGCGTTGGCCCTAAACCCAGCTATTACCATAAGTCAAAAACCCCAATGACAGTGCGTTTTATTGAAGGTGCACTGAGATTATCTAAGATTAAAGAATATTACCCAAAAGACAAATTTGTCCAAGTCGGTTTTTCAAAGTTAGACCCTATGTTCAATCAAACAGAACCAGGGTTTGATTTAGCCAAACTAGGTTTGGATCCTAATAAAAAAACCATTTTGTATGCGCCTACCTTTAATCCAAGTTCGTTAGAATGCTTTCCTGATAACTGGCCAACTGATTTCAAGGAATACAATATTCTCATTAAGCCACACTCTTTAACCCAGGTCAGAGAGCAATACAAAAAACAAAGAGATAAATTGGCGAAATGGTCAAAATACAGCAATGTCTATGTCGCCAAGGAGCAAGATATTTCTTTGCTGCCTTTCATGAAAAATGCCGACATTTTGTTAAGCGAAGCATCAAGTACCTTGTTTGAGTTCGCCGCATTAAATAAACCAGTGATCGTTTGTAACTTCTTCAAGTTGAAATGGTCATATCGCGGGATTTTCAAATTCCGATTCAATAACCGTTTTGGTAAGGATAATGTTTTATATTCAGAAATCGGCTTTCACGTAAATGATTACGCTTCATTACTTGATGCAATCCCTCAGCAATTGAGTCAACCAGAAGAGTTTAAAGAAAACCGTCTAAAATACACTTCAGACCATTTAGGCCCGACCGATGGCTTAGCATCAAGTAGAATTGTCGATTATTTAGAGCTTAACGCCTAAATTATTTATATTGAGTAATAATAAATTGAAGTGACAATAAATTTAGCTTCAATTTATCACTATTTCGATTATACGATTTTATTCATTTTACTTTCAGGTTATGCTTTATTATGACTTTTAAAGCATTAAACCTACTTATGCCCATCATCTCTTCTGAACAGTTATCAAATAGCAAACGCTTGCTATTTATATCACCTTTTGCATTAGGTGATTTTCTCTATTTTAAAACTTTTCTTATTGCTCTTAAGCATCAACACCCGCATATCGAAATTGATATCTGGTTAGATGACAATCGCTGCAATACCGATGCATGGCGGCTATCTAGAAGTAAGATTTTACAGCAGTGGATGCAAGCAGAAGGTACGTTTAATCAAAGCTACGGTTGCACAGACTCTACAATTGCAAGAGATAGCCAAATAGAACAAGCCAATCAAAGAAACTACGACATCATTGTTTGTCATTCTCCAGGCAGTAAAGCAAATCAATTTTCTGATATTGCCAGAAAAATATCGCCCAAAGCCTTTATCGTATCCAGTGTTTCCAAAGCTCCGTATAGAGGATTACTTAACTTCGTGTTATTTCGAAATAGCGATAAAGTGTATCAGCTCGATACGGACTCATTGCCGACGAATCATCACATTACAGATCGCTTTATGAAGGTAATGAATAGTATTTTTGATTTGCAACTTTCAAAAGAGCAAATGATGCCAAATTTAGTCGTCCCTGACCAAACGACAACGGACTCAAAAGAGTGGCTAGCAGACAAGTTTCCAACGACAAATGGTAAACTTTTCTTTTTGAACCACCTATCAACAAATACTAAAAAAGACTGGCAATTAACTCAGCTATTCTCTTTGATAAGTTCGCTCGAGCAAACTGACAACGGTCATCGATATATTATCAATGTAACGCCAGAAAATTTCGAAGAAGTGAAAACTGCAGCTCACACATTTTCCCAAGAGAATAATATCCAGCTGGTAGTGTTTACTGTTGATAAGCATTTCTTTGAATTACCTTCATTGATTGCATTATCTGATTTTGTGATAACAGTCGATACCGCAATACTGCACTTTGCATTTGCAGCTAAGCGCCCACTTTTAGCCATGATGCGTCAGAAAAAACCTTATTGGGCACCACCTGAAAGCGCGACATCTCATGTTATGTACGCCACCGAAGGCAAAGGTCATGTTTCAGATATTAGTGTAGACACTGTATTTAATAAGTATTTGAACATGAGTTCGCATGCATAAAATTAATTCAAGAATAAAGGCTTTATAAAAATGAAAAGGGCAATATTTACTTTAGCCATTGGTGATAATCCAATGTATAAGGCAGCGATTACTAGCTTTGAAGAATATGGTAAGAAAGTTGGTGCTGATGTAATTGTATCTAAAGAACTTCATTATCATCTGCATGTAAATAACAAGAAGTATGACGCTAGCCCTGCTTGGTCTGAAAAATTATATATAGCAGAACTGTTAAAAACTTATGACCGTGTTCTTTATTTAGACGCAGACATATTAGTCAGTCCATTTGCTGAAAATATTTTTGAAGAGTGCCCTGAGCTAGACACTGTTTACATGTTCAATGAGGGGAAATACAAAGATCGCTCCCCTCACGCTCAACGCATTAATGAAGTACTCGGAGAGGCGCATTGGCCAGAAGAAAATGGCAAAATGGTGTACTTCAATTCAGGGATGATCTTATTATCCAAAGAAACAGGTCTGTTCGATAATGCTAGCGCTGATGAGATGCAAAAAATTTGCAATGAAGTGAAGTTTTATGATCAAACTTATATTAATTATCTTATTCGCAGAGACAAAATTAATTGCGTTAGCGTAGATAAACGCTTTAATCGCATGCCTCTTTTAGGACTAGAAGATTATCAATCAGCAAGCTTTATTCATTATGCAGGTCGAGGGTACAGAGAAAAAGTCCCTATGCGCGATTTAAAGTTCATTATTGATTATTGTGACATTTTTAAAGACCAACTATCAGACGCTCAAATATTAGACTACAAAAAGCAAGCATGGCATTGGTATATGTTGAAGCAACAACGTAAAACTAAATTACCTATTCCATTATTAAGTGCCGTATTTGGTCTCTTCCATCCACAGCACAAATATTAACAATAGCCCGCAATCGCGGGCTATTTTTTTATCACGTCATCAAATGCAGCGATAACATCTTCAATCTCAATCAAGGCCATTAACTCCTTCCCTTTAGCACGCTTTCCCCATGGAATAACTTGATTGGGAAACTGCTGCACAATCACTGAGTCATAAACACTAACCACATGCTCCTGTGACAAATAAGGGCCGGTTCTACCTGGGTTTGAATGCGCATATAAGCCAATGACAGGCGTCCCTTGTGTAACTGCCATATGCGCTGGACCTGTATCGGGCGCAATGACTACTGCTGCATTTTTCAATACTGATAATAGCTGTGTTAAAGAGGTTTTAGTCACCATATTCTCAATTGACTGAGTAGCAAAACCAGTAATAGCACTCGCTAGTTCAACTTCCAGTTGGCTCGGTCCACCACAAATTAGTACACGATATCCTTGTGATACAGCGTAATCTGCCACTGCAGCATATCTTTCTGGTAACCAGTTACGTTCGGCCTTGCTTGCAGCTGGGCATACAATTAACACTTTTTCGCCAGGCTTAATCACTTCATTCGCAAATGCACTATCCGCTTCAGTGACAGGGATATTCCAGCGTGGAGTTAAGTCATTAACGCCAATAGCTTTAGCAAACCCCATAAAACCATCTAACACATGAGGTGTTGCTAATGGCTCAACTGCGTGATTTGTCACTAACCATTGGCCTTCTTTAGCGCGAGCTTTATCGAAACCAACCCTAACCTTTGCAGAGATCATTAGCGATGCGATTGTTGCTCTGAGTGCGACTTGCATGTGCAATAACACATCAAATTTCTGAGCGGCTAAATCTTTACGTAACTTAGGGTAACTACGCCAGCCCTGCGACTTATCAAAAATGACAAACGTGACGCCTGGCAAATGCTTAAGCAGTTGATATTCAATCTTACCAATCACCCAAGTGATCTGCAGATGAGGATATTGCTTCTGAATCGCTTGCACCATCGCCACAGCATGGCACACGTCACCAATTGCCGACAAACGTAGTAAACATAAGGATTTCATAGATGCAAAGTCTGCTTTCATGAGTGCATTTAACCTGAGTAAGTACAAGAGTTCGATCTTAATGTAGAATACGCTTTATAGCCACCGACAAATCAAAGCTTTGTAATCCACTTATGCAAATAAAATCAACAAACAATGGTGTTATCGCTTGGTGCGATGAAATTGCTCAAACACTAACTCCTGACCATTTTCGTCCAGAATATTGGCAGCCCAATGATGCGATAATTGGCCAATCAAAAGGCCGTTATACAACTTGGTTTGTTGAATACCAAACTCAACAATGGGTTTTACGCCATTATTGGCGTGGCGGCTTAATAGAAAAATTCAGCAAAGATGCCTATATATTTACAGGTATGAAGCGTACTCGAGCGATTGCTGAATTAGCCATTTTAGAGACGCTTTTTCAAGAAGGGTTCCCAGTCCCAAGACCGATTGCTGCCAATGTTGAGCGTTTTGGTATTTGGTATCGAGCAGACTTATTTATTGAGCTAGTCAAAGGTGCTGATGACTTAGTCGCACTCTTGTCAAAATCCACATTAACGGATGAGCAATGGCAGCGACTTGGGCAAACCATTGCAAAATTTCATGCTCGGGGTGTGTATCATGCCGATTTAAATGCTAAAAATATCTTATTTGCTGATGATCAGTTTTATCTTATCGACTTTGACCGAGGCGAACTAAAACCCCCTAATACAAAATGGCAGCAAGCAAATATAAGTCGTTTATTACGTTCATTTAATAAAGAAAAAACTAAGCTTGCCAGTCTTAACTTTAGTGACAATAATTGGCAAAGCCTACTCGCGGGCTATCAGCAAATTATCAATAACTCTTAATTAATCCATTCCCTCTTTAATGGCTTTGGATGCAATTATAGCTGTTGCTACTTAAGTATTATTGCCCGCTATTACGTGAATCATTCAGCTCAGTTGGTTTTCAATGACATTGACTTGCTTATCTAATGCTCCGCGATTTTGTGACACCACTTGCAAACTCGCTTTTGCAGCAAGTTCATAGCGCTGCGGATCTTCTAATAAGCCTAAAATATGTTTGGCTAAGCTATCCGCATCTGTGATCACTTCTAACCCACCAGCATTGACTAATAATTGTGTAATTTCTGCAAAATCCCAATGATGCGGGCCAACACTAACTGGTAACCCCATCGCTGCTGGCTCAAGCGGGTTATGACCGCCATTTTCAATGAGCGTACCACCAATAAATGCAAAGTCAGCGCAGCCGTAGAGCATCAGCAACTCTCCCATGGTATCGCCAAGTAATACTTGCACACCTTCAGTAACGGCTTGGTTCATACTTCGTCTTGAAAGAGTTAGTCCTTGCTGTGTCGTCGTCACTGCAGCAACATTGAACTGCTCAGGGTGTCTTGGCGCCATAATCAATAAGGCGTTGGGATATTTAGCTAACACTTGCTGATGTGCTTTGAGCATAATTTCAAACTCACCAGGATGTACACTACCTGCAACCCATACTGGCACGTCATTTCTTTGCCATTCAGAGCGTAATGCTTTCGCTTGTAGGTGCTTACTGTCGTCAATGTGTAAATCAAACTTCAGGCTGCCACAAACGGTAATTTTTTCAGGTTTCATGCCTAAAGACTCAAAGCGCTCGCATTCTCGTTGTGTTTGAACCGCAATGGCATCAAGTGACGCTAGCATCGGCTGACTTAAGCCTGCTTGTTTTAAGTATTTAGCTGCCGACTTTGCCGATAAACGTGCATTTGCTATAACAATCTTAGCTTGTTGCTGTTTAGCAAAATATACCAAGTTTGGCCAAAGCTCTGTTTCCATAATAATACATAGCTTAGGCTGTACTTGACGCAAAAAGCGTTTTACGCAAACACTGATATCAAAGGGTAAATAGCAATGTTGAACTCGCCCATTTAAATGGTCAGAAAATGCTTTTACTACTTCAGCTGAACCTGTCGGGCTAGTGGTAGTAATAATGAAGTTTAACTCTGGGTGAGCGGCCATAAGTTTTTTTATCAGTGGAATTGCCGCTAATGTTTCCCCCATAGACACACTATGGATCAACACATCGGCTTGAGATAATCGAGTTAGCCCAAATCGTTCGCCCCAACGTTTGCGATAATCAGGACTTTTAATACTACGAAAGCCCAAATACAACACCACAAGAGGTGAAAGAAGATACAGTAATACAGAATATAGGCCACGAGTCATGAAAGAGTGCTTAATCAATTTTGCTTGTCAGATAAACACAATGTTAACATAAACCTAAACCACATAAATATGTGATCATTCAACATGAACTCAACTCAGTGAGCTAGGTTGGATAAGCATAAAAAAGTCAGGCTCAGACTAGGCTATAGAGACTTGCAGAGATATTGTTGGATGGTGTTAAGCAACCCTCGATATGAAAGCTTGCCAGCATCTGAACTGACCAGATATTGATGTCGTTTGGTATAACATTCATAAGGATATGCGCTAAGCGTCGTATTGAGTCATCAAGACTCCTGTATTTAGCAATGATAATTGGAATCGATATGAAAACCCGCGATAAAATAGTTTTTGCCAGTCTTGAACTCTTTAACGAACATGGTGAACGTAATATCACCACCAATCATATTGCAGCGCACCTCAATATCAGCCCAGGTAATCTTTATTATCATTTTCGAAATAAAGAAGACATTATTAACTCAATTTTTGCCTTATACGAAAGTCACCTCGAGTCTGGTTTTAAGCCTTACGAAGACACAACGGTTGATATTGAGTTACTAATGGGTTACTTCGATGCCATGTTTTATACCCTGTGGCAATTTCGATTCATGTACGCCAACCTCGCCGATATCTTAAGCCGTGACGAAGCATTAAAAGCCCGCTACCTAACTGCGCAAGAACAAGTGCTGAGTCGCTCAAGCAATGTATTAAGAAAATTAATCAGTGATGGTTTCCTTGAAATTGAAGACGAAAAAGTCACAGCATTAGCTGACACAATTAAAATGATGGTGAGCTTTTGGATTAGCTACCAACTCACTCAATCAAGCACGTCAACCATCACTAAAGCAACCCTTTATGAAGGCTTGCTACGGGTATTGATGATATTCAAGGCGTATTCTACACCTGGCTCAGAGGCAACCTTTACCCGCCTTGAACAACACTATTTAGATGTTGCTTCGCAAGAGCGTGACGCCGCTGCGTAAAGCCTGAAAATGCCACTTATCCACCAGCACATACAAACCGCCTTTTTACGACTAAAATAGAGTCATAAAAGGCGGCCTTCCATTTTGTTAACATATTAAGTCATTCATTAATCAGCACTTAGCTATAGCTTGTTACTGATTAGTATATCTAATGTGAAAACAGCTCTAGCCCTAATCATTTTTATGTTGCTATTCAGGTTAAAAAAAACACTGTAGAGCCACGAAAATTAAGGTTAGAATGCCGCCAAGCGATTTCCATATTAAAACTATATTTAGGAGAAATCAGGTGGCCTCTACCTCATTTTACGACCGTATAAATCAACAACTTGTCGATGTTAAAGCTGAAGGCTTATATAAGAGTGAACGTGTCATCACTTCCGCCCAACAAACAGCCATTAACGTAAATAGTGAAGAAGTCATTAACTTCTGCGCCAACAACTATTTAGGTCTTGCGAATCACCCTGAATTAATTAATGCAGCGAAAAACGGATTAAGCAGCCATGGATTCGGTATGGCGTCAGTTCGTTTCATCTGTGGTACCCAAAATATCCACAAGCAACTAGAAAATAGCCTCAGTGACTTTTTAGGCATGGAAGATACTATTTTGTATTCTTCTTGTTTTGATGCCAACGCTGGTCTGTTTGAAACCTTGCTGGGCCCTGAAGATGCGATTGTGTCGGATTCATTGAACCATGCATCCATTATTGATGGCGTGCGTTTATGTAAAGCTAAGCGCTTCCGCTATGCCAACAATGACATGAGCGATCTTGAAACACAGTTAAAAGCAGCAAAAGAAGCTGGAGCAAGAGATATCCTGATTGCTACAGATGGCGTGTTCTCAATGGACGGTGTCATTGCTAACTTACAAGGCGTTTGTGACTTAGCCGATAAATATGGCGCGCTTGTGATGGTTGATGATTCGCACGCTGTTGGTTTTGTCGGTGACAACGGCCGTGGTACCCATGAATTCTGCGAAGTAATGGACCGTGTAGACATTATTACCGGTACGTTAGGTAAAGCATTAGGTGGTGCTTCGGGTGGTTTCACTTCTGGTAAAAAAGAAGTCATTGATTGGTTACGTCAACGCTCGCGCCCATACTTATTCTCTAATTCACTCGCTCCTTCTATTGTCAGTGCATCAATTCATGTATTGGAAATGCTAAAAACAGGCCACGCATTACGTGAAGCCGTATGGGAAAATAGCCGTTACTTCCGTGAAGAAATGACTAAAGCTGGCTTTACTTTAGCAGGTGCAGATCATGCCATTATCCCTGTGATGATTGGTGATGCTAAATTAGCCGGTGACTTCTCAAACCGTCTGTTAGCTGAAAACATCTATGTTGTTGGCTTCTCATTCCCTGTAGTACCAAAAGGACAAGCCCGTATCCGTACGCAGATGTCTGCGGCGCATACTCGTCCTCAAATCGATAAAGCGATTGAAGCCTTTACCCGTATTGGTAAAGAGATGGGCATAATTTAAGGTCGATATGATGAAAGCATTAAGCAAATTAAAGCCTGAAGAAGGCATCTGGATGGTGGATGCACCTAAGCCAGAAATGGGTCATAACGACCTATTGATTAAAATCCGCAAAACCGCCATTTGTGGCACTGATGTTCATATCTACAACTGGGATGAATGGTCACAAAACACCATTCCTGTACCTATGGTTGTTGGCCACGAATATGTCGGTGAAGTGGTTAATATGGGCCAAGAGGTCCGCGGTTTTACTGTTGGCGACCGTGTTTCAGGTGAAGGCCATATTACTTGTGGTCATTGCCGTAACTGTCGTGGCGGCCGTACTCATTTATGCCGTAACACCTCTGGTGTCGGTGTAAACCGTGATGGCGCCTTTGCTGAATACTTGGTTATCCCTGCATTTAATGCATTCAAAATTCCTGATGATATCTCTGATGATTTAGCGTCTGTATTTGACCCATTTGGTAATGCAGTACACACAGCACTATCATTTGATGTTGTTGGTGAAGATGTATTAATTACTGGTGCTGGTCCTATCGGCATTATGGCGGCTGCAGTATGTAAGCACGTTGGCGCACGCCATGTGGTCATTACTGATGTGAATGAATATCGCCTCGATTTAGCCCGCAAAATGGGTGCGACTCGCGCAGTTAACGTTGCCAAAGAAGATCTTAAAGATGTCATGAATGATTTGGGCATGACAGAAGGCTTTGATGTTGGCCTAGAAATGTCTGGTGTGCCATCAGCGTTTCATTCAATGCTCGATACCATGAATCACGGCGGCAAAATTGCCATGCTGGGTATTCCTGGTGGTGAAATGGCTATTGATTGGAGTAAAGTTATCTTTAAAGGACTTATCCTTAAAGGTATTTATGGCCGAGAAATGTTTGAAACTTGGTACAAAATGGCCAGCCTTATTCAATCTGGTTTAGATTTATCGCCAATTATCACTCATCATTTCGCAATTGATGACTTCCAACAAGGCTTTGATGCTATGCGTTCGGGCCAATCAGGAAAAGTGATTTTAAACTGGGATTAATTCCCGATTATAAATTGCCGCAATAATAAAGGGGTTGTATCTATACAGCCCCTTATTAGATACTTCAGTTATCTTCTTAATCTCATTTCAAACAGCAGCGGTATAGCATGAGCACTTTCAAGCACCTTTCAATTAACGAACTTATCCATATGACAGCAGAATCTGATGATATCCAAATCGTCGATATTCGTGATGCGGCCAGTTATGCTGCTGGTCATATTGAGACTTCTATTCATCTCACCAATGAAAACATTGCCAACGTTATTGCTGATGCAGATATGGATAAACCCCTTGTCGTGGTGTGTTATCACGGTATTAGTAGTCAAGGCGCGGCTGGGTATCTTATCGAACAAGGCTTTGATGACGTTTATAGTCTTGATGGCGGTTTTACCGCTTGGAGTGAAGCGCACGCATGATTGAAATCGGCCAACTCCCCCACGCAAGAGCAGCACAAGCCTTTATCGACTACTTAAAAGGTCTAGATATTGAGTGCGTGCCTATCGTAAATGAGCATGGTGTAGCATTGGTCGTTTATCAACAAGATAAAGCTGAGCAAGCTCGCTATGAATTTGAACAGTTTAAACAAAATCCATATCAGAAAAAGTATTTAGAAGCCTCGTGGGATAATGGTTCCACTCAAACCAAACTAGATTACGGTTCCTCTTCCTTAGGGCTGATTCAACAGTTCATTACTGGAGCAGGACCACTCACTTTAGTTACCTTTTTTGTATGTGTTGCCGTTTTTGCTGCAATGAACCTTGGTTTTGCTAATCAAGTTTTCAGCCAATTATCATTTTTTAGTGCGGTACCAAACAGTGACTTTAGCCAAGTATGGCGCGTATTTACCCCGAGCTTGATGCATTTCTCAGCGATGCATCTTCTCTTCAATTTACTCTGGTGGTGGTATTTAGGCGGTAAAATTGAAACCAAACTCGGCACTCGGCCATTGATGATTCTATTACTTGTAGCAGGCAGTCTGCCCAGCTTAGTCCAGTACATGATGACGGGGCCAAACTTCGGTGGTTTATCAGGCGTAGTATACGCCGTGGTTGGTTACACCTGGATTATGGGCCAACGTGCACCAGAGTCTGGCATCGGCATTCCAAATAGCTACATGACATTTATGTTGATTTGGTTAGTACTTGGTTTTACCGATCTACTCGGCATGCCTATAGCGAACGGAGCTCATATTGGTGGCTTGCTTGTGGGATTAGCTCAAGGGGCATTTGATAGTCGTAAACGATCCAGATAACGACTAAATTATCGCTATCTTGAATACCACTAAAGCGCTGTTAAACAATAAAATAAGCAACCCAAAATATCAGCGCTCCAAAGGTTGCCCCTGAGATAAAAGCCATCGTCGTTGAGGAGTTTTGAATAGTTCGTTTCATATTGCTTCCTTGCTTATGAATAATTGAGTTAACCTGACTTCAGATAAATATTTATCAGTATTTATCTGAAGTTTGGTGCTTGAAGCGGTTTATGTTTATACCAAATTGCTACTAAGCTGACTATGTCATCTTTAAAACCTGATCCACTAACTTTTCTATTCCTATATTTGCTTCAACAATAGAATTCGCCAACATATAGGCCGGTGTTGAAACAACAAGATTATCCATATCAACCACAATATCTTCCACTGTTGCATCAACATGCTGCCCACCCATTTCGGTATAGGCTTGCGCAGTACCAGAATCATTACCAATGGTGCCTTTAACGCCACTTTTAAAAATAGCTGGCATCATTACTGGTGCAATACACATAAAACCCATCGGCTTTTTAGCTAAGGCAAATTCTTGAATAAAGGATTCAACCTCAGGATGCAATTTGCTAGCGCTACCAGCAACGGCAAAATCACATAGGTTTTTAGCTGCCCCAAAACCACCAGGTACAATAAGTGCGTCAAATTCGCTAATATTAAGCTCGGTAATATTACTCACTTCACCACGAGCTAATCGGGCAGATTCCTGAAGTACATTGCGCGTTTCTTCAGCGCTAACTTCCCCATTTAAATGATTTACGACGTGCATTTGTTCAATATCAGGTGCAAAACATTGATAGTTCACACCTGCTTTAGATAAAGCCAATAGCGTTAATACCGATTCATGGATTTCTGCGCCATCATAAACACCGCACCCACTGAGTAGTACTGCAATATTTTTCATTTCTGATCCTTTGAATAGCGATTAATTTAACTTTTTTTAAACAAATCTATTGATCTGATTAAAAAACATGCTAACTTAGTTTCTCGAATTTGTTTCACGGTTTAAAAACTGTACCAAATAATCGAGTAAATCAATAAGAATATTAAAAAAGTCCACATATTCGGAATATTTTTTAAAACTACAATTTAACTCACAAAAATATTAAAAAACGTAAAAAATCATAAAGTTAAGAGTTTTATTCCCAGTCGTAATTAAAACCACCTTAGATGATAAATTAATTCACTCACAGACTTATCCACAGGCTGAGGGTTAATTTCCCGTGGCCGAAAATCCTTGTATGTGGCATTCTAAGGCCATCTCAGAATACTGAACATGAAAATAGACTATGCCAACAATCCCCAATAACCCACTCGTCCTTGTGGATGGTTCTTCTTATCTTTATCGCGCATTTTATGCACCACCACATTTGACTAATTCTAAAGGCGAAGCAACTGGTGCTGTTTACGGTGTAGTCAACATGCTTCGTAGCTTAATGAGCCGATATAACCCAAGTCATATTGCAGTTATATTCGATGCAAAGGGCAAAACATTTCGTAATGACATGTATAGCGAATATAAAGCTCAGCGCCCACCAATGCCTGACGACTTACGCAGTCAAATTGAACCTTTGCATGCCATCATTCACGCCTTAGGTTTACCATTGATCTGTATTCCAGGCGTTGAAGCTGATGATGTCATTGGTACTATTGCGCTTAAGGCCAGTAAAGAAGGTCGAGCGACACTTATCAGCACCGGTGATAAAGATATGGCTCAACTTGTTGATGAACATGTCACCTTAATTAACACCATGACAGATACCATAATGGGACCAGATGAAGTCACTGAAAAGTTTGGTGTCGGACCAGAACTCATTATTGACCTGCTTGCCATGATGGGTGATAAAGCCGATAACATTCCGGGCTTACCTGGCGTTGGTGAAAAAACGGCATTAGCAATGCTAACGGGTGTAGGTGGAGTCGATAAGCTTATCGCAAATCCTGAAAGCGTTTTAGATGTGACTTTCCGTGGTTCTAAAACCATGCCTAAAAAGATTGAAGACAATAAAGAGATGCTGCAACTCTCATACGATCTCGCCACAATCAAAACAGATGTGGAATGGGATGATGACTGGGCACCATTAGAAATTAAGCCGCAAAACCGTGATGAGCTGGTTAAATTATTTGGCGAAATGGAGTTCAAACGTTGGTTAGCCGAAGTATTAGATAATAAATCAGGCTTTTCAGCTGCTAATTCAAGCACAACAACTGAAGACACTCCACCAGCCGCTCCAACAATTGAAGCAGAATACGAAACGATTCTTACTGAAGCCGACTTAGCTAAATGGGTTGCTAGATTATCTAAAGCGGACTTAATTGCTGTAGACACTGAAACCACCAGCCTAAATTATATGGAAGCGAAGCTCGTCGGTATCTCTTTCGCTGTCGAAATCGGAAAAGCCGCATACCTGCCATTAACCCATGATTATTTAGATGCACCAGAACAACTCCCTGTTGAATACGCTCTAGAACAATTAAGACCTATATTAGAAAGTGATAGCATCAAAAAAGTGGGTCAAAACCTTAAGTATGACATCAGCATCTTTGCTAATGCAGGCGTTTCACTTAAAGGTGTCCGTTTTGATACGATGCTCGAATCATACGTATTTAACTCAGTAGCATCTCGTCATGATATGGATGGTTTGGCACTTAAATATTTAGGCCACAAAAATATCAGTTTTGAAGAAATCGCAGGTAAAGGGGCTAAACAACTCACCTTTAATCAAATCGATTTAGACACGGCCAGCCCTTATGCTGCTGAAGATGCTGACATCACCCTTCGATTACATGAGCACCTATGGCCAAGAGTAGAAAAAGAACCTTCTCTTACATCTGTATTTAATGAGCTTGAATTACCGCTTATTCAAGTCTTGTCAGATATCGAACGTCAAGGTGTGTTAATTGATAGCATGCTACTAAGTCAGCAAAGTGATGAATTGGCACAGAAGATTGATGAGCTTGAAACCAAAGCCTATGACATTGCTGGCGAGAAGTTTAACTTAAGCTCTCCTAAGCAGTTACAAGCTTTGTTTTTTGAAAAACTCGGATACCCGATCATCAAAAAAACCCCAAAAGGTGCACCGTCAACTGCTGAAGATGTACTCATTGAGCTTGCATTAGACTACCCACTACCAAAGCTGATTTTACAGCACAGAAGCCTGTCTAAACTTAAAAGCACTTATACTGACAAGCTACCGTTAATGGTGAACTCAGAAACGGGTCGTGTGCATACCAGTTATCACCAAGCGAATGCGGCCACGGGGCGTTTATCATCAAGCGAGCCAAATTTGCAAAACATCCCAATTCGAACTGAAGAAGGTCGCCGCATTAGACAAGCCTTTATCGCCCCTGAAGGTCGTAAAGTGTTAGCTGCCGATTATTCTCAAATCGAGCTGCGCATTATGGCGCACCTTTCACAAGACGAAGGGTTATTAACCGCCTTTGCCGAGAATAAAGATATTCATAAAGCCACAGCAGCTGAGGTATTTGGTGTTCACTTTGAAGAAGTGACCACCGAGCAAAGACGCCGTGCCAAAGCGGTTAACTTTGGTTTGATTTACGGTATGTCAGCCTTTGGTTTAGCAAAGCAATTAGATATCCCGCGTAAGGAAGCACAAACTTATATCGATACTTATTTTGCCCGTTACCCTGGTGTCCTTAAATATATGGAAGACACCCGTGCATTAGCGGCTGAAGTTGGTTACGTAGAAACACACTATGGCAGACGTTTATACCTTCCTGATATTAAGGATAGAAATGCTATGCGCCGCCAAGCTGCTGAACGAGCAGCGATTAACGCACCAATGCAAGGTACGGCTGCAGACATCATCAAAAAAGCCATGATTAATATTGATCAATGGATCAAGAATGACACCCATGGTGAAATCACTATGATGATGCAGGTGCACGATGAATTGGTTTTTGAAGTCGAAGAAGCGCAAGCTGAGTCACTTAAAGCAAAAGTGTGCGAATTGATGGCACAAGCGGCCACTTTAGATGTCACCCTATTAGCAGAAGCAGGTCTTGGTGATAACTGGGATGAAGCTCATTAATATGCCCATTTGATCCTGCCTTTAAGCAGGAAAATAAGCTGTTTCATTTTAAGAAATAAACAATCCCGTAGTTTTGCAACTATGGGATTGTTGTTTTTAGGCCGAAAAAACACCAACAAGGTGAAAAATACACCTTCAAATGTGGCAAACTTCACATTATTGTTCATTTTTACAAAATACAGTTTTTCATTTTAAGGCTAATGAAGTATTATTCTCTGCGTAGGGTACAGAGGTTAAGATGTTCCATCTTTCAGACCTTTTTATTTCACTAGAAATAGTGACAAGCCGAATTATGGCGCTCCAGCATCTTAATATGCTGGAGCTTTTTTTTGCCAAAAATTTAATTTAGAGTAAATACTTTAAAAAAGATTAAAAAACGATTATCATATTGTTATTGAGCGTCATCGATGAGTAGGTGACACTTGAGTCTTGTTGAATTTAGCTTCTCCCCAAAAGAGCTAATTTTTTATAACCGGTGACAATATGTCGTCGGTTTTTTTTTGTTTAAACGCTACACTCTCCCACTAAAACCTCTAATGCACAAAGCTTGAGCACAAAAAAAACCGCTAAGTTTATTTATATAAACTCAACGGTTTTTGTTAATAAAAGACTGCAGGCCTATCGTTTCTTATTCCGAATCTTGTTCAGCTTGCTTCTCAGCTTCAGTTAGCCAACTTGGGTTGCACCACTCGTTAAGAATGCCCAACACTTTTGGTTTACCGGTTCCTTTTAAGGATGAAAACGGCTCTACTTTGACCCAGTCACCAAACTCAGCCAACTCTTTACGCACAGCGTTAACCGTTTTCATTTTAACGTTTTGTGCGAGCTTATCTGATTTAGTCAGCAAGGCTAATACTGGTATTTCACTTAACACTGCCCATTCAATCATTTGCAGATCTAAATCTTTTAGGGGATGACGAATATCCATTAACACAACTACACCGCTTAAACAGGTGCGTTCTTGCAAATATTCACCAAGGGCTTTTTGCCATTTGTTCTTTAATGCCAATGGCACTTTTGCAAAACCATAACCTGGTAAATCGACGAGTCGACGGTTTTCATCTAATTCAAATACATTGATAAGTTGAGTACGACCAGGGGTTTTACTGGTTCTTGCCAAGCCTTTTTGCTCGGTCAAAGCGTTTAGAGCACTAGACTTACCCGCATTGGATCGCCCAGCAAACGCAATTTCTACACCGGTATCACCAGGAAGATACTGATCAAGATGCGCAATGTCTGGCGCACTAATTAAAAACTTGGTTTTTCGAAAATCTATACGCGTTTCTGACACGATTTGCTCCAATAAATTTGGGGTAATACCTTAATTATGTAAGATTTGCTTACTTTTCCACATTTTCGTGTAAAATATTAGCCTGATCACAGTTTGTAGATTTTACCACGCTTGCGGGTCTTCCTAGTAAGCTCAGGACAATAAATTAAACAAGAAGTTGGAACGCCATGAAAAAGTTAGCTCTTGCGCTGTCTGTATTTGCCGCTATATCAACGCCTGCAATCGCTGAAGGTGATGTGGAAGCGGGTAAAACTAAATCAGTTATGTGTTCTGCCTGTCACGGTGTTGACGGTAACAGCATTGCCCCTATTTGGCCTAAATTGGCCGGACAGCACGCATCTTATCTAGAAAAACAATTACATGATTTCCAAGCGGCAGCTAAAAGCGGCGGCAAAGAAGGTCGTAATGATCCTACCATGACTGGTATGTCAATAGCGTTATCTGAACAAGATATTAAAGATGTTTCTGCATATTATGCAAGTCAAACACAATCAGTTGCTGATGTAGCCAATGTACCAGCTGAAGGTGAAGCCCTTTATAAAGGCGGCGACATGGCTCGCGGTATCACTTCATGTATGGCATGTCATGGACCAGATGGCAAAGGCGGCGAACTTGCCGGCTTCCCAGCTATTGGTGGCCAGCATGCTGATTACATCAAAATTCAGTTAACTAAGTTCCGTGATACAAATCGTAACAACGACCTGAATGGCATGATGCAAGATGTTTCTAAAAAGTTATCTGACAGTGATATTGAAGTATTATCTCAATATATTTCAAGTCTTAAGTAATTTTTTCTTCATATTTAAATGAAGCTAAAAGGGTGATTATTCACCCTTTTTTACAACCCTAAGTTGACGTTTACGTAAACTTAATAACATTCATGCTTGACAGAGATCACGTATTTAGGGTTAAATAGCCCCGTACCGAGATGAACCCAGCTGTAAGAACAAAAATATTAATTCCATCTTACAGATTTCGGATACGTTTACATTTAAGATATAAGAATAAAATTAATAAATAACAATAATATAAATAAGACCACTCGCTAATAATAATAAGAGTCGTGATTTCAGCTTGAAATCCAGGTCATATAGAATTTGTAAGGAACAGACCAATTGGTCGACTCGCTTAAATAGCACTCCCTTACGCAACAGAGATAAAACCCCATAAGGACACTACTTTAAGGATTAAAGTAGCGGCATAGGAAGCTAATTGCTTAGGATGCACTTGCGGAGGCTTGTTATCACTGGAAGGTACTTTTAAACATGGATTGTTTACTAATGTCATTGAAGACAACTAGGAAATTGATGAGTCATTGAAGACCATCTACGGAAGCTGTGGTCAGGACGGCAACAGGATTAAGAAAAAGGGTCATTGATGACCGATAACAATAAAAAATGCACGGAAAGCTCTAAAAATAAGATGGATATTGACCGGGATAGTCACATAGCAAGTATGGATACTTGGAATAAAAATTTGGTGTGATAAACACTATTTTGCAAGGTGGCAGTTTACTGCCACCTTTTTTTATTTCTTCTTTTCAAGAAATCTGTTATTGATTGATAATCTTCGCCTTTGTTTGGATCATATCTGACTTCAATGATTAAATGCCCGTTGTGCAGTCATACTGCTGAGTTTTTTATCCAAGATAAAAAAAGAGCCTTCTACAGCTGTCCTCAATGCCAACTGGTTTTCGCAAACCCCCAATCACATTTAATGCCAGCAGCACAATTACAGCGCTATGGCCGTGCGAATAAAGCCGCTAAGCAAAAACAACTGGTGCAGTTTATCCAACCTTTACTTGGTCAAATTAGTGCACAGCAAGAAGGTCCATTAACAGGACTTAATTTTGGCCGAGTCTTAGACCAAGCAAGTCTTAATATAATCGAACTCGCTGGCCATCGTCTTAACCAATACGATCCTTTTATCAAATCCGATCAACAAATCTTTAATCAGCAATATGACTTCATTTGTTGCTATCGGGTACTGGAACATTTTCAGCAACCGCTCAAAGAGTGGTCATTGATCACTAATTTATTAAAAAATGGCGGCTGGTTAGCAATCAGCACTTCATTACTCACTGACTTAGCTCATTTTTCTAAGTGGCACTTTAAAAACAACCCCACTCACGTAAGCTTTTACCAGCAACAAACTTTTGAGTATTTAGCACAAAACAGCGAATTTAAGCTATTATTTGCAGCAAAAGAGCTCGTATTGATGCAAAAAACATCAAAGTCTGATATAAAGCGCATCCTGATTTAGTGCAAGGTGGATGATTATCTATCTAGCCAACTTTTTACAACCACATGAGATCACTGATGGCTCGTAGTAAAAAATCGCGCAAGGGCGGCGAAAACGGCCCTACACAAGCACCAAGAGTCAAAAAGGCTGATCGTAAAGTCACTGGCAGCAGAAAGAAAGATAACGGTCATAAGTCTGGCAGTCGTCACAACGAGGCCTTGATTGAGCAACAATCACCGCATGTAACGACCAGTAAAAGTAATGACCCTCGTCATGGCAGCAAGAAACCTGTGCCATTGATGGTTAAAGCAGTAGAGACAACGGCGCCAGTTGCTAAAGTTAAGCAGCCTAAACTGACTGATGAGCAGAAATTATTGAAAATTGAGGATGACCCAAGATTCAATAATTTATTAGACTTATTAGAAGAAGGTAAAGACCTGTCTGCTGATGACCAAAAATGGTTAGATAGCCAGCTTGCTAAAATGGAAGCATTAATGGAAAAACTTGGTATCTCAGATGCTGAAGAACTTCCAGCTCAAACAGCAAATACTAGCAAAAAACCTGCTTCTGATGATGATTTATACGAGCGCTTCGAAAGTGGTGCTGATGTATTAAAAGACTACCAGTCTTAAATCATTAAAAAATGGCATACTCATTGGGTATGCCATTTTTCTATCTGTTACTTATCTACCTTGATTAAGGATTAATTGTGTCTAGCCTTGTTATTGCCCTCGCCATCATCGTTATTGTGCTGTTAGCGTCTTATGCCGGTTATTTGCTATTAAAGGTCAAGAAACAACAGCAAGACGCTGTTGAAGCTAAGCAGCAACGCTTAGATGAAGCAAAAGCGAAAAAGCAGCAAGTATTAGATGACATAAAATACATCGCTGCAGCAATGCTAGAGGAGCGATGTGAACCTTCTGAAGGAGTCATGCGCATTGCTAAGCTATTTGAAGCTTTATCAATGTCTGAACAGATGGCAGTAGAGTTCCCACATATCTTTGAGCATTATGACTGCATTAAAGCCCATCCAATAAAAGAAGCCCGCAAGTCACTCGAGAAACAACAACGAATGAAGTTAGATTTAGCGCGTATGAAATCAGAAGCTAAGCTAGAACAAGGGTTAACTGAGGATGCACAGAAAATTACCCAGTTCCATTTCATTCACTAAGACACAGTAATCAGCATTTAAGATGGCCTTGATTATTATCAACACGTTAATAACCAGGCCATTTGCTGCCCTAACCTTTCTTTCTAAGCTGTGAGCCATCCCACAATTTCACAAAACTTCACAGATTTCAGACTAAATACCGTCTTTCTAGCATCATCAAATTTCAAATTTACAACGTAGTTCAAGGTTTTTTGTCTAAGATCGCTGCATACTTCGTCTATTGCTAATTTACTCGGAGAACGTGCCTTGAAGCAGCCCACACAAATAAGTTGGGATCAGTCAATGATCGAAAAATATAACTACAGTGGTCCACGCTATACGTCGTACCCTACGGCGCTAGAGTTTGACGATAGTTTCACTGAGCAAAACCTACTCTCTGCAATTGAAACCAGTAAAAGCGACAAGCTGTCTTTATATATTCACATTCCTTTCTGCGCCAAGCTTTGTTATTACTGTGGATGTAATAAAGTCATTACTCGTCATGCTCATAAAGCTGATCAGTACATCGAATACCTTGCGAGCGAAATTGTAAAACGTGCTCCTCTATTCAAAAACTACACAGTGACTCAAATGCATTGGGGTGGCGGTACACCGACATTCTTAAACCCAGAACAAATTCTCACCTTATCTTCATTAATCAAAAATCACTTTAACTTTGCTGATGAAGGTGAATTCTCGATTGAGGTTGATCCGCGTGAAATCGAGCTAACCATGCTTGATACCTTAAAAGAAGCTGGTTTTAACCGTATTTCGATTGGTGTTCAGGACTTTAATAAGAAAGTACAAGTTGCTGTAAACCGTGAGCAAGATGAACAATTCATTTTTGACTTAATGGCAAAAGCAAAAGACATGGGCTTTGTATCGACCAATGCCGATTTAATTTACGGTTTACCACATCAAACGCCAGAAACGTTTGCTGAAACCATTAAACGTGTCATTGAGCTTTCTCCAGACCGCTTATCAATCTTTAATTACGCGCATTTACCATCGCGTTTTGCCGCTCAGCGTAAAATTAAAGATGAAGATATGGCTTCGCCACAGCAAAAGCTTGATATGTTGCATCAAACAATTGAGTCGCTTACTGGTGCAGGTTACCAATTCATTGGTATGGACCATTTTGCAAAGCCAGATGATGAGCTATCAAAGTTACAAAATGCGGGTAAACTACATCGTAACTTCCAGGGTTATACCACCCAGGAAGAGTGTGACTTACTAGGTTTAGGTGTCTCTTCAATCAGTCAAATTGGCGATTGCTACGCACAAAACCAAAAAGACATCCGTCCTTACTATGAGTCAATTGATGAAGCAGGTCATGCCTTATGGAAAGGTTGTAGCTTAAATCGTGATGATGAAATTCGTCGTGTGGTGATTAAGCAAATGATTTGTCATTTCGATTTAGATCTGACTAAGATTGAGCAACAATTTGATATTAACTTTGAAGAGTACTTTGCAGAAGATTTAAAACTTCTACAAACCTTCATCGATGACAAACTTGTTGATATTACTGATCGTAAACTAACGATTAGCCCTACTGGTCGCTTGTTAATTCGTAATATTTGTATGTGCTTTGACGTGTATTACCGTCAAAAGGCACGTCAACAACAATTCTCTCGTGTGATTTAATAATTGTTGAATATTAAATTCACGACAATAAAAAACCGCTGAATTTCAGCGGTTTTTTTGTTTTATTCATTGCTTAAAAACGGTGTTATTAGACCATTTATAATTTTGAAGCGTATAAAGCTTTGCGCTCGCTATCAGACAAAAATGCCATCTCAACACCATTGCGCTGCACTTGGCTAATCTGATCATTTGACAGGTGAAGTTCAGATTTAGCGATACGATACTCATGTTGAATATCAATGTTGCTCACACCAGGATCATCAGTATTTAAACCAATTAATACACCAGCATCTAGAAACTGATTAAATGGATGTGAAGCGTAATCAGCAACTGTAGAGGTATGTAAGTTACTGGTTGGGCATGATTCAATTCCAATAGAGTGCTTAACGAGATATTCCATCATTTTAGGATCATGTATCGCATTCACACCGTGACCAATACGTGTTGCACCTAACTCTTGAATCGCTTGCCACATACTCTCACTTCCAGCGGCTTCACCAGCATGAGCGGTAATTTGTAAGCCAGCATCACGTACTCGCTTAAAGTGATCATTAAACAAGTCGCCAGGGAAACCTAGTTCGTCACCCGCCAAATCCATGCCAACCAAAGCATCTCGGTGTGCTAAAAGCCCTTCAAGCTCTAATCGACATTTCTCCTGCCCAAATGAACGCGACATAATCCCGATAAGGTTAACCTTAACAGCATGTTCTTTCATGCCAGCTTTAACCCCATCAATAACGGCTTCTACGACGCCTTCAATCGGTAAGTTATGGTTCATTGCCATGTAATACGGGCTAAAACGTAACTCAGCATAATCCAAACCTGAAATAGCTGCATCTGCTACGTTTTCATAGGCAACACGCTTAACTGCATCCAAGTCTGCCAATACAGCGACCATCCAATCTAGCTTTTTTAAAAAAGCGACTAAGCTGTTTTCCTTGCCCTGAATTTGCACAAAAGGTGCAAGTGCTTCTAACGAGTCTGCTGGCAGCTTAATTCCATGCTGATGTCCGAGTTCCCAAATGGTTTTGACTCTAACATTGCCATCTAAATGACGGTGTAAATCAACTAATGGAATGGATGTATTGATCATTATTAACCCCTATTAATTTTCTGAGCTAAATGTGTTTTTTGTTTTATGAACATCTAGCACTGCGAAGTTTAACATGCCCCAACAAAAAGGTGACGTTTTTATCGCCTAAACGGCATAATCAGTAACAATTATTTCCGCTGATTCCGCTAGCGTGGTTTATGCGGAATTGGTATGTTGTTAGCTAGTCATTTAACTTGTAATTTATTCTTGTAAATTATTGTCGATAAAGGAATTCACATGCGTAAGCTCATTTTGCCTGCGATTATCATGCTCGCTATTACTGGCTGTAAAATGACCACAGGGTCAAAAGCTCAATATTATCTTGGCGACACTAAAAAAGCAGAAACTACCGTCGATAAACCGCAAGAAGTAAAAGCGGCAACTGTTGAGGATATGAGTCTAAAGACAATTATAGATAATGCATGGCAAGTTAACGTAGATTATTCACCTCAATTGGCCTACTCATTAGGCGATGAATCAAAAGCTGCGCTGCTTGCAGATTTATCTCCTGAAATCTTAGCTGAAAAAAACTTACGTCAAAAAGCATTATTGTCGTCTTTAAAACAGTTGGACAAAGACAAACTATCTAAAACAGATAAAATTAACGCTCAGCTTTTGCAATATCAATTGCAAAACAGTGTCGATATGTACACTTACAAAGATCATTACTTACCAATAACGGCTGAAAGTGGTTTTCATGCCTATGTCGCCTCAATGGCAAATGCTCGACTGAATACAGCAGAGGATTATCAGAACTACTTAGATAAAATGACCGCATTGCCGAAATACTTTGCTCAACAGACATTTTGGTTAAAACAAGGGCTGAGTAGTGGTATCACCCCTGCAAAAGTGACGCTAAATGGATTTGAAGACAGTATCAGTGCTTATATTGTCAGTGTTGAAGACAGTGGCTATTACAAACCTTTTGCCGACTTTCCAGACCACTTTACGGAAGCTCAAAAAGTCGACTTTGAAACCAAAGGTAAGCAAGTTATTTCACAACAAGTGCTACCCCTTTATCAACAGTTTTATGACTTTATGACCGAAGAGTATATCCCTAACGCGCGCACTTCTATTGCCGCAAAAGATATGCCTAATGGTGACGCCTTCTACCAAAACAGAGTGGAATACTACACCACGCTTAATATGACTGCGGATGAGGTTCATCAACTTGGTTTAAAAGAGGTCGCTAGAATTCGAGCAGAAATGGAGCAAGTGATTGCTGATGTAGAATTTAAAGGAACCTTCCCTGAACTTTTACATTTCTTACGCACAGATCCTCAGTTTTACCCTAAAACTGCAGAAGAGCTGCTTAAGGAAGCGGCTTATATTGCTAAAAAAGCAGACGCTATTTTGCCTCAATATTTTGCTACGCTTCCGAGAACACCTTACGGGATCAAACCCGTTCCAGCTGAAATAGCCCCGAAATACACCACCGGACGTTATTCTGGTTCAAATCGAGATGATGAAGCAGGCTTTTACTGGGTAAATACTTATGCACTAGATAAACGCCCACTTTATGAAATGGAAGCACTCACCTTACATGAAGCTGTACCTGGCCATCATTTACAAATTTCTCTCAATAAAGAGTTGACCGACCTACCCAACTTTAGACGCTATAGCTATATTTCAGCTTTCGGTGAAGGATGGGGGTTATATTCAGAGTATTTAGGGTTAGAAGCGGGCTTCTACCAAGACCCTTACAGTAATTTCGGCCGATTAACTTACGAAATGTGGCGTGCTGCTAGATTGGTTGTCGATACAGGCATGCATACTAAGGGCTGGAGTCGAGATAAAGCCATTGAGTTCATGGCCAGCAATACTGCATTATCAATGCACAATGTCACCACTGAAATCGATCGCTACATTTCATGGCCTGGACAGGCACTATCATACAAGATTGGTGAGCTAACGATTAAGCGATTACGCACTAAAGCAGAATCAGAACTTGGTGAAAATTTTGATATTCGCCTATTTCACGATGCTTTATTAGAAAATGGCTCTGTCACGATGGATATTCTCGAACAAAAAGTAGATGAGTTTATTCAAGAACAAAAATCTGCTCAATCATAAACTAATCGTTTAAAAATGTTGGCTGAATGTGTTTTCAGCCAACATTTTCAATTCAAATATCTTTGTATTACGCTTTCGCTAAAACTGCACAAATTAGTTTGCTACACTGCTCTCATCTTCGATATATGATTTCAATTTGGTCGTTACTAATAAAGGTGAGTATTGTGCTTTTTTCGTCAGAACATCAACTAAACAATAATGAGCAACAGCAATTCTGGCAAACCGTCACTCAATCAACATTAACCAAAGACAGTATCTCCTTAGCATATGCTTACATTCAACACCCTGATAACGATAAAGCCATTGTCATCAGTAGCGGACGTGTAGAAAGCTATCTTAAATATAAAGAGTTAATGTTTGATCTCTATCAGCAGGGATACAGCCTTTACATTTTAGACCATCGGGGCCAAGGGTTATCATCAAGAACAACTATCAACCCTCATCAAGGGCACATTGATAAGTTTCAAACCTACATTAATGACCTAAATGACTTTATTGAACAGATAGTCAAACCCAACGATCATAACGATTTATATCTTGTTGGGCACTCAATGGGCGGAACCATTGGCACTCTCTATATGGAGCAATATCCAGCGACATTTAATGCTGCGGTATTTTCAGCCCCAATGTACGGTATAAAGCTGCCATTTAACAAAGCTTTCATTCGCTCACTCGCCGCTTTATTGGATACCTCTAGTGATAAGCAGCCAAATAAACAACCGAATTATGTTTTAGGCGGTACCGATTATCATCCGGTAGTGTTTGAAAAAAATCATCTTACCAATAGCCCTAATCGATATCAGATGATCTTAGATGTTTTTCAACAAGATCCTGAAGTACAACTTGGTTCACCAACCAATCGTTGGCTAATAGAAGCGATGGATGCTGCGGACAGAGCAATAAAAGCAGCAGCACTTAGCATTAAGCCAATTCTGGTTTTACAGGCTATGGACGATGCTATTGTAGATAATGCGGCGCAAAATAGAGCTGAGAATAAGTACTGTCAAATTCGCAGAATCAACAATTGTCAGCATGAAGTGTTTATTGAAGCAGATGATGCTCGCAATCAAGCTTTACGAGCATTAGTGACCTTCCTTGATCAGTATTGATACAGAGTCACTCCTTAATGGCTAATCTTTAATTGAAAGGCACCTTCCACACCACACTTAATGTTAATTCAGACTCAAGTAGGTGCTTTATATCTTGTTGTGATAACGGACGGCTAATCACATAGCCTTGAAATAGATTACTCTTCAGCTGACTTAAGGCCGTCAGTTGTTGACGATCTTCTATTTGCTTAACGACGACTGGGTAATTAAGTTGGTTCGTGAGATTTATCAGCGAAGTAAAAATATTTCTAGACTCTTCAGACACTGCAATATCAACAATGTAGTTTGCGGCAAATTTAACTTGAGAAAAGTGTAACCCGTGCAAACGATGTAATGGACACAAACCCGAACCAAAATCATCTAGTGCAATGCGAATACCTACACGTTGTAAGGTTAAAATTTTATTCTTAGCGGTTTCTGCGTTTATAGAAAAGATATCTTCAGACAATTCCAATTGGATTAATTTAGGCTCGATACCATGCTGCTTTATCCTTTCCTGGATCACTTGAACAAACATGTCCTGATGGAAGTGTCTTGAGGAGATATTAATAGAAAAACATGGACATGTAATTGCAGTCCTTTGCAAGCTTTGAATAAACAGACACACTTCATCAAGCATCCACAGTTCTAATTCAAAAATTGAATTAGATAACTCAGCGACGGGGATAAACTGCTTCGGACTAATAAAGCCAAACTCAGGATGATACCAACGCATCAAGACTTCAACACTTTCTGTATTACCTTCGATATCAACAACAGGTTGATATACCAAAGACACCTGCTTCTGTTTAATCGCTTTCTTTAACTCTTGTTGTAACTTTTGTGGCTCATGATGGCTGCCATCAAGTTGCAAGCTATGCAATACACAGGTATTGGTTTGGCTTTCAATCGCTTTACCAAGGGCTTTATCAGCTCTAGATAATAGCTGAGTAGGCTCTAAGGACTCTTTACCATCAAATACCACCATACCGACTTTGGTGAACACTGATACTGTTTGACCAGATAAGGTAAAGCTTCTACCAACAACTTGACGAACTTCGCTTGCTAACGATAACGCCCGTTTATTAGCATACTCTAAATTGCTGCCTAAGTTTTTTGCTGCAATAACAAATTCATCATCGCCTAAACGGCTCAGTAAGCAACTGCCTGAAAAAGCCCCTGCTAATCTAGCTGAAATTTGCATTAGTAATCTGTCACCAAGCTGCTCGCCTACAGCTTCGTTGACTAATTTAATATTACTCATATTAATAAGTAACATGGTGCAATATTGATCTGACTTACGTGCATATGCCTGTAAATCAAACAGTTCATTTGCAAGTGCCTCTCGATCGATAATATCCGATACACCCACATGGCTTTGTCTTTCTACTGTAATCTTCTGGTTTTTAAGTTCTAAGGTAACATCAGTAATTGAACCAATCATTCTTATTGGCTTACCTTGCTCCCCCCATTGAATGACTTGTCCTCTATCGAGCACCCAAATAAACTCGCCAGCCTTATTCATCAATTGATGAACGCTTTCATAATGTGTCGTTTTTCCTGACAAGCAATTCTCTATCGCTCTAAGCACGGTATTCTTTTCGTCAGGGTGTAAACGTGTTTCCCATGAGTCGTAACAATTGGTTATTTCTTCGGGTTTATAGCCTAATATTTCTTTCCAGAGATCAGACATAAACACACCATTAGTTTCAGTATTCCAGTCCCATATGCCGGTATTATTGGCACCAACCGAATATAACCAACGCTGCTCTGAATTAGAAACTTTAAGATTGTTATCAAGCAGGTGCTTTTCAACTTTAAGTAGTGACTCACCTAAGTTATAGACCTCTTCGACTAAGCAATTAATTCTGGTTTTATCTGATTTAGATTGAAGAACGTTATTAGCGCGTTTTGTAAGTAGTTTAATAGGGCGAACTAACAACCAATATAAAGCCCAACAAAAGAAGATCACTAATAATCCACCAACCCCCCAAATATAAATAAATCTTTTTTGTAGTTGATCTGATGCGTCTGCAATTAACGAAGAAATATCATATTCAAGGTAAATAACATCAACAGCGCTGGAGTAGCTGTATTTTGCATCAGTATTAACAGGGTAATAAGCTTGAATAGAGAGGCGATTATAGTTGATATTAAAATAGGCGGTTTCAGCAGCAACAACTTGTTGATGCCGCTCATCAGAGTATCCTTCAATAACGTTTTTGGCATCACTCTCTCGCCAAATCACATGATTAGCAAACTTAATCCGACTTGATGCATCCAATATGACATAAACCATCATATTGCTATCTGTGGAGATTAAAGAAACCTCTTGCTCTATCCTAGAAATATCTTGTATCGCTAATGCAGACTCAACCACATGGATCATTCGAAACAAGTCCTTTTGGATTTGTTTCGACTCATTGTTAGCAAGCTCTGCACGTAACTCTTCTTTTTCATAATAAAACTCGCCACTGACTAATAATAAGTACAATGAGCATAAGAAAAATGGCACTAAAAAAGATAGTGAAAAAGAAGGTCGTTTTGGCAAAATCACACCACTAATTATTAATAAGAATATGTCGCTTTGGTAACATACTAAAGACGACTTGAATCAACAACCATAAAAACCTTTTCTGGTTAACTTAGTTCATTTGTCTGATAAATAAAGACTAATATCTCTCTGTTACTCCACGCATCTAGAATGGTTTAAACAGGACAAATATCCCAAATACTAAATAGTTTACCTTGTTTAAAACTGACAAAAATAAATTCATAGCAATAGAGAATGACCTCTAATAATTCTTTAACCCCAAGTTACAACTAATATAGAGTCAATTATTCCAATAAAGGTTATCTACTCTCAATAAAGAAAGGTCAGGCGCTTGGTTTGTTAGTGTTATCAAGCCACATGAACATTTATCCACACAATCGATTCGCCTAACCTGCTAACAAGTAGACTAAAACTCTAGACACAAACTCCTGACACAAAAGGGCCACAGCATCAGCATCAGCAACGGGCTAACTGCTCACTGTAAATAGAAATTAAGCGCTTAGTGATGACTTACTTTTATTATCCTTGTATGGACACATGGGTATACCGACCACACGATCAGGTATTGTTGTTTTAACTTGAGCTTGAATTTTCTTCAGACAAAGAAAAAGCCCGCTACATAGTAGCGGGCTTCGTCGTATTAGACGCTTTGCGATGACCTATTTTTTACTATCCTTGTAAGGGTACATGGGCATATCGACCAGACTATCTGTTTCCATAAGCGGCTAGATATCTCGCTCAATTTCCAGACACAAAAAAGCCCGCTACGTAAGTAACGGGCTATCTGCTCTCAATTAAGAGAAATTAGTCGCTTGGCAATGACCTATTTTTACATGGGCATATCGCTCACACTATCAACTGTTGCAGTGTCTAAACCCGCGGTTGAACTTTTTTTAGGCAAAGAAAAAGC
>NZ_JAUOSO010000011.1:0-196282 GCF_030548905.1 Shewanella sp. 2_MG-2023
TGGGTCGTGAAGGATTCGAACCTTCGACCAATTGGTTAAAAGCCAACTGCTCTACCAACTGAGCTAACGACCCATCTTTGTTAATTAGATTAAGTGAAGACTATAAATAGAGTTCAATCAATCTGTCATCAAAATAAGTTAATCTAACCTGTTTAATGACCCCAGAACGTCGCTCCGTTCTGAGGGCGCCTATAATACCTTTTTCATCTTCTCATGCAAGCGCAATTTATGGTTTTTTTGCCGTTTGCACTAAAAATAAACTAAGAGGCTGTTTTTTAGTTAAATTAGGCTTATAAAGCCGACAGTTGTTGTTGTGCTAGTCGAGCGGAGGCACTATTGGCATATTCTTTTAATACACGGTTATAGAAAGTCTTTGCTGTAGCACTATCACCTTCTTTCTCTGCGATCATGCCTAGCTTGACTAAACTATCACCACGCTTATTAGAATTCGGGTATTTTGTCACTACAGTATCAAAAGCTTGCTTAGCTTCAGCAAACGTTCCTTTATTAAATAATAACTGACCAAGCCAATAATTAGCATTCGCTGCATAAGTGGAATCTGGGTATTGTTTAATAAAATCGCTGAAGGCAGGAATCGCTTCATCGTACTTTCTTTCTTTCAATACTAAATTAACCGCTTGCTCATAGCTTGCCGTTTCACCTAGCGTCGAGTTTGATGAAGAACCTGCGCTTGAATCTGCAACAGTAACGGTTGTTGACGCTGCACTTGCTGATAAATTGGCAATTTCTTCGTAGAGCTGACGTTGACGTTGAAGCATTTGACTAATTTGGTAATCTTGCTGCTCATTAATGCCACGCAAATCGAGAACTTCACGTTGTAATGCATCTAAACGTTGTTGTGCTTCAAATTCAGTTTGTTGTTTCGCTTTAATAATACGCTCTAAACGAGAAATTCGATCATCATTTGACCCACTAGCAATATCTTGTACTGGTGCAGGTGCCGCTGTGGCGCCTGCAGCTACAAACATTGCAGCAACTAAAACAGCATGTTTCATCAATAAACTCCTAAACTGGCCAGCTAGGCTGGCCTTCCGTAAACGTCAGTTCTTTTAACGTTATTAATAAACTAAAACACCACGACGGTTTTTCGCAAAACCACTTTCTGAGCGTGAAAAATCTAATGGCTTTTCTTCACCATAGCTCACTACGCTCATTTGGCTTGCTTGAACGCCCATGCTTTGTAAGTACTTAGCAATGGCTTTGGCACGGCGCTCGCCTAAAGCGATGTTGTACTCAGGCGTACCACGCTCATCTGCATGACCCTCAATAAGTACTCGAACGTTTGGGTGTTCAACTAAGTAGTTACCGTGTGCTTGGATAATTGCAGCATTTTCGCTTTGCACTTCACTGCGGTCGAAGTCAAAGTAAATAATGTTTTGAGCGCGTAATTCTTCTTGCTCAACACGTTGCTGCTCTTCAGGGGTTAAAATAGGTGCAACGCCACCAGTTTCAACACCACCAGAACCATATTCACCGCCAGTTGTCGTGGTAGTAGTACCACTTGTAGAACCACTCGCGTCAGTTTCAGATTCTGAAGTTGTGCTACATGCACCTAATGCCATAACAGGTACAACAACTAACATAGCTTTAAACAACTTATTCAGATTCATGGGTAATCCTTAATTAATTTTATAGAAATGGAGACCAGGCAGGCGATTTCACTTCGCCTTGGCCCGCTGGTAGTCTTGCTTTAAATCGTCCATCCATAGATACCGCTGCTAACACTTGTTTACCGCGGTAAGTAGTACCATAGATAACCATGGTTCCATTTGGTGCAATACTCGGTGATTCATCAAGTTGAGTCGAAGTCAGCACTTGCATAAAGCGAGTTTTAAGATCCATTCTCGCAATATTGTATTTACCATTAGTACGGTTAACAAAAATCATACTACGACCATCTGGAGTAATAGTACCACCTAGGTTCCACTCTCCTTCAAATGTGACGCGTGATATTTTACCTGTGCTTAATTTTACTTGATATATTTGTGGTTTGCCGCCACGTTCAGACGTAAAAATTAGCGATTGACCATCAGGCATCCAAGAAGCTTCGGTATCAATGGCATAATGATTAGTCACACGTTTTAATGCTCTCGTGGCAATATCAATAACATAGATTTCTGGCTGACCATCTTTAGATAAGGTAACAGCAAGTTTTTTACCATCTGGAGAAAAGCTAGGTGCACCATTAATGCCATTATGAGAGCTAACTTTTACTCGCTCTTGGGTATAAATATCCTGAACAAAAATTTCCGCTTTACGGTTTTCAAAACTCACATAAGCTAAACGACGGCCATCAGGTGACCAAGCAGGTGACATTAAAGGTTCAGGAGAACGTAGCAACATTTGCTCGTTATACCCGTCATAATCAGAAATCATCAAATGATATGGTGATTTTTCACCTTGTTTGACAACAACGTAAGCAACTCGACTTAAGAAAGCACCACGAATGCCTGTGAGTTTCTCATAAACGATGTCGCTGATACGGTGACCATATTGTCTAAACTGTGCTTCACTAATGACAGTTTCACGACTTTCCAGCAATAAATCGCTTGATGGCATTGGACCTTTATCAGTTTGCAGTTGAGCTTTCACTAAATCAATCAGATCGAAGCTAACTAAATATTGATTAGTACCATATGGTTTTATCGAGCCGACTAATAACGCTTCTGATTCAGTATCGCCCCAACCTGTCGCAACAAACTCTTTAACAGTACTAATATTGGCCTGTGGTAACCCACGTGCATCAAGTGGGCTAAAAGTACCACTTCTAGCTAAATCGCTATTCACGACATCACTGATCTGCTCTGGTGCTGGCCCTGTTCCCTGCCAAACAAAAGGCATAATCGCGATGGGTCTTGCGGCGTCAACCCCTTCAGTAATAACAATATCTAATGCTGCGTTAGCGGTAGTACTGGTGAAAAGTACCAATATCGTTAACCATTTTGCCAAAATCTTCATGTGACTCCTTTAATTAAATTCCGGTGATACGGTTAAATTAATTTCTTTCATTTTTTCATAGACATCTGGTTCAGAAGAAACCGGTAAACGTCCAGCGTTGTTAATTGCAGCCTTCGCTGCACGGCAAACCACAGGATCACCGCTTACAGTTTTACTCGAAGTAACAAAGCCATCTTTAGCCAAGCGAACATTGACTACGCAACTTTTTCCTCGCATTGACTCATCAACAATTAATCGTCGCTGTATCGCAGATGTAATCATAGCGGTATATTTATTGACTTCACTTACAACCTGTCTGCTACGAGCAGCTGATACCGCCACTTGCTCGGCAGCCATCGCTTCCGCCATTTCACGCTCTTGACGAGCACGTTCCGCTTCTTCAGCTTTACGCTTTCTTTCAGCTTCTTCTTTACGTTTACGCTCATCTTCACGTTTTTTAGCCGCAGCAGCTTCTTCCGCTTTACGTTTTTCAGCGGCCTTTTTCTCAGCAGCTTGACGTTCAGCTTCTTGCTTTTTACGTAAATCTGCAGCTTTTTGTGCCTTAGCTTTTTCTTCTGCTTCTTTAAGCTTGGCTGCTTTGGCTGCGTTATTCGCTTTGAGTGTTTCTTGCTCTTTTAACTTTCGCTGATTTTCAAGCTGTTTAATACGCTCTTGCTCTTTACGTACTTCATCTTTCGCTTTGCGGGCTTGTCTATCTAGCTCTGCTTGACGCTCTCGCTCCAATTGCTGAGCATCAGCGCGTTGCTTCTTCAATTTTTCGGCATGTTCGTTAATACGTTGCTGATCAACCACCACTGCTTGCACTATTGGCTCAGATTGCTGTGCTTGTGGTAAATGCTTTGGTTTATCATCAAAGCTAATGCCTAATGCTAACGCCACAATCACACCGACATGAACACCAGCAGAAATGGTAATGGGTAAGGTTAATTTAGATTTAGCAGTCACTAAATTACTCCTTAGGTGAATCAGTCATTAAGCCAACAGCTGGCACACCTGCGCCTTGCAAACTGACCATTAACTGAATCACATTTTCATATGGAATGCGGCGATCTGCTTTAACAACCACAGGTCTTTCAGGTTCAAGCAATATCATTGCCCCAACTTGAATTGATATTTCATCCAATGAAAGTGGATCGTCATTTGAGCCACTGCCCACATTTAAGAAGTACTCCCCAAATTCGTCTATCGACGCGACAATCGGTGGCTTACTTTCAGCAGGCAAAGGCTCAGCTTCACCTTGAGGTAATTCAACTTTGACACCTTGAGAAACAATAGGCGCGGTAACCATAAATATGATCAGCAGCACCAACATGACATCAATATAAGGTACAACATTGATTTCGGCGACCGGACGACGGCGCTTACGTTGATACATTACACCGCTTCCTTCTCACTGTAGGCTTGGCGTTGCAATATGTTAGAGAACTCTTCCATAAAGTTAACGTGTGCCATTTCAATCTTTTCAACTTGTGTAGAGAAACGGTTATAACCAATTACTGCAGGAATAGCAGCAAACAAGCCCATGGCTGTCGCAATCAAAGCTTCAGCAATACCTGGAGCAACCATTGTTAAAGTCGCATTTTCAACAGCGCCAAGTGCAATGAATGAGTTCATGATGCCCCATACTGTTCCAAACAAGCCAATGTATGGGCTAGTAGAACCAATGGTAGCGAGTAAAGGAAGGTGGGTTTCTAAGCGCTCAACTTCACGGGATAAACTCACTCGCATAGCGCGCGTTGTTCCGTCCATGACAGCTTCGGGTGATTTACTATTAGCCTGACTTAAACGAGAATACTCTTTAAAGCCTGCGACAAATAAAGCTTCAAGACCTGAAACCCCTTCATTTCTAGCTGACAATTCTTTATACAATTTATTTAAATCTACACCAGACCAAAATGTATCTTCAAACTTCACTGATTTAGCGCGTGCACTATTAAGTAACTTGCGGCGCTGAATAATCACAGCCCATGAGGCGATAGATAAGCATAATAAAGTTAGCATCACTAACTTAACGAGAACACTTGCCTCTAAAAAAAGACCGATAAAAGAAATTTCAGCTTGCACGATTAAACTCCTGCACAATATTTAATGGGATAGCTCTTGGTCGCATACGTGATAACGCGATACAAGCGACAATAATAGTGCCTTCACAATAACAGTCGCCTTTATCATCAAGCAAACGCTGCTTAAATACCAAAGAGGCTTTTTTCAATTCTATGACCTTAGACTCAACAAATAAGTTCTGTTCAAACCTTGCTGCAATACGAAAATCTAATTCAGCATGCTTAACAACAAAAGCAATATCCTCTGCTAACAGTTTACTTTGTACGATTCCCATGGACTTAAGCCACTCTGTACGGGCACGTTCAAAGAAATTTAAGTAGTTAGAATGATAAACTACCCCACCAGCATCGGTGTCTTCATAATAAATAGAAATAGGCCATGTAAACATAATAAGCGATTGTGAATTTTGCGTAATAAAAGATGGCTTACTATACCGAGTACCACAACGCTTGTGAACAAAATGACTGGGTAAAGCAGGCTTTATTTTATGGTTCGATGCTTAATTTGCCATTAAAAAACCCCTTTTGCAGGCATAAGCGTAAGAAATGAAGAAACTTTAATGTTAACCCTTGATATATTTACATTCTATTAACTTATATTGAAGCAAGCTTGATTCAAGAATGGACAAATTATCAGCAACACATTAATTAATCTATCGCTCTATCTCAATCTCCTGCGCCATTCAGCCCACCCAAATATCCATGGGTATACTTATAAATACTAATCATGACAACAAGGCAGATCTTTAGACCATGTTTTCGATGGCGACTTATACAGGTTTTCATACATTAGAAACTGGGGGTTCCAGCAAGCTTGAGCTTTCAGGTGACGTAATCAATATTGGTATTTAGCAAAATCAGCTTCGAGTTCTCTATACTTATATTGAAAGTAGCTTTTTAAAGTCGCTTTGTATTTAAGTCGCTTTCTTTAAGTAGCTTTCTTTAAGTCGCTTTCTTTAAGTCGCTTTCTTTAAGTAGCTTTCTTTAAGTAGCTTTCTATTTAAGAAGCATTCTATTTAACAAGCTTCGAATATAAGCAACTCTGCGTGTAAGTCGCTTGGAGTAGAAGTAACTTTGTATGTACCTAGCTTTGGATATATAGAATATCAGTTTGGATAAGTTAATTTATTGCTTTTATCGATAATAAACTCGTGCTTCCTCGTAAATAGCGATGCTAGCAACACAGATAAAATCAGCCCTCTGAATCAAGAATTAACGGCAACTGAATATTTAGTAAGCAAATTCATTGTTAAACAGTCAAAACGAACTGACATTATTCGCTTTGATAACTTATCCAATATTGAACAGCCTAATCAATTAGTGATCTCTATCACCATTTCAACCAACGCCCCTAATTACACAGGCTTTTAAAGTAAATTAAATATCAAAAAATATTATCAATCATGCTTGGCATGCTGAGATTTAACAATTGTATATCATAGCTAAAAAAGCAGAATTCGACTAAATATGCACTCAGTACGCTTATAAAGTTTATTTTATTCCATTTTGAACACTTTAATGTGATTACGGTAAAAACCCCCTTTAAAAGTTATATTAGTTTTACTAATGATAAACTGAAATTTTTCTAGTTTGTCAGACTAGAGTAAAATCTCTAATATGCATCTTGTTTTCAGGACATAGCTAATTTAGTTATTGAAAACCAAGAACTCCAAGATGATGTACCCCAATACCTCATCTTATCCCTGGTTCTTATGCTTGACTTCCTTCCTTGAATTTGTGAATACAAATTGTTTGGCCCGCTTATTTTAAGCGGGCTTTTTTTTATCTAAAATTTAGCATTTACAAAATCTCAAATAATCACTTTTTGATAGGCATAAAAAATGGCTTAGCTGGGTTTGCTAAACCATGATCAATACGTAGATATTTTATATTTTTTTTTAAGTAAAGTGACTTGGGGAACTTTCAAATAATAAATCAGCCAAATCTCGCCAGCAAGATTAAATGCTTTTTGATATTTTTATCACAACACGGCGATTTCGCGCTCTTTCTTCAACAAGGTTATTTGAAGCGACATGTCGCCTTTCGCCATGGCCTGTTTTATGAATACGGCTTTCTTCAATGCCGCTGGCAACGAGTAAGTCGGCAACAGAGTCTGCACGACGCTCAGATACTCTTTGGTTTATTGAGCGTCCACCATAACTATCTGTATATGCATCAACAAAGATTAATTCAACATCAGAGTCATAGGATAAGTACTCTTGGACACGATTAAGTTGCTGTTTAGAAAAACGGGTTAAGTTAGTTCCGCCTTCCTCGTAATTTAACACGGTAAAAGCGATATCATCAAAACCATAAGGTAATAAGGTTGATAGGCATGAACGAAATTGTCTGTATTGACCACCAAAATTTGCAGCCGACAAGCCGACAGCGACTTTATCATTTTGATTATACCAATCAGCATAGTAAAACGTCGGTTGCATACCTTTACTTAGCTCAGACAGCATAGACCAAGCTGCTTGTTTAGGTACTTCACCATTAAACTGCTTTTGATACTTAAGTTTGGTAATAGCTTTCTCATTAACCCCTGGACGCCATTGAGGCGCTTTGCTGATTAATTCAGCATTTGTCACTTGATCAGGCTTGTTCCACATATCGAGGGTAAAGTTAAGGTTTAAGTCTTTACCTGCTCGACTCGTAAACACAGCCTTACCATAATCAGGAATATCATGCTCTAAGCGGCATTCAATTGGGCTGTTTTGGCTGATGCGCCACATTGAGTCGTCTAGAGACGCAACATAGTGTTGTAGATCAGCTTGTGCTGAACATACAAAGCCTAAGCTCGATAAAAGAATTGCTTTACGCCACATAAAAACACCCTGTTTGATGGTCACAATTCTATATCGGCATAGTTTTATTATTCTTTAGCAGAGAAATCACACAATCAAACATGACACTTGGCCACAGTTTTAGCATAATAGCCGACATATTAGAGAATGAGGTTTTTAATGAGCGATATCTGCGACGCAAACAAATTCAAACACCGCTTTAGAGGCTACTTTCCAGTTGTTATCGATGTCGAAACAGCAGGATTCAATGCCGCAACTGATGCGTTGCTAGAAATAGCGGTCACCACCCTTAAAATGAATGCCGATGGCTTTATCGAGTTAGATAAAACCCAGCACTTTCATATTGAGCCATTTGAAGGGGCAAACCTTGAGCCTGAAGCATTAGCATTTAATGGCATTGATCCAACTAACCCATTACGCGGTGCGGTTGATGAAAAACAAGCATTCCTAGAAATCTTCAAAAATGTCAAAAAGGCTCAAAAAGCCGCTGATTGCCACCGCTGTATCATCGTTGCGCATAACGCAGCATTCGATATTGGCTTTATAAATAAAGCGATTGAGCGAAATGATTTGAAACGTTCTCCGTTTCACCCTTTCGCCACTTTCGATACCGCAACGTTAGCAGGTCTCGCTATCGGACATACTGTACTTGCTAAGGCATGTAAAATGGCAGGTATAGATTTCGATAATAAAGAAGCTCACTCAGCTTTATACGATACCGAGCGTACCGCTGAATTATTCTGTTATATCGTCAATAAATGGAAAACATTGGGTGGCTGGCCAATGGTGAGTGAAGAAGCTGACGAAGTTGAAGTAAAAGAAGACTCAGAAAGCTAATCACAATCTAAAGACACAAAAAAAGCTGCCTAGGCAGCTTTTTTGATTTCTAACTATCGCTATTAAAGCTTGTCAGAATTGTCTTTTAAGTAAGAAGCAACACCTTCAGTTGTTGCAGTCATACCTTTATCGCCTTTTTCCCAACCAGCAGGACAAACTTCACCGTGCTCTTCGTGGAATTGTAGCGCGTCAATCATACGTAGCATTTCATCAACGTTACGACCTAATGGTAAGTCGTTCACTACTTGGTGACGAACTTGGCCTTCTTTGTCGATTAAGAAAGATGCACGGAAAGCAACACCAGCTTCTGGATGCTCAACATCGTATGCTTTACAAATTTCGTGCTTAACGTCAGCAACTAATGTGTAGTTAACTTCACCGATACCGCCTTTATCTACAGCAGTATTTCTCCAAGCGTGATGCGAGAACTGAGAATCGATTGAAACACCGATAACTTCAACGCCACGTTTAGTGAACTCTTCAATACGATGATCAAATGCAATCAACTCTGAAGGACACACAAAAGTGAAATCTAGTGGGTAGAAGAAAACAACTGCTGACTTACCTTTAATCGCGGTAGATAGATTGAAACTATCAACGATTTCACCAGTACCAAGAACCGCTGCGGCAGTAAAATCTGGGGCCGGACGGCCTACTAATACGCTCATTTTATATCTCCATCTATGGATTGAAAAAAACTTAAAAACAATGCCTGTTAAACTGAGTAGCATTATACCCAAACAAAAGCATTATGCGAGGTTGCTCACACATTTGCTTTTGCCTGATAAAAAAATGTACCTTGCATATTTGCGGTATACCTTACCCCTAATTGCTTAAAGAAATAAGTCTTTTAAGATGAAATTTGGTTTACATGCTGAAAAAACACGCCAGAACGATATTGGCCAGAGACAAAAGATTAATTTCAACATAGTGACAGGCCTTGTTACATCAATGAAAAAACCTCCTTACATGCCTACACTTTTTGTAAACTCATTAGAGATAAACTGGACATGGCCTTTGATACAGACAAGAATAACTTCACTATGTCTACCAAATAACAAAACTTAATAAGAATAAATTAATATGAATGCGGTCGTAATTGCTGTCACCTTAATGCTTGCATTAAGTCTCATGCGTGTGAATGTTGTCATCGCGCTTACTGTAAGTGCACTTGTTGCAGGTCTCGTTGGAGGCTTAGATATCCATCAGACAATCGCAGCTTTTAATGACGGTCTTGGAGGCGGAGCACAAATTGCGTTAAGTTACGCCTTACTTGGCGCGTTTGCAGCCGCTTTATCACATTCTGGTTTAACGACCTTGATATCGCACAACATCATTAAAAAAGTAGGTAAAGAGCCAAACAGCACAAATACTCTAGTAGTGCGCTGGTTATTACTTGCATCAATATTGTTGATGGCCATAAGTTCTCAAAATATTTTACCGATTCATATCGCATTCATCCCAATTTTAATACCGCCATTACTGCATGTATTAAGCAAGCTACAAATAGATAGACGTCTGGTTGCGTGTATTATCACTTTTGGCCTTGTTACAACTTATATGATTCTACCAGTTGGCTTTGGTGGCATTTTCTTAAATGACATCTTACTTGCCAATTTAAACAACAACGGTCTAGATGCAGTTAAAGAACAAATCCCAGCGGCTATGTTACTGCCTGCATTAGGTATGATAACTGGTCTACTTACTGCAGTATTTATTACCTACCGTAAGCCGCGCGTTTATAAAGCCACTGATATTACAGTAGAGCAAGAAGTGGTAGGCATTAATAAAAAGACCATCATCATTTCTTTAATTGCAATTTTGGCTACCTTAGTGGTTCAGCTACAAACAGATTCAATGATTTTTGGTGCACTAACCGGTTTTATCATCTTCCGCTTCTCAGGCATCATTAAGCCAGATGTAAGACAAGATATGTTCAACCAAGGTGTATTAATGATGGCCAACATTGGCTTCATTATGATTGCAGCTGCAGGTTTTGCTGCTGTGGTTAAATCAACCGGTGAAGTCAGTACTTTAGTCACCTCGCTTGGTGACATCATTGGTGACAACAAAGCCTTAGCCGCATTACTAATGTTGGTTGTTGGTTTGTTGATTACCATGGGGATTGGCTCGTCTTTCTCAACCATTCCTATTATTGCCACGATTTATGTACCTTTAGCATTAACCTTCGGTTTCTCTGTGGCGGCAACTATTGCATTAGTGGGAACAGCTGCAGCATTGGGTGATGCAGGCTCACCAGCGTCAGATTCAACCTTAGGACCAACAGCCGGCCTTAATGCTGACGGCCAGCACGATCATATTCGTGACAGTGTTATCCCGACCTTTATTCACTACAACATTCCGCTAATCGGTTTTGGTTGGATTGCAGCCATGGTGCTGTAGTCGATTAAAAATTAACAACACCCAATAAAAAAGGAGCCATATGGCTCCTTTTTTAGTTATTAAATCAAACTTCTTAATAAGTAGAGTGATTTAACACTCTGAATTACTTAGTACCAAAAATCTTATCACCTGCATCACCTAAGCCCGGTAAAATATAACCTTGCTCGTTTAAGCAGTCATCAATAGATGCAGTGAATAGTTCGATATCAGGATGCGCCGCTTCTAATGCTTTAATTCCTTCAGGGGCTGCAACTAACACAAGTGCTTTAATTGATACGCAGCCACGTTTTTTTAATAAGTCGATAGTGGCAATCATTGAACCGCCAGTTGCAAGCATTGGGTCAACTACAATCGCTACACGCTCATCTACATTGCTTACTAACTTATCGAAGTAAGGCACAGGTTCTAACGTTTCTTCGTCGCGGTAAATACCCACAACCGAGATTTTAGCGCTAGGCATATGCTCAAGGACGCCATCCATCATGCCAAGTCCTGCACGAAGAATAGGTACTACAGTAACTTTTTTACCTTTGATCTGTTCAATCTCAACAGGGCCATTCCAGCCATTAATAGTGACGGTTTCTGTTTCAAAGTCTGCAGTTGCTTCGTACGTTAATAAGCTGCCTACTTCTGTAGCCAACTCACGAAAACGCTTAGTACTGATTTCAGCTTCACGCATTAACCCTACTTTATGACGAATTAACGGATGTTTTACTTCAACGACTTTCATTTTTGCACTCCTAATGATGAGATATTTTTCGCAAATTGTTCAAATTCTAGTTTATTTATTCTCTTTATAAAACATAAAGTTTCATAATTGCAGCCAATCTCACGCTAAACAGCTAAAACCATTACAGAAAACTGTTTTCATACTCGGATAAACCTGAAACATGACTTTCGACGCCTATCACAAGCTGATAGAATAGCGCCGCATAAAATCCCATAAAACGATGTACCTTAGAGGATCCTCCGTGAGCACTCCTACACCACTTAGCTATAAAGACGCTGGCGTTGATATCGATGCTGGTAATGCATTAGTCAATAACATTAAATCTGCGGTAAAACGCACTCACCGTCCTGAAGTCATGGGCAACCTAGGTGGTTTTGGCGCTCTTTGCGAATTACCAACGAAGTACAAACACCCAGTATTAGTTTCAGGTACTGACGGTGTTGGAACCAAGTTACGTTTAGCCATTGATTACAAAAAGCATGACACTGTTGGTGTTGATTTAGTTGCTATGTGTGTAAATGACCTAATCGTATCTGGTGCAGAACCTTTGTTCTTCCTAGATTACTACGCAACAGGCAAGTTAGATGTAGAAACGGCAACTTCTGTTGTCAACGGTATTGCTGAAGGTTGTCACCAATCAGGCTGTGCATTAATCGGTGGTGAAACTGCTGAAATGCCAGGCATGTATGAAGGTGAAGACTATGATTTAGCAGGCTTTTGTGTTGGTGTTGCTGAAAAAGAAGCAATCATCGACGGCACAAAAGTTAAGTCTGGCGATGCATTGATCGCTTTAGGCTCTACAGGTCCTCATTCAAACGGTTACTCTTTAGTACGTAAGGTATTAGAAGTGAGCAAAGCGGATCCACAACAAGATCTCGCTGGTAAGCCACTAATCGAACACTTATTAGAACCGACTAAAATTTATGTTAAGCCTTTACTAAAGTTACTTGAGCAAACTGAAGTTCATGCAATGGCGCACATCACTGGCGGCGGGTTCTGGGAAAACATCCCACGCGTATTGCCAGATGACTGTAAAGCGGTAATCAAAGGTGACTCTTGGCAGTGGCCTGTTGTGTTCGACTGGTTAATGGAAAACGGTAACATCGAACAATTCGAAATGTACCGCACCTTTAACTGTGGTGTCGGCATGATTATCGCCCTTCCTGCTGAAAAAGTAGAATCAGCATTAGCACTGCTAACAGCTGAAGGCGAAAATGCTTGGTTAATCGGTGAAATTGCAAATCGTCAAGGTGACGAAGAGCAAGTGGAGATTAACTAGATGCCTGTATGCTGTCGCGTTCTCGTTCTTATTTCGGGTAACGGTAGTAACTTACAAGCCATTATTGATGGTTGTGATGATAACGTAGACGCTGAAGTTGTTGGCGTTATCAGTAACAAGCCTGATGCCTACGGACTCGTCCGTGCTCATCACGCTGAAATCAATACTAGTTGTGTTATCGCTCGCAAGGATGAAAGCCGTCAGCAGTACGACTCTCGCTTACAGCAAGCAATTGAACAGTATCAACCTGATTTAATTGTGCTTGCTGGATTTATGCGTATTTTATCTGATGAATTTGTTAGTCAATATATTGGGCAGATGGTGAACATCCACCCTTCTTTATTGCCTAAATATGCTGGTTTACATACCCATCAAAGAGCATTAGATGCAAAAGATAAAGAACATGGCGCAAGTGTTCACTTTGTTATTCCAGAACTGGATGCTGGACCTGTAATTTTACAGGCTAAAGTACCAGTTTATGAAGACGACACTGTAGAAACATTATCTAGCCGTGTTCATGAGCAAGAGCATGCTATTTACCCTCTTGTGGTTAAATGGTTTAGTTTAAATCGACTTAAAATGTTAGAAAATAAAGCCTATCTTGACGACCAATTAATTGGTATTCATGGCTATGCGCCTGATTAAATCGATTTAGAATAAAGCCACAAACAAAAAATCTCGCAAATGCGAGATTTTTTATTATTTGATATTTGGCTTTTTCAAAAGCTTACCTAACAGGTAAGTCCATCCCTGCGAACATTTCATCGATTAATTGTTGGTCACGCAGTGCCACCGCTTTTTCAACCACATCACGAGTTAAATGCGGTGCAAAGTTATACATGAAGTCATACATATAACTACGTAAGAAACTACCACGTCTAAAACCAATTTTTGTTGTACTGTGAGCAAACAAATGTCTTGCATCAATTGCCACTAAATCTTTATCTATCACAGGATCGATTGCCATCGATGCTATCACGCCAACACCCAGCCCTAATCTAACATAGGTTTTTAACACGTCGGCACTCGTGGCGCTGAATACCACTCTTGGTTCAAGTTCAGCTTTTTTAAATGATTTTTCAATTTCAGAGGCTTTATCAAAACCGAACACATAAGTGACTAATGGAAACTCAGCTAAATCTTCAATAGTTAACGTTTTACGATTGGCCAAAGGGTGATCGCGTGTAACGACTATAGAGCGATTCCAGTGATAACACGGCAGCATAATCAAATCGGAATACAAGTGCATCGCTTCAGTGGCAATCGCAAAGTCAGCATCACCACGGGCTGCTTGTTCACTAATTTGCGAAGGCGTTCCTTGGTGCATGTGTAAATTAACTTTTGGGTAGCGTTTAATGAAAGGCTTAATCACTTGTGGCAAAGCGTAACGAGCTTGGGTATCAGTTGTAGCAATATTCAACTCACCTTGATTTGGCTGAGTATATTCTTCTGAGACTTTTTTTATGCTTTCAACTTTGCCTAAAATATCGTTTGAAATATCAATCACTAATTGGCCAGCGGGTGTGACATGAGTTAAGTGCTTACCGCTACGACCAAAGATTTGAATGCCAAGTTCATCTTCAAGCATTCGAACCTGTTTACTGATCCCAGGTTGCGAAGTGTAAAGGTCTTCAGCCGTAGCTGAGACATTCAAATTGTGTTTTACCACTTCTGCAATATATCTTAGTTGCTGTAATTTCATGCTACGACCTTTACTTTATGCCAAACAGAGTTTGAATTTGGTTTTTTAAGACTTCTAATAAAACTAATCAATTTACAAATTATAGAACTAAAACTGTTTATAAAAAGACTCGTTATAGCTAAATGTTATATACGATCTAAAATATTAATGCAAACAGTAATAAAGAGATTGAGAATTTTGCATGTTCTAAGGCTCTAATGGTAACCTTGCGGACTCAGTCCAAAGTTATAGTAATTCTTAACAAATTGAATAACTTTTTTACGACACTCGCTGTGTCTTGCGCTAAGATATAACTACAAATAAGATAAAAGTGGTACTCAACCACTCTGCTATTAATTATTGAACGGAAACCATATGACCTTTACCTTGGTATTGATCCTGTTAGGTGCACTTTTTATCCTGATCATTGGTATCAGTGTTATTCAGCAACAAAAAGAACGCGCTGAAGCTGAACGCAGAATGGAATTAAAGCGCCATAGAGCAATCATCAACGAAACTGAAGCTGTTTTATCTAACACAGGATTAGCATCATTTCCCAGCAGCGTTATTTTAGTGCTTTACAAGCGAATCAATGAAGCACTGGAATTGTCGTTAACTCACCTAGAAAACCAGCCGCAACAAGCTGACTATCAACGACGCTTAGCTGATATTCAAAACCAAATAACGACACTCAGTTCTAGTCCATCTCAAGCATTAGCTATTGAAAATTTTCGTTTGCCTGACAATGACAAACAAATTTTAGAACTAGTGCAAATGCTTAAAAAGCTTAAGGCGATTATTCGAGCTGAGAACAACAAAGGTAAGCTGGACCCACAAGTCTTCGGTGAAGCTGAAAATCGAATTGATAGCTACCAACTACGTATTAACGTCGAGTCGATGCTTTCGCGTTCTCGCGCTGCTAACTCACTTAAACAGTTTGGTTCTTCTAAACAAATGGTGTCAAAAGCATTGGCAACATTGCAAGCCATTAAAGCTAAAACACCTAACGACCCATTTATTAGCCGCAAAGTGGATGAGGCAAAAGAGTTATTAGAAGAAATTAATTCTCAGCAAAAACAACTGAACCCAGATATTGCTAAAGCGCCTAAAGAGGATGAAGACGATATCGATATGCTGTTTCAGCCTAAAAAGAAGTGGTAATAGCAGCATCCATTATTCATTAAAAAGCCTCGAAAGAGGCTTTTTTATTGCGTAAATTAATAGCTTTTTGAGCTAAGCAAGAGCTTACATTACCTAGGCTTCTCAATTTGAATACATATTTCTAGCTTATAAAGCGCACTCCTCAATCCCTAGTGCTATGTTTACTTCTAGTACAGTTTCCTACATTGACATACAAAATCCGCTGAAATATTAAGCACAAAAAATGGGACCCAAAGGTCCCATTTTAAAATGCTAACTAAACTAGCTTCAGTTCAGATAAATTAAGAGGCTTTTTTCTTAGCCGCTTTTTTAGCAGGTTTTTTCTTTGTCGATTCGCTTACCCACTTACCACCGATAAACTTCGAAGACCAACCTGTTGCCTTGCCATCAACTTCAGTCGCAACGTATTGCTCCTTAGTTTTTCGGCTAAACTTAACAGCGGCTTTGTTACCATTATCATCAGTAACAGGCGCGTCAGCTAAGAATTGGTACTTTGGCCATAATTGGTCACGGTAAGTAACAAGTTCTTCAACTAAAGGCGCTCTTGTCTCGCGAGATTTAGGGAACGTACTTGCAGCAAGGAAAATACCTGCAGCGCCATCACGCAATACAAAGTGCGCATCTGATTTAGTACATTTTAAATCTGGTAAGAAAATTGGGTCTTCTTTCGGTGGCGCCGCTTCTCCGCTTCTCAGCAGTTTACGGGTATTCTTACACTCAGTATTAGTGCAACCGAAATACTTACCGAAACGACCATTTTTAAGTTCCATATCATTGCCGCACTTATCGCACTCAATGATTGGTCCTTCATAGCCTTTAATTTTGAACTGACCAGCTTCAATCTCATAACCTTCACATGTCGGGTTATTACCACAAACATGTAACTTACGAGATTCATCGATTAAATAGCTGTCCATTGCTGTGCCACATTTGCCACAACGATGTTTTGCACGTAATGCATCAGTTTCAGCATCTTCGTTATCGCTAACAGCCTCTTCACCAGGCGTTAAGTTCATGGTGGTTTTACAGCGCTCTTTTGGCGGCAATGCATAACCTGAACAGCCTAAGAATACACCTGTTGTGCCTGTACGGATCCCCATTGGGCGACCACAAGTCGGACACTTGATATCTTCAGCTAGTACCATCTCGTTAAGACGCATACCGCCTTCTTCAGGATCTAGTTCAGCATTTTTAAGTTGCTTAGTTAAATCACCGTAGAAACCATCAAGAACAGTTTTCCACTCCAACTTACCTTGCGCAACATCATCGAGTGTTTGCTCCATGCTCGCAGTAAAGTCAAAGTTCATAATATCACTGAAACTTTCGACTAAGCGGTCACTGACAATTTCACCCATTTTTTCAGCAAAGAAACGACGGTTTTCAACTTTGACATAGCCACGATCTTGAATCGTCGAAATAATGGTTGCATACGTTGATGGACGACCAATACCACGCTTTTCAAGCTCTTTAACTAAAGACGCTTCACTAAATCGTGCAGGCGGCTTAGTAAAGTGTTGCTTTGGCAATAAATCTTTAAGATCTAATACATCGCCTTTATCTAGTGCTGGCAGCGTATTGTCTTCTTCGTTTTTCTTGCCCATTGGCGGCTGAACTTTAGTCCAACCATCAAATCGCAGCGTACGACCACTCGCTTTAAGCTCGTATTCGCCTGCAGTCACAGTTAAACGCGTCGCATCATATTTAGCTGGCATCATTTGACAAGCGACGAATTGACGCCAAATCAACTCATAAAGACGCTGAGCGTCTCTTTCCATATCAGTTAGAGATACTGACTGAACGATGACGTTCGACGGTCTGATAGCCTCATGCGCCTCTTGAGCGCCTTCTTTACTTCCATAACGAAGTGGCTGTTCAGGTAAATACTTCTTACCGAACTCAGAACCAATCATATCTCGCACGCCTTCAACGGCTTCTTTACTCAAGTTTGTTGAATCGGTACGCATATAAGTAATATGACCCGCTTCATACAAACGTTGTGCCATCATCATGGTCTTCTTAACACCAAAACCAAGACGCGTACTCGCAGCTTGTTGCAAAGTAGAAGTAATATATGGAGCTGAAGGTTTACTTGAAGTGGCTTTATCATCACGACCTGTGACAACAAACTTCGCATCTTTCAATGCATCAAGTGCAACTTGTGCTTGCGCTTCATTAATTGGGCTGAAAGCGGCTGACTGAAACTTAGCCACTTGCATTTTTAACTTGTGCTGCTCAGGTGTGGCTAAATCGGCATGAACATCCCAAAATTCTTCAGGAACAAAAGCTTTAATTTCGCCTTCACGTTCTACCACTAGTCGCACAGCAACAGATTGCACACGACCTGCTGATAAACCACGCGCTACTTTTTTCCAAAGTAACGGAGATACCATGAAGCCCACAACACGGTCGAGGAATCGACGCGCTTGTTGAGCATTCACCATATTAGTATCTAGTACTGATGGTTCACTAAATGCATCTTGAATAGCTGACTTGGTAATTTCATTAAAGACAACACGTTGATAACGAGATTCGTCACCACCAATGATTTCTTGTAGATGCCAAGCAATTGCCTCTCCCTCTCTATCCAAATCGGTTGCGAGATAGATATGGTCAGCATTTTCTGCAAGTGCTTTTAATTCTTTAACGACTTTTTCTTTGCCAGGTAATATTTGATATTTGGCTGCCCAGCCTTTTTCAGGATTAATCCCCATACGGGCTACTAATGCGCGTTTATCGCGTTGTAGCTTGTACTTGGCTTTTTCTTCAGGGGCCATTTTCCTAACTTCAGCAGGGGTTTTAGTCGCAACCTTGCTGTCAGGCGATGATGATGTAGGCAAATCACGGATGTGCCCTACACTCGATTTAACGATGAATTCTTTACCAAGGTATTTATTAATAGTCTTGGCTTTGGCCGGCGATTCGACAATAACTAGCGATTTACCCATAGTTTAATTTGCGCCAAAAAGTCTCTGATAGATTAAATTGGTTCCATATATAGAGTGTTGAGACGAATGTTTCAAGTAAATACCTCTATTATGTGCCCAGCGAGCCATTTTTTAATCAATTATAAAAAATGACAAAAAATAATATTGCGTTAATTAAAAGTAATATTTCATTATTTATGGTCTAGCAAGTAAAAGTTGTGCATGTTTAGTCACTTTTTCGATTTTTGCGACCAAAGTCACCGCTTGTTAAGGCCTATTTCATCAGTATACTGGCTGTATTCTTGCATTGCCTAGCAGCAAATGAACTCATTTTCACAACAATTTTTATAACAATAATAAATAAATTTAAGGATAATAAATGAAGCACTTCGAAGCGAACTTTGATGGACTTGTCGGACCAACCCATAATTATGCAGGGTTATCTTTTGGTAATGTAGCCTCATATAGCAACGCTGCGCAAGCTTCAAATCCAAAGTCAGCTGCCAAACAGGGACTGAAAAAAGCCAAATCTCTTGCTGACTTAGGCATGATTCAAGGTGTTTTAGCTCCTCAAGAACGCCCAGATTTATATTCACTTCGTCGTATGGGGTTCTCAGGTTCTGATGCTGAAGTGCTTAATCAAGCCGCTAAGCATGCTCCTGCGTTACTTAATGCATGTTGTAGTGCATCATCTATGTGGACCGCAAATGCTGCGACAGTGTCTCCTAGTGCTGATACTCGTGATGGTAAAGTTCACTTCACACCTGCAAACTTAGTCGACAAGTTACACCGCAGTATTGAACCTATCACTACTGGTAATATCCTCAAAGCGACTTTTAAAGACGAGCGTTTCTTCAAACATCATCAACATTTACCAGAACACGCAAGTTTTGGTGATGAAGGCGCGGCTAATCATACTCGCCTGTGTAATGATTACGGTCACTCAGGTGTTGAGTTATTTGTATACGGCCAGGAAGCCACAAATCCGAATGCGATAAAACCTACAAAGTTTCCAGCTAGACAAACATTAGAAGCATCGCAAGCTGTTGCACGTTTGCATCAATTGGATGACGAAAGCAGTGTTTTTATCCAACAAAACCCTCATGTAATCGATCAAGGTGTTTTCCATAACGATGTTATTTCAGTAGGTAACCAAAATGTGTTGTTCTATCACGAACAGGCTTTTTTAAATACTGATGCGAAATTTGAAGAAATTCGACGCAAAATGAATGATGATGTTCACTTTGTTAAAGTTTCTACTGAACAAGTCTCGATAAATGATGCCGTTAAGAGCTACTTATTTAATACCCAAATTATCACCCTACCCAATGGTGAAATGGCAATCATTGCCCCAACTAACTGCCAAGAAAACCCTGCAGTATTTGCCTACCTAAATGAATTAGTCACGTTAGGCACTCCTATCAAACAAGTTCAATATTATGATGTAAAGCAAAGCATGCAAAATGGTGGCGGCCCAGCATGTTTACGTCTACGTGTTGCTATGAGTGAGTTAGAAGTATCAGCAGTAAATCAACATACACTTATGAATGATGCGTTATTCAATAAACTCAATGTTTGGGTAGATAAGCATTACCGTGACAGCTTAGAAGTAAAAGATTTAGCAGATCCACAACTTATTATTGAATCACGTACAGCATTGGATGAACTCACTCAAATCTTGAAACTTGGTAGTGTTTATCAGTTCCAAAAGTAATATCAATATATTTCACAAATAATCATCAATAATGATTAACTAAATATCTAGAAATAAAAATGCCGCTCATTGAGCGGCATTTTTAATTATTGAATTCATCAAGGTATTAACTACAAGATATTAATACCAATCGCGAACACTTCTGTAAGTACTCCCTGAGGAGTTTCTGTGGTTACAGAGAAAACGCCAGAATTAGGTTCATCCTCACCTTTTAATGAAACAGCAAAGTTTCTACCTCCATTATGGTTAGAACTTGGCCAAGTGATGGTAGAAGTACTTGTAACAGAACCAGCTGATGCCGCAAAAGTCACAGTAGTACCTGCAGGTAATTGCTGATTATGTAAATCAGACAGCGTAAACGCTACTGATGCGGAACCTTTACCAATTATCTGAATTGGATATGGAACTATTTCACCATCCCCATCACTTTGAACAGCCGAGTGTGATCTATCAACAACAATCGTATTTCCATTTTCGTCTAACCCGTAGTCTTCATCTACAATTAGTATTTCTTCAGGTAAAGTTGCAACAGCTGTACTTCCCGACATTACAATCACAATACTACGTCTTACGAACAAGGATTTCGAATCACTCACACCATCTGCACAACCAGCATGAACAGGATCTGAACAAAGTACACCATTATAAAGCCCATCAGCAGTATCAAAGACTGTATTCACATTAAAGTCTATTAGCTCTTCAAGCGCACCACCATCAAGACCTTTTAATGAGTCTGCAGCTTGTGGGTTAAATACCGTATCTTCGTTGTAATCATTAAATGCATCATCTAAATCAAATTTTTCACCAGTCACATCTGTACCGTTTAAAAACTCATTCATTTCATCAGCATCAAAACGACCATTACCATTTAAATCAGGGAAAGACTCTTCACCAATTGCTGTAGCAGTAATAGTGGCACGACCACCATATGGCTGACCGTAGTAATTACCATAGACAATATTGTCTTCTTCACAGGTAGGGTCTTCTGACTTGTCGGTTAACTTATAACACTTAAGGTTTTGAATTGGACTTAGTATTTGATTTCCTAAAGCATCGTAAAAACTTTTACCTTCTGGTCTTGGTAATTGTGAAGTCCACATAACAGAACATGCGCCATTGATAGTTTGGCATGCGTCTTCAATAGAACCACCTTCAGTAGTAAATGACACCGTCGTTCCATCAGGTACTGGGTTATTGAATGCATCAGCCATTCTGGCTGTCACTTCAACTTTTGCACCTTCATAATTCCAACCTTCTGCATTACGAATAGTTGAAGATAATGAGAAACTGTCTTGATCAGGTATACCTGTTGACACAACTAACTGACTTGATTGACTGGCGATAACAGGTGATGAGCCTTGAATTGTTCCAGTTACTCGAACTGATGTTGCAACCGTACCAGTTGTCACTACAGTTTGGACAATGCCATCGTTGTTTGTAGTCGCGGTAATTGGATCAATAGATATACCGCCTACCACTGTATTTAATGAAAAGTTTACCGCCTGATTAGCAACAACGTTACTGTTTTTATCTAATACTTGAAACTTAACAACTGAAGACTCGATGCCACCAGTTCCTAAAATACCAATATTTTCAGGTTCTGCTGAAACAAAGACAATACTACCGATATCTGATTGCAATACATTGATAGTTGCTACTGCTGATAAACTAATGCCGCCCGCATTGGCAGTTACATTAATTTGATCTTCACCTACACAGCCTTGAGCAAGATAGGTTGATGTTGCAACACCATTAGATGATGAAACAGGAGAACTTAACTCAGCTTGAGCAGGGCTTTTAGTTGCACAAGTAGAAGAAAAGTTAACATCAATGGGTTGGTTGAATGGATTTCCAGCCTCATCTTGGATCAAAACAGAAACCGTTGCTGTTCCACCTGCTGATAAATCAGTAGTACTGACTTCTGCGACACCGCTAACAAATGGTGAGCCGCTTCCCATAACAACATTTGTTGCGCCTACAACAATAATTGTCTCACCTTTCTCTCCAGTATCCAGAGAAGCTGTTACAGTACCAGCGCCTAAAGAACTACCCGCATAAATATCTACAGAGGCCTTGTTCTCATCATTAGTTACAGCTGAAGTGATCGGTAAATCACCAATCTCTGTACTGAAAGAAACGATAGTAGGCTTATTAATGCCAGTAACTGTCGCAACTAGTACCCCTGGAACTAATGTACTGATCGTGTCAACTTCTTCACCTGCTGCATTAAAGAGTTTCAATGACACTTGAGCTCCACCGCCAGCTTCACCACCATCGCCAACCATGGTAAATGCTACTGTACCAGCTTCACCAGATTCGATACTTGCAGTCACTGAGCCCGAACCTGCTATTTCAGCTGAAAATAAATTAATCGTTGCGACACCATCTGAATTGGTAACCGCTGTTGCAGTCGAAACATCAAACGAGCCTAAATCAGCATTATTTAATTCAAATGTAACTAATTCTCCAGAAACAGCTCCCTCAGTCGAGCTGGTCACTGTGGCAGTTAAAAGAGTGCCAGTTGTAGCATCAACATTCTCAACAGATGATGTTAGTGTTATGCTGATAACTTCTACTGGATCGGTCCCTCCTCCACCATCATCAGAAATGCTTCCCCCACCACTACAAGCAAAAAGAAAAATTGAACTTAAAAGCGCTAAAAATAGTCTTTGTGCTGACCTCATTGTCAGTCTCCCTGTTACATTAAAATCGTACTTAAGATTTATAATAGTTACTTATCTCGCCATATTACACAAAATTCTGGCAACTTTTTTGTTACTCTACTGTTTTCTTCGGCATTTTTCCTTAAAAACTTTAACTTTTATCCCGTTTCATAAGATTTATTTTCCTGCTACGCTTTAAAAGATAAAAAATATAAATCATCAAAAATCGATGAATGAGATTGGAAGGAAGTAGTTTTGAATAAAAATAGTAAGCTTGGTTTAACAAGCAAGATCCTGATAGGTATGGGTGCGGGTATTCTTCTCGGATTGATTTTGAGAAACGTATTTCCAGATAGCCTATTTGTAAAAGATTATATTAATGAAGGTGTTCTACACGTTGTTGGAACCATCTTTATTTCAAGTTTGAAAATGTTAGTTGTGCCATTAGTTTTTGTTTCATTAGTTTGTGGTACTTCTTCCCTAAGTGACCCTTCAAAGTTAGGACGTTTAGGAGGCAAGACCATTGCCTTTTATATGTTCACAACAGCCATTGCACTCACCGTTGCGATTTCATTAGCTATCTTAGTTCATCCAGGAAACGCCTCGTTGGCAAGTTCAGCGATGGAATTCAGCGCTAAAGATGCACCAAGTCTTGCTGAAGTTGTGATTAACATCGTCCCAACAAACCCAATTGAAGCGATGAGCCAAGGTAACATGCTGCAGATTATTATTTTCGCAGTCATCTTTGGTTTTGCGATATCTCACATTGGGGAACGTGGTGCTCGAGTGTCTGCTTTATTTAATGATTTAAATGAAGTGATCATGCGCGTTGTGACATTAATCATGCAACTGGCTCCTTACGGTGTATTTGCGTTAATGGCCAAGTTAAGTTTGACCTTAGGCTTAGAAACATTAGGCAGTGTGGTTCAATATTTCTTCCTAGTAATTTTTGTATTGCTGGTACAAGCCCTTGTCGTTTACCCAACATTACTGAAAACATTTACGGGTCTAAACCCATTCATGTTCTTGCGTAAGATGCGTGATGTACAATTATTTGCATTCAGTACAGCAAGTTCAAATGCAACCTTACCGGTTACGATTGAAACCTGTGAACATCGCTTAGGTGCTGATAATAAAGTCGCTTCATTTACCTTGCCTCTAGGTGCAACTATCAACATGGATGGCACAGCCATCATGCAAGGTGTTGCGACGGTATTCATCGCGCAAGTGTTTGGTATTGAATTGAGCCTAATGGATTATGTTACTGTTGTCGTAACAGCCACATTAGCATCAATTGGTACTGCGGGTGTTCCAGGTGTTGGATTAATCATGCTTGCCATGGTACTAAACCAAGTAGGCTTACCCGTTGAAGGGATTGCACTTATTATTGGTGTTGACCGCTTACTCGACATGATCCGTACAGCTGTAAACGTAACCGGTGATTCTGTAGCAACAGTGGTTATTGCCAAATCTGAAGGTGAATTCAACGAAGAAACTTTCAATGACTCACAAGCAGGTAAAGTTGGTTCAAGCTTTGAAGAGCAAGTTAAAAATGCCTAATGGCAATTAACGAATACTAATAAGTTTATAATCAAAACGTTATTACAACCAAAGGCGCCGTATGGCGCCTTTTTAGTTTTTAAGATAACCTAGCCTGAGCCTATATTTTCAATACTTATATTTAAGTATATTTATTACACTTTAATTCGGATATAAAATGGATTTTGCTCTTCTATCAACGCTCGCTGTTATTCACTGTCTTGCACTCGTTAGTCCTGGTCCTGATTTTGCGATTATTGTAAAAACCTCAACCCAACAAACTCGACAAACAGCATTAATGTGCGCTTTTGGTATCAGCATCGCAATTTTAGTCCACAGTTTGCTGTCGCTTTTAGGGATTAGTTTAATGATCCAACAGTCAGAAATGGCTTATCTTGCAGTACAGATAATTGGCATTAGTTATCTTGCTTACATGGGATTTGGTGCATTAAATTCAGTATTAAAATCATTTAAAACACATTCAAACCCTTCTTCAGCAAATAACAATGCTGTAGGAGAAGACGTTGCGGAAGCGAATCTAGAGCCTAACATAACAAAAAATGTAAAAAGTAATATTGAAAAGGCTAATACTAAAAAGAGTAAAGTTTCAACAGAAAGCTTCAATGTACTCACTCCAGCAAAAGGGTTTCGTTTAGGCTTATACACCAACATGCTTAACCCTAAAGCACTGATTTTCTTTATCACTATTTTCACCGTTTTGGTGACCCCTCAAGTCACGACCGAGACAAAAGTCGCTGCTGCTAGCCTACTATTTATCTTGTCTTTATTTTGGTTTAGCTTTCTTGCGATAGTATTAACAAAGCCCGTGATTCAGCAAAAAATGGCAAAAGGTAGCAGATTAATCGATGCGATAACTGGTGTGATATTCATGGGCGTTGCTATCACGATTTTGGTTAGTTTACTAAATGACTATCTCGCTTAGTCGATCCGTTTACATTAACCCCTGCTAGAAATAGCTGCTTGTCGAACTAGCTATTAACAATTACAGTCAGTAATGGTTAAGTAAAGATAAGTTAATATTTTATCAAATTCATCGTAAGCAAACCGTTATTTAAGATTAACTTACTAATAACTAAACATTGCAAAATCGTTTTTTGTTCCTGAGCTAAATATCGAGTTCACACATTTATTTCTAAGAGTATTAATATGAGAATTTTAGTCATTGAAGACGATCCAATCTTATCCCATCATCTAAACGTACAGCTGTCTGAATTAGGTAACCAAGTACAAGTTGCACTCACTGCCAAAGAAGGCTTTTATCAAGCGACTAATTACCCTATTGATATCGCCATTGTGGATTTAGGCTTACCTGACAAAGACGGAATAACCCTGATATCTGAAATCCGTAATGCGGATGTTAAGGCCCCTATTTTGATTTTGACTGCCAGAGTGAACTGGCAAGATAAAGTCGAAGGATTAAATGCAGGCGCTGACGATTACTTAGTCAAGCCATTTCAAAAAGAAGAACTAGTGGCACGTTTAGATGCTCTAGTTAGACGTAGTGCTGGTTTTGTAAAACCGACAATCAGTAGTGGTACTTTACAGCTCGATTTAGCGGCAAAACAAGTTAGTCTGAATGATGAAAACATGGAAGTGACCGCATTTGAATACCTCATTTTAGAATACTTAATGCGACATTGTCATGAGGTGGTGGCGAAACAACGCTTATTAGACGTGGTCTATGGCGACAAAGAAGGTGACCCTAATACCATTGAAGTTATGGTCAGTAGAATTCGTAAAAAGCTTAATAAAGGTGGGATTGAAAACCCAATTGCCACTATTCGCGGCCAAGGATATAAATTTAATTTACCATGCAGCTAAATTTTATGCCCAAAAAGCGTCTACTCACGCGGATGTTTATTACTTCGTTAACCATCATTGCATTGGTGGGCTTTGGGCTTGCATGGTCTGTGACCATTTTACATGCTCAAAATAGCTATAATAAAGAAACCTCACAACTGATTGCTGAAATGCCTCAAATTGCGGCAGAGCTCAGAGAGCACGATCTCATTCCTGCTGACAATAATTGGCTCAATGAAAATAATAAACAAAAAAGCTATATGATGGCCAGTTGTACACAAACCTTTGACGAAGTTTGGGTTTCCACACTGGCAAAAAAGAGTGGTCTTAACAATATATGTCAGCGATTTGAGTCAATAGCTGACACGAGCCCTCCCTATTACCTCACCATGTCTGATAAAAAGTCCTACTTTGCCTACCTTTTACCCGTTGAGTTAAACCAAACTCAATACAATATGGTGGTATTAAAAGATGCTGATTCTGTTGAAAACGAATTCAAACGCTTCAAAAAGCTCACCTACCTTCGTTTGACTGTCGTGATGATGCTTGCCTTTATATTACTGATTAGTGCCGCCTATTGGGGAATGCGCCCTATGGCAAGACTAAAAAGTGAATTACAAGCCATTGGTGATGGCAAAAAGGAGGCACTTTCTGACGGTTACCCCCATGAACTAGAAGGCGTAACCCAAGCACTAAACCAATTACTAGTCCAGTCAAGCGATCAGCAGGAACGCTACCAAAATGCGATGAATGATTTGGCCCATAGTCTTAAAACACGATTAGCAGCTGTGCATGCCATTACTGATGATCATTCTTTGAGTAAAGCTGATGCCAGTGACAAGATTATGCAGCAAGTGGGTCAAATGGATCAGCTGGTAAAATATCAGTTAAAACGCGCACTGGTTGGGCGCCAAGGCCTAGTGCACGAACAAACACTCGTTCGTCCAATGGTTGAGCAACTTTCGCAAATGTTATTTAAGATTTACCGTGACAAAGGTGTGAAGTTTACGGTTAATGTTGACCCTGAAGTTAGCTTCCCGATTAATAAAGGCGATCTAATGGAGCTTTGCGGTAATTTGATGGAAAACGCTTTCAGACTGTCCATTAGTGAAGTGATAATTTCAGCAAGAATCGACCTTGACGGCAATGCAACACTCATCGTTGAGGATGATGGGCCTGGAGTTGACGATGCGATAAAAGAGCGAATTTTACAACGCGGCGTAAGAGCAGATACCCAATCACCAGGACAAGGGATTGGGCTAGCTGTCTGTAATGAGATTGTAAGCAGTTATCATGGCTTACTGTCTATTACCGAAAGTCATTTACTAGGCGCAAAATTCACCATAAAAATTCCACCACAATAATAAAGTAACGAGGGTTTATCTCCTCGTTATCATTTTATTTATTATTTGATTGGCGCATATAAATGCTCTGCTTTGTTAAACATAATCCATGAAGTCGCAATATACTTATCACTGCTGATAGGTGTATTACCTTTATGGGTATGAGTAAATCCAGCAGGCGCTATTACCATGGTTCCTTTTTGAGGTTTAATCGACTTGTTTTGATAATAAAACTCAGTTTCACCGCCGTCTTCTACATCATTAAGGTAAAACATATATAACAGCACGCGATGCAGTGCTTCATGTGAACCTGTTTGTGGGAAATGTTCTGAATGCCAATGCGGGTATCCGCCGACACCTTGATTGTATTTCTGTAAATTGATTACACCACTTCGATATAAATACTTAGTTAAAGCTTCAGCTCTTGGCTCCCCCAATAAAGCAAAGTTATCAGGTGATAAAGTCGCAGGTTTTCCTTGTTCGTCAGAAACAGACACAGATACAGCTCCCATTAGAGCCATTGGGTATTGTTTAAAGTAATCTGCAGTATGTTTTAAGGTATTTTGTAACAGCTCATTTTTAAGCTGTGTCATATCCTTATGATTATCTAGAGTTAAATCAAAACTTCGTTTCTTATCTCTATCGACTCCTTGACCAGTTTTACCTTCAATAACACCATCATGTTGTTCAAATGCATTGATTAACCTGTCACAGAGATCATCAGTTAATGCATTTGGAATGACTTCAATAAAATCCATATTAAATCAGCACTTTTTATAATGTAATGATAATATGCTGCCATGGAATTGATAAATTGGCAAAACAGTCAGCTCATCATTGGCAATTCAAATTATAAAAGATGGCTTCGGGTACTTGCTTTAACCTATGAAAAACTCTGTAAAAGTTTCTATTAATCAAATTCAAGTGGGTAACTTTATTCGCTTACCTGTCTCGTGGAAAGACCACCCCTTTCTGTTCAGCAATTTTAAAGTCAAAACCCAATCTCAAATTGAATTAATCAAAAGCCTCGGGATTGAACAAGTCTATTTTGATACTGAACGCAGTGATGTGAAGCTACTTGATAAAGAAGAAGCTAAGTCAAAAGCCGGATCGATTAAAGAAGATGGCTTAGATGAACTCAAGCTTGAGATGGATCAATACAAGCAAGATCAAATTGAATCGCAAAAAAAACTTCGTCGCAGTATTAAGAAAACTGAACAACAATTTGACCGTTCTTTATCTATGATGCGATCGACAGTTTCAAAGTTAGGAAGCCGTCCCTTAAACTCTGTTAATGATGCGAAAGACATGGTTAGCTCAATGACAAATATGTTACTGAGCTCTGATGATTTAGTTTTACATTTAATGGGCGACGCTAAGCCCGGTGACTTGATTTACCATCACTCTTTAAACGTTTCCGTTATGTGTATGATGTTGGCTAAAAGCTTAAATTGGAATCGAGAAGATATAGAATTAATCGGTTTAGGTGCCTTATTTCATGATGTTGGCAAACTCAAAATACCCAGTAATATTCTCAATAAGCAAGTGCCGCTAACTAAACCAGAACAAAACCTGATTAAGCAGCATCCATTAATGAGTCTGAACTTTCTCAAATTAGCAGATACCTTCCCTGAGCAAGCTAAACCTATGATTGCTAACCATCATGAATTTATTGACGGTTCAGGCTACCCTAAAGGCTTAAAGGGTGATGATTTAGACAAATTCTCTCAGTTAATCGCTGTGGTCAATGAATACGATGATTTATGTAATGGCACCAAAACCTCAAAAGCCAAAACCCCATACGCATCACTTGGCTTAATTTATAAAAACTACCAAAAAAAGCTTAATACTGAATATGTTGGCAAACTAATCAAAACTATCGGCATTTATCCACCGGGCAGTGTAATTGAGTTATCCAGTGGTCAGTTTGGTATGGTGATGTCGGTTAATCTGAATAAAATCTTATTTCCGCAAATCATGCTGTACGATCCTTTAGTACCAAAAGAGCAAGCACCGATAATTGATTTAGAGCGTGAAGAAATCAGTATCGTACGCTGCTTACCAGTATCAGCCTTGCCTGAAAATATTTTTAAATATCTAAACCCACGAGAGCGAATTAGTTACGGTATCGGTCAGCCATAGTCTGTATATAACAAGCACAAAAAAGCCATTAATAACTCAGTTATTAATGGCTTTTTATCTTAAAGACCAAACCGTTAAATGGCTTTATAACCAACCTTTACGTTTAAAAAATAAATAAGTACCACTGGCACTGGCAAGCATTAACCCAATAGCCATAGGGTAACCAAAACGCCAATCTAGTTCTGGCATATTGGCAAAGTTCATTCCATAACTACTGGCAATCACGGTCGGAGGTAAAAATACCACCGCAGCAACCGAGAATATTTTAATAATTTTGGTTTGTTGAATACCACTAAAGCCCATTGCAGCATCCAGTAAGAAATTCAATTTATCAAAAATGAACTGACTGTGAGGCATTAAGGATTCAATATCAGATAACATCTCACGTAAGTCTTTAATGTTCTCTTCAGATAAATGCTCACGATAATAACGCTGAATGTATCTTAACGAACGCTGCGTATCGAGCAAGCTCAAACGAATTTTGCCGTTCGAATCTTCTTGCAAGGTGATCATCTTGAAAACTTCATCTAATTCTTCATCATTAAACACTTTCGAGCTGACATTATCTAAGACCGCATACACGTCTTCGATTAAATCTGATAAATAATCAACTTTCAGATGGAATAACTCCAGCATTAAACCTTGAGGTGTCGTGGCATCTAAACGACCTAATCGTAAATAGTTACGCAGCAGGCGAATAAGACCGACATCTTCTTCACGAATGGTCAGTAAAAAATCTTTACGTAAGTTAAATGACACGTTAATTGCACGCACATCAGACCCAGAACGCTGCGGGAACAAAGAGTTAATATGCAGACCATCTTTACTCTGAAAAAAACGTGCTGAGGCTTCAATTTCATTGATATCTTCTTCGTCAGGTACTTCCTCTACCGAAAAACGACTCAACCATTCCCTTTCATCATCATTGGGCTTGAACATATCTAACCATAATGTTTGCTCGGGTATACTGTCGTGAACATTGAGTTCGTGGACCGTTAACTTTCGCTGATTATAAACATAGGCTGTTATCATGCTTCCCCCCTAGTAACCACTTAAAAAGCAATCACCGTCAATAGGTTAAATTTTTGGCTAGTGTACTAAAATAATCTAAAAATAAAACTGATAAATGTCATAACAAGCAAATAACATCGAATATTAACTGAAAACCTTAATTTCACATATTAAAAGCAAAAAAAAGCGTCCAAATGGACGCTTTAATTTAAATTTGATGTTTTATTCACCTTTAAGGCGACGATCTAACTGATCTTTCAAGTTTGCTGGTACACCTTTAATCAATAAGGTATCTGAAATAGGATCATATATGACTCGCTCACCTAAATGGCCGCCATCAAAACTTAGCGTCACGCCGCCGCCAGTACCTGAAAACTTCTTCAAGGTACGTAAGCTAGCTTTATCAGCAGGAAACTCTTCATCTAATTCATAAGTTCCACCACAGGCAAAGTCATAAAAAGAATCCATACCCGAGTCAGCAAGTTCATCAGCTAAATCTTTTACTTCAATGTCAGCACCTTCATCAGCGCGTTCACTGCAGTAATCAAACACTTTATCACGGCATTGTTGGCGTTCATCTTTAGTCAATTCACTGCTGGCAACAAAATCCTCGACTGCGTGCATTAAGGTTTTATTCTGTGCTTTAGTGTTAACACCTTCAACACAACCCATGAAGTCTAAGAAGAAATCAGCCACTTTACGGCCTGCACGACCGCGAACAAATGAAATATATTTGCGCGATTCTTTATCTGCTTGCCATTCTGTTAAATCAATACGTGCAGCTAACTGAACATTAGTTAGATCCAAATGATTATTCTGCGATAGCTCCATATCATCTAAAACAGTCATCGATGGTTTAGCATTCAATAAGGCAACAAATAAATAGTCACTTGTCATGCTGGTATAACATGACATCAATAAGAAGCCACCTTGGCTAAAGTCATATTTTGCGAGTTCCTCTTGGAGTAATTTACTCGCCGCACTACTGAACTCAACAAAGCCTAACTCGCCGCTACGATATTCATTTAATGCATTAGAAAAAGCCGGATTTGCTTCACCATCTTCGCCATGAGTACCAAAGAAACCAAAGCCTTTACCCGCTTTTCCAGTGTAAGTTTGATGTAATTCTTCCAACATAGACTCAACAGCATTGCTATTTAATAGCGGCTGCGGTCTAAGACGACAACTTAACTGTCCCTGACTGTCTTGGGAAATTTCGTGGATAATTGCTTGCTCGATATTGATGCTCATAAGCCCTGACTGATCTCTATTAATGGAAGCGAAATAGCGTTCAATATCATAACAGACCAGAGTAAAAAGTCTTAAAAAAATCTTCGCAAAAATGCGCAATTACAAATCAGTTAAGCTAAATAAACTTCAGCAAAGCGATAAGAGCCAAAGGGGTTAATAAACCCAGATAAACCGCTGAGATTTGATGTAATTTTGAACATTAGAAACTTGCAGCAACAGCGGATGAAATCCGATATAATAATGGGCTAATTCATTACTTTTTGAACTTTTCTGATTATGGCTATCCAATCTAAATATACCAACACCCAAGTTGAAGCATTAATAACTGAGCTTTTAGCAGTACTTAATAAGCACCAAGCACCAACTGATTTAAGCCTGATGGTATTAGGCAATTGCGTTTCACACTTACTTGAAAACAAAGTACCGAGTGAATCTCGTCAAGCGGTAGCTGAACAGTTCGCTAAAGCATTAGCACAATCAGTTAAAGCTGACTAAGTAAAACTCAAGACCCAAAGATAGGTCTAAGTTAAAGATCAAACTAAACGCCATTTAAATTGTTCAAAGATATGCTATTTTTATACTTTGCATCAGGGCTAATAGATTTTGATTCCAGATAGGATTAGGAAAACGATACCGCATGGTTGAGCGTAAAAAACAGATGACCCGTGACAAAGTGTCACGCCTTGTAAATTGGGGCCATTGGTTTGCCTTCTTTAATGGCTTTTTAGCTATGATAATTGGCGCCCGCTATTTAAGCAGTGTTGGTTACCCAGAAACCATTATTGGTTGGGGCTACCTAGCTATTAGCACCATTGGTCATTTCAGTTTTTTAGCCTTCATTGTCTATGTCGTCTTTCTATTCCCTATTACCCTTTTACTACCCTATTCAAAAATATTACGCGGTTATGCCGCACTCGTTGCGACATTAGGCCTGTGTATTTTGCTTTATGACACCATTGTCTTTGATGATTATGGTATTCATTTAAGTCCTTTTGCATTCGATCTTGCCTGGACAGATCTCAATGCTCTGTTAAAAAGTACCTCCTATATCGCTACCCCGACAGCGATTATATTAATTGAACTGACCGCTGCTAATTTTATTTGGAAACGAATTGAAAAATTAGAGAAAAAGCAGTTTGGTAATAAAGCAATAGCCTTCGTCGGCATATGCTTTATCAGTAGCCATTTAGTCCATATTTGGGCAGATGCCTCTGATGTAACTCAAATTACCCGTTTTGATGACACTTATCCGCTATCTTATCCTGCTACGGCCCGCTCTTTCATGGAGAGCCACGGCATTGAAGGAACCAATAGTGACGATAGCCGACATCAAACCAAATCAAGAAACCTCAGCTACCCAATACTGCCTTTGCAATGCAAAGATCCTGCACTACTTTCACAACAAACTAATGTGCTAATTGTTTCTGTTGATGGTTTAAGAGCTGATATGGTCAATGAACTCACCATGCCATTCTTAAGCCAATATCAGAATGACAATAAACAGTTTACTGACCATTTCAGTGGCGGAAATCAATTTAAAACCGGCATGTTTGCCATGTTTTATGGCTTACAGGGTAACTATGGTGATAGAAAAGAGTTTTATCACACGCCGCCAGTTATGACTGTGGCGATGGATCAAGCGGGTTACCAGCAAGCTATTTTTCTATCTGAAGAAAATGAAAAAGTATTCGACAATCGCTCAATATTTGACGGACTCTCTGTAATAACTAACGAGAGTGAAGAAGGCAGCGCGCAAACAGACATGAAAAATGTTCAGGCGTTTATTGATTGGAGCGCAAGTCAGCAATCTCATTGGTTCTCGCTAGTCAATTTATCTGCCCCAAAACATTATGACACTCCAATTGGCTTTTTAGGGATTGAAACGATTAAGCCGCACATTGATGTAAAGCCAGCACAAAAAGTATTGTATAACCAATATCGACAGTCTTTGTACTTTATTGATCAACAACTTAAAGAGTTACTTAATCATGTTGGTGATGACACTCTCATCATGATTACTGGTACCCATGGACAAATATTTAGCAGTAATCCATCTGAGGTTAACCAAGATCTTTCCCCTGGTAATGTTAAAGTGCCGTTTGTCATGCATTGGCCAAAAGTATCTGCTGATACTGTCAGCTATCGCACCAGTCATTTTGGTATTGTACCGACAATAATGAGCCAAGTATTACATTGTAATAACTCAACTACGGACTACAGTTCTGGCTATAGCCTGCTACAACCTAGTCAGCAAAAATGGGTTTATATTGGTGATAGCCGCACCTTTGCTATATATCAAAAATCTGAGATTACTGTTTTAGACCGCCATGGGAAATATCGTATTTATGATATTAATTACCAGAAACAACTTAAACAAAAACTGAGTGCTCCCGAGCTTATTCAAGTGATGCGAGAAGGACGAAGACTTTACAATCAATAATATAAAATTGATTTATCGTTTACTTAACAATCGATTGAAAGTAATTTTCATCAAACAGGTTGCCTGAAAAATACCTTATTGATAGTCTATACAGCGAAACAGAATGCTCGGGATATGGCCTAGTCCGGTAAGGCGCTTGTCTGGGGGACAAGAGATCACAGGTTCAAATCCTGTTATCCCGACCACTTTTTTTCACCTCTGTAATTTCCCTTGTTTTTATTCTCAGTTAATTCGATTAAACCTAGACTATTAGACCTTTGTCACCTAAAGCACACTTCAAAACGTCGTTTTGTGATTTACGCATGAGAATATATTCTCCTTTGCCGCTATATTGCCGCCTCTTAGCCTAATTTCACTTAAATTTGTAGAAGGAAACTACCATGTGGTGGCGCCTTGTTTTTATCACTTTAGCTTATATATTACTGGCAGCGCATTTCATGCGTTACGGTCAAATAAATCTAGCAGTGTTGTGCACCATGCTGCCGTTGCTGGCATTACTCAAAAATAACCTCATAAATCGAATCCTTCAATTAGGTCTCCTCGCTGGCACATTTGGCGTCTGGGGCGTTGTTACTTTCCAATATATTGACCTTAGAATTTCCATGCAGCAAGACTGGTACTTGCTCGCCGTAATTATGGGCAGTGTTATTGGCTTCAGCTTATTCTCAAGTTACTGTATAAATGGCTTAGTGAAGCCTCCAAAACATAAAAATTGTTTATTTAGATAGCCAGAATTAGACACAAAAAAGCCGAGTTCAACTCGGCTTTTTTGTGTCTGGTTAGCGATATTTTTGCCAAATAATTTTGTTAGCTAATGCCTAAGAACGCATTCACAATACTGAAGTAAATCCACATACCAGAAATATCGACAATCGACGCCAGTAATGGGCTAACAAGTACTGCGGGATCTAATTTACATGCTCTAGCAATAATCGGTAACACACCACCAAGTGTTGTTGATATGCTGATTTGAATAAACAATGCCACAGCAACCGCACTGGCAATAAGCTCTAACTCAAAGCCCCCAGTGGACATACCATCACTGAAAAACATCACTCTTGCGACAATAACAAGCGCAATCACCAAACCAATAATTAACGCCACTCTGCTTTCTTTCCAAAGTACTGACAACCACTGACGCTTTTTAAGCTCTCCAGTGGCGAGTGCTCTAATCACTAAGGTTGCCGCTTGAGCCCCAGTGTTACCACCAGCAGCTGCAATAACAGGCATATAAATCGCTAACAGCATTAATTGGCTCAGGGTATCTTCATAACTGGCAATAATTAACCCTGATACAATCCCTAACAACGCTAAACCTATAATCCAGCCTATTCGCTGCTGAACGTGGGCGAAAACCCCTGTGTTTAAATAGCCTTTGTGGGGTTCAACCTCTGAGAGAATGATCCCTAACTGATGAGCAAAATGCCTTGCTCTAACATCTTCACCAACAATATCTAATTCAGCAATCAACTTTTGCACATGCACAACAGAGCACCCACCAAGAATATTAACTGCGTCTTCAATAGGCATTGAGGTCAACAACGCTATTTGTTCATCTTGAGTGTATTGAGTAAATATTTTGGTATTTGGGGTAGGCTCTTCATTCGGTAATGACACTGAATCATAAGCTAAAGCTTTATTCATTAGCTTCATGGTATATCTCTCTATCATGTATAGCTTAACCAACCAATTGATAAACGGCAGGTATTATCCATTAGCCACCTTTAAAAGATGCTAATCATTTTAAATACAAATGTATTTGTGGTGTCGAGTAGATATTTGGGAGAAAAAATAAAAAGATAACAGCATATTGAATGTGTTCTAAGCCACTGAAGGGCTCGACAAAATTGACAGGCCGACAGGTGTTATTTTTCTCCCTTTCTACTAGGAGGATAGTCGGTCGTTTTCATTCTCGTCTCCAATTATGACTGGCTATTCCAGCGCCGCGTAATATATCAAAGAGATAGGGAAAGTAACAAGAAACCAAGATGTGAAAAAGCCAAAAATAACAAAGGTATGACACAAAATCAAAGTCAGTAAACAGAAGCGGTTTAGCCTCCCTTTATTGATAACAAAAAATCAATCAAGGTTTCAGCGGGAGCACTAAACCAAACTGTCTCTGGCTTTAATTAAAATCTATTGTAAAAGTCTATAGTTAAGGACTAATGCAATGAGCTTATGTAAAGTGCTTATTTAAAACGTTTAGGCAAAAAAACTATGCTCTACCAAATAGCCACTGTTTGATAGATTTTCGTCTGTACCAAAGTAACAAAGCGAAGATGCCAATATAAATACTGGGTTCGATAATTTCAGATTTAACTGACCAGTAAAAATGGATCGGCGCGAGTATTGCCATAACATAAATCCAATTATGCAAAGACTGCCAGCGTTTTCCCAGTTTACGCTTTACCGCTTGAAAAGACGTTAAAGCTAACAGCGTAGCAATAATCAAACTGGCAGCGCCGACTAAAATATACGGACGTTTAACAATCTCTTCAAACAAAAATCCCCAAGCAAAAAGCAAATCTAAACTAATAAAGGCGGCAATATGTAAACAAGCATAAGCAAACACATATAAGCCCACTAACCTTCTAGTTTGCAGTAGCAAGCCTTGCTTAAATCGCTTAGCAAGCGGTGAAATTAGCAAGGTTACCACTAAAGCATTCAGCGCGCCCATGCCAGTATAATGAATAATATACTGCACTGGATCACCACCAGCATTATCAATTAACACCATCAAAACTAGATAAATTATTGGGCTTAAAAAACTAATATGCAGGCATACTTTAAGCCAAAATAATCCTCTTTGAGTTAAGCGCTTCAATAGAACTTCCTTAAATCTAAACCTTTATACAGATCGGCTACTTGTTCACCATAGCCATTAAACATTTGTGTCGGAATACGTTTCGCTGAAAATAACCCACCCTCACCAATACTTCGCTCAGAGGCTTGTGACCACCTTGGATGATCAACTTGCGGGTTTACATTGGCATAAAAGCCATACTCATGTGGTGCCAATTGGTTCCAACTGGTTGGTGGCTGTTTATCTGTTACGCGAATTTTAACCACTGATTTAATGCTTTTGAAACCATACTTCCACGGTAGAACTAAACGCACTGGCGCTCCATTTTGTGGCGGTAAGGTTTTGCCGTAGAGTCCAACGGCTAAGAATGGTAATTCATTCATCGCCTCAGCAATCGTTAATCCTTCAACATAAGGGTAATGAATACCCCCGCCCATTAAACGATTTCTTTGACCAGGCATCTGATCTGGGTCGAATAGAGTTTCAAATGCAACATGAGTCGCTTTATTCGACACTCCTGCCATCTTAAGTAATTCAGCTAATGAAAACCCTACCCAAGGAACAACCATCGACCATGCCTCTACGCAGCGTAAACGATAAATCCGTTCTTCAAGATCAAATTTGGTGGTTAAGTCATTCAAATCGAGCGTTAACGGCTTATCCACTAAACCCTCAATCCTGAGCTCCCATGGATTAACTTGAAACTGCTGTGCATTGTCAAACGGATCTTGTTTGCTGGTACCGAACTCATAGAAGTTATTATGGCGAGTGATTTTATCTTCGGGGGTTAAACGATCAACTATTTGGAATTGATTGGGTTTACTGTAATCAAGTCCCTGTACAGCAAAAGGAGGCTTTTCTTCGCCGCCAAACAAATCAAATAATCCTGCTTGAACTTGTCCTGGTAAACTTGCCCCTAAAGCGCCAAGACCAAGTGCTTTAATGATGTTACGTCTATCACTAAATACACTTTCAGGTGTCACTTCATTTTCCTTAAGAGACCAAGAAGGCGTATTGCCAACGCCCTTAGTAAAGCCTTTTTTAGACACCATAAACTACTCCTTACTATTCCCGAAAAACGAGATTATTCACTGCGATTAACTATAAGACAGTTTAATACGAATATAAATTTCAAAAAGTTTAGCTTTTGAGTTTATTAATTAAGCGCTTAAGTATTAAATCCACTTTAACTCCCTTGCGCCCATACTAGCGGCATGAGAATCTTAAGCATCATTTTTATCTGGTTGACATCATGACGCTTCCTACTTCTTTATCTATCGCTGAAATCATCGCATTATCCGCAGCGGCCTTTTTAGGCTTACTTATAGGCGCATTACTTAATCAACGGTTAACTCGTCAACGTTGGGAACAACATCGAGACAAAATTGCGGCTGAGATGACTCAGCAACAATCCGATTTTGAGATAAAACAGCAGCTATTAGCGCAACAGATTGAAGACAAAGAACAAGCACTGGCTCAAACAAGAGAAAGATCAGAATTACTCATTGCCCAATTATCAAAATTAGAAGCTCAAGCCGAGCGTATTCCTCAATTAGAACAAACCTTAGCTGACGGCCAGCGTAAGTTCATGGAGACTCAACTGGCGCTTTCCAAATCAAATGCAATGCAACAAAGTATTCAAACCCAAGCGAATACCGAAAAAGTCGCATTGAATGACAAAATAGCTTTACTAGAAAGTGCAGAAGAAAGATTAAAGCTTCAATTTGAAAACCTTGCTAATCGTATTTTTGAAGAAAGAAGCGAAAACTTTAAACAGCAAAATGTCACTCAAATTGATGGTGTTCTAGGGCCGCTTAAACAACAACTTGAAGGGTTCAGACAACAAATCCGTGAATCCTATACTCAAGAGCAAACTGAGCGAAGTGCTTTAAAGCACCAACTTGATCACCTTAAAGATCTCAACCTTAAAATGAGCCAAGATGCGATTAACCTCACCAAAGCGCTTAAAGGTGACAATAAGCAGCAAGGTAATTGGGGTGAAGTTATTCTCGAGCGTGTACTGCAAGAAAGTGGTTTGCGTGAAGGTCATGAATATGACACCCAGCAAGATTTAAAAGATGAGCAAGGCAAACGCTTTAAACCTGATGTCATTGTTCACCTTCCAGAGCAAAAAGATGTGGTCATTGACGCAAAAATGTCACTGGTAGCCTACGAGCGATTCTTTAATAGTGATGATGAAATCGTCCAACAGCAAGCGATTAAAGAACTGGCCTTATCGATTCGCCAGCACATTAAGGGCTTAAGCCAAAAGGATTATCACAAACTACACGGTCTTAAGAGCCTTGATTATGTGTTGATGTTTATTCCAATCGAACCTGCATTTTTATTAGCACTTGAGTCAGACCCTGCTTTGGTAAGCTTTGCCCTTGATCATAATATTATGCTTGTCAGTCCAACAAACTTATTAGTTGCTCTGCGCACCATTAACAATATTTGGCGTTATGAATATCAAAATCAAAATGCTCAAAGCATTGCCGCTCAAGCAGCTAAGATTTACGACAAGCTATGTGGTTATGTTGAAGACATGGACAAATTAGGCCGCGCGTTAGAAACCGCAGACAAAACATATCAGCAAGCAATGAGTAAATTGTCACAAGGTAAAGGCAACCTAATAAGGCAAGCACATATCATGCAAAACCTAGGGGTCGAAACCAGTAAAAATTTAGATCCACAACTCATTAATAAAGCATTAGATGATTCAAAAGAGCACTAAAGGGTATTTTAAAACGATTAAAACCGATTTAGCAGCGCATAAGTGAGCATTTGCACTATTATTTTTGTTGAGCTTACCTGAAACACAGGGTAGAAATACTTAAGCCGTATTATTCAAACTGGCGAATAATACCAATACTATAAATACTAAAGTTGAGTTTTCGCAACGAAGTCGTACTGAGACGGAGATCTCATTATTATGCGTAACATGGTGTATTTTTCAATTGTCACGGTTGCTCTGCTATTTTTGCAGGGCTTTAGTCATTGCGTTAGCGCTAAAGAAATCACTTATAGCGCTCAACAGCAGCTTTATCTGGATGCACGTATAGCACTGGATAAAAAACAAATGAAAACTTACCAAAAATTACGCCAGCAGCTTGGTGATTACCCACTTAATGTATACCTTGATTATCATGAAAAAAGTGCAAGCATATCAAACCTTAATGGCAAGCAAGCCCATCAAGCCATAGAAGCATTCAATCAAACCCCGCTATACAATACCCTGCGCTATCGGTATTTGAAAAATGCAGGTAATCGAAAACAGTGGGACAACTTTCTTGCCATCTCACCGACGGTCCCTAACGATACAGCTTTGCAGTGTTATTACTTTCGCGCCCAATTGTCCCAAGGTAATGAAAAAATTGCCTACGACGGCGCAGAAAGGTTATGGCAATATGGCCGTTCTCGTCCAAAAGAGTGTGATGTTTTATTTAGCGAATGGACTAAAGCAGGTAAGCGAACTCAAGCATTAATATGGTCAAGAATGCTATTAAGCTTTAATGAAAGCCAATACGGTTTAACTCAATATCTGGCTAGAAAGATTACTAAGAATAAAGCTGAAGCAGATCTGCTTATTTCGGTTTATCGCGACCCAAATAGCTTGCGTCATACTCGTAAGTTTTCGTCTAAATCTCCCATGGTTGGCGACATTGTCACTGTAGGGCTGCGCAAACTGGCACGCAAAGATTTAAAACAAGCAGTCAAACTTTACAAAAAGTATGACAAAGCGAATCGCTTTAATGCCATTAAAGGACAACAACTTAATCGTTATATTGTCCGCCGTGCTTTAATCTACAAAGAAGCTGATTTACTTGAACATATCGACGCGAGCTTACCTATATTAGACTCAGATGACTTGTTTCAAATTCGTCTACGTTGGGCCATTAGTGAAAAAGACACTGCCACCATTAAACATTATCTCGCATTACTAAGTGACGACGTGATTGATGATTCCCGCTGGCAATATTGGCAAGCACGCTATCTTGAAGAAAACGCTAAAAATGATGCCGATAAACAAACATCAGCACAGATTGCCAAACAGTTAAGTCAAGCGCGTAACTTTTACGGTTTTCACACCGCACAAACCATCAAAGCGCCCTTGGCAATGAACGATGACAACTTACAGTCAAACCCTGTTCTTGCCGCGAGATTAAATGATGATCCAGCCATGGCGAGAATTATTGAACTGATTGCCATGGATAAAACCCGTGATGCTCGCAATGAGTGGGTGCACATGCTTCGCAGGCAGAGCAATCCAATGCGTGCAGAATATGGACTATATGCCCTTGAGCAAGGCTGGTTTGACTATAGTGTTGAAGCCAGTATTCAAGCAAAGCAATGGAACAGTTTACAGCTACGTTTTCCACCTGCTGCCCAAGCTGAATTTGAAAAGGCCAGTAAAAAATATAAGGTCAACATTGACGAAGTGCGCGCTATCGCACGGCGTGAAAGCGCATTTTACCCCTATGCTACATCAGGTGTCGGCGCCCGTGGTTTAATGCAACTAATGCCAGCAACCGCTAAAGAAACCGCGCGAAAAAACAAACTTACATTTAAACGTAAAACTGATTTATATCAGGTTGATTACAACGTACAACTGGGCAGTGCCTATTATGCTGAACTACTTAAACAATTCAATAATAATCGCGTATTAGCCTCTGCCGCTTATAATGCTGGGCCACATCGCGTGAAGCGTTGGCTTAAAGAATCAGACGGTAAGTTAGACGTAATGAGCTTTATCGAAACGATTCCTTATAAAGAAACCCGAGAATACGTCCAAGCGGTACTCAGTTACCGTTTGATATACCAACAATCCCATAGCCCTGAAAGCAGTATGTTTAGCACTAAAGAGCTTAATTTTATGTATTAAATGTTTTGTACAAAATTAACACAAGATTTAATAAACATTTACAGCTTAATGCCGTTAAGTGCTTTCCTTCTAATTAATGACAAGGTAACGTTATAGTTTCGATGTATTTGTTAACAAATATGGCCGAACCATTTGTTAACTAACGGAGTCCTGAGTGCCAGCGTCAAAACTAAAACAATTATTATCGCAATTAGAAAGTGTATTACTGGGTAAACCTGAACAAATTAAACTGGCGGTTGCCTGTATTTTGGCAAAAGGTCATTTATTAATTGAAGATTTACCCGGCATGGGTAAAACCAGTTTATCCCAAGCGCTTGCCACCTCTTTAGGCATGAGCTATCAACGCATCCAGTTCACCAGTGATATGTTACCTGCCGATATTCTTGGGGTATCAATTTACCAACAGGAGCAGCAAGAATTTACTTTCCATCCTGGTCCCATTTTCAATCAGATGTTGCTAGCTGATGAGATCAATCGTGCAAGCCCTAAAACACAAAGTGCATTGCTTGAAGCCATGGCTGAGCGCCAAATCACCTTAGACAGCACCACTCACCCATTACCAAAACCTTTCTTTGTTATCGCAACACAAAACCCTATCGAGCAATCAGGTACTTTCCCCTTACCTGAGTCACAATTAGACCGCTTCATGATGCGTATTTCGATTGGTTACCCAAATGAGCAAGCAGAACTGGAAATGCTCAAAGGACTCACTTCACGAAATACTGCTGAGCCTTTAGCACAATGTTTTACACCCAATGAACTCATCAGCTTACAAAATCAGGTACAAAAGGTCAGTGCTTCTGATGCTGTGCTTAAATACCTTATTCATTTAGCCCAGTTCTCTCGCCAGCAAGCCGATGGTAATGGCCTGTCACCTCGAGCGAGCATTGCTTTATTGGCCGCAGCTAAATCATGGGCATTTATTCATCACCGCAATTATGTAGTGCCTGAAGATATCCAAGCGGTATTTCACTGCGTGGCTGAACACCGTATTCGCACTAATAATCAGTTACAAGGCCAAGCTTTGTCAGATCATATTCTTGCTAGTGTTAATCCAATTAGTTAACTAGCATGAAAAAATCAGTAAAGACTGAAGCCCATTATCAGCCTAAGCCCAAATGGTATATACGCTTTATTCCCCAAAGAATTAAGCAACGTTGGGGCCGCTGGCTGAATAAGCGGATCCCTCCCAATAAACAGGTTACCCTGACTCATAAGAGTATATTTATTTTACCCAGTGGCTTTGGCATAGCGTGGTTTATGCTTATTGGCGTGCTGTATCTTTTTGGCACTAACTATCAAAATAACTTAGTTATCGGTTTAAGCTTATTACTGGCGAGCCTGCTGCATACCTGCATTATTTACAGTTATAAAAACCTCGCAGGGTTAACTTTAACATCGCAAACGCCACCAGAAACCCAAGCTAACCAAAGCATTGCTTTTCCTGTGACCTTAACCAGTAAAGCAAAACCAGATAACAAACATACCAGTCATCAACAAATCTGCCTTAACTTTGCAGAGCAGCGACATGTGCGCCTGACTGATTTTGGCGAATCTAGTCAATCAAGTATCACATTCACACCTCAAGAACGCGGTCGTTTCAATCCCGGGCGCATTAAGGTGTCATCTAATTTTCCATTGGGTCTGTTTCGTACTTGGTCTTATGTTGATTTAGATATTCACCAAATTATTTATGCCGAGCCAAAAACTAGCCAGGTCTCGTTAACCAGTCTCGATGACGATAACAGCAGCGAGTTTGAGCATGGGAAATTACAATCTGGCGTCGATGATTACAAAGGCTTAAAAACTTATGTAGAAGGTGAATCATTAAAACAAGTCGCTTGGAAACAGTGGGCTCAAGGTCGAGGAATGCTCACCAAAGAATTTGCTCAGCCAGAAGGAAAACCAGTGTGGTTAAGCCTGGACGATACCGATGGTAATAGCCTTGAACAAAAACTCAGCAAATTGGCATGGCAAGTTAATGTACTATCTCAAGGGCAACAAGTATTTGGTTTAGCCCTTAAGCAACAAGTGATTGAACAAAATAGTGGTGAAATACACCGCAAACAATGCCAGCAATTAATCGCCTTATATGGCAAAAAAATCACTGATTCAGCGGTAGAAACAGGAGTCAATGATGAAAAGTAATGACTCATTGTCTCAAAAAGCTCAGGCGAAAAATGATAAAAAGCAATTTATCGAGCAAGATAACTTTAACGAAAACATAGGCCGAAATACCCTATTTTGGTTGTTGATGACTAATGCATTAGTGCTATTTCCCCTTTATCAAGATGCCACCTTATGGAGCATTGGCATTTGCGGTATTTGTTTTGTTTGGCGTGTCGGTATTTATTTCGGCAAGGTCGCCGCACCGCCCAAATTACTGGTTACCAGTCTTGCTGTTGGCGCCGCAGCCACCTTGGCATTGGTGGCTAAAGAAATCGGCATGCTTAATGCGCTGGTTAACTTACTTTTACTTGGGTATGCACTTAAATACATAGAAATGCGTCAAATACGCGATGTAAAAGTCGTCGTGCTAGTGGGTTATTTTCTTATAGCGTTCGCCTTGCTTGAACGACAAAGCATTTTAGACACCATTCAATTGCTGTTTGTTTGTCTTGTTAATACCTGTGTGCTGATCAGCGTGTATCAACATAGCAGCCGCAAAATAAACTTAAGTTTTGGATTCAAACTTTTTTTGCAAAGTTTGCCGCTGGCGCTATTACTGTTTGTGGTATTTCCAAGGCTGCCACCTTTGTGGCTTGCACCAAGCATGAAAAACGCAACAACGGGCCTTTCGGATGAAGTATCACTGGGCGATATCAGCAAGCTAACTCGCTCTCCTAGTCTCGCATTTCGCGTCGGCTTTGATAACGAAACCAATAACACCGATAAATTACAATTAGTTCCCAATGAGCAACTATATTGGCGCGCGCTCGTGATGGAAAATTACGACGGAACAACCTGGAAGCAATCAAATTTCAGAAAGAATGAACAGCGGATTTCATACGGGCCTTTACCTAAACGTAAATTGCCGCATACCATTGAGCAGTCGAATCCATATAATTACCAAGTTATCACTGAGCCAACTTATCAAAAATGGCTGTTTGGTTTAGATCAATCTTTTACCAACACAGAACAAGTGGCTGAACTTAATGACTTTCGACTGTTTTCATTACGTAATATCGACCAACGCTTTAGCTACCGCGTCACGTCTTACCCTAATAGCTCACTTGAATTGTCATTACCACCGATAGCCAAGCGGATAAATTTGACTTTACCAAAAGAAACGAACCCTAAGACACAAGCATTAGCTCAACAATTTGCCAAAGATTACCCTCTCCCACGTGATCGTATCAACGCGATGATGGCCTATTTTGCAGAGCAACCTTATTTCTATACCTTAAGTCCACCGCCCATCGGTGCTAACCAAGTGGATGATTTTCTATTTGATAACAAAGCTGGTTTTTGTTCCCACTATGCTTCAGCGTTAGTGTTTATGGCACGTTCAAGTGGCATACCAGCACGTATGGTGGCAGGTTATCAAGGCGGCGAATACAACCCTAAAGCCGGTTATTACAGTATTTACCAATATATGGCACATGCTTGGACAGAAGTCTGGTTAGAAGGACAAGGCTGGGTCCGTTTTGACCCAACAGCGATGATTGCCCCAAATCGAATTTTAGATGGCTTTGATGCCATGTTTGCTGGCCAAGATAGCTATTTACAAGACAGTCCATTTACCAGTTTACGCTTTAAAGAAATCCCTTGGCTTAACAACATCCGCTTGCAATTGGCCAGCTTAGATTTTTATTGGAGTGTTTGGGTTTTAAGCTTTGATGAAGAGCGCCAGCAACAGGTATTAAGTGAGCTGTTAGGCGAAGTAAACAGCAGTAAAATTATTGTTTTAATGATTATTAGCTTTAGCATTATTGCTTTAATCATTGCCTATTTTGCTGGCGTGTTTACTGTTCGCCCAAAACAAGACCCGATCATTAAACGTTATAACCTGATTTGCACTAAGTTAGCTAAAAAAGGTTACTCACGAAACACCATGCCACCCCAAGCCTTTGCTACTTTTATGCATCACACAGTGAGTGAGCAACAACCACAATTAGCCGAAGATTTTAACAAGATGACAGAGCACTTTATTGCACTGCAATATCAGCAGTTGAGTGATAAGCAGATAGAACAACATCAAATCTTGTTTAAACGCTACTTTAGAAAGGTAAAAATGGGCTTGTGAGTTTAATTTTGGAATTCATGATGCAAACGCTTGCCAATAGACCATATATACAATTAATCCATAAGGTTATGAAATGAAAAAAGTACTAATATTACCGCTATTATTTATGACGTTTAGCGCACCTGTAATGGCCGAAGAAGCCGCAATAGACAAAATGTTCAAAGTCATGAATATGGACACTCAGATGAATGGCGGGTTCGAGGCAATGCTCCCTGTCATTGACCAAATGTCTGCCCAGTTTCAATTAAATGAAGCAGGTAAAGCAGAACTTAAACAAATCTTCCGCACCTGGTTTAATGAAGATATTGATCGCACCAAAATAATCAATGAAATTAAAGCACTGTATTCAGAGTCTTTCACAGATGATGAACTTAAAGCAGTCACTGAGTTTTACCAAACTCCTGTTGGTCAAAAATTCTTAGAGAAATCCCCTCAGTTGATGCAATCGGGCGCACAAATTGGTATACAAGAAGCACAATCTAAACAAACTCAACTGATGGAACGAGTTCAGCCATTTCTAGAAAAACATAGTGTTCAGCATTAATCATTTATATTCGTTTAATTGAGTAAAGTTAAAGATTAACGTCGTGGCGCTTCGCCCACACCAGACCAAAAGGGTATCAACAGCGATACCCTCTTTGAACACCCCGCTGCCCCTCCGAAAATGCTGAAAAGCGCATGATTTTCGATGGGGGTTGATCCAGCTTTTGACGTCGTTTGTTGCTAACTTCGGTCTTAGTCGAAAATGCTAACGCTTCCGATGGTTCATCCATGCACCGCGAAAGCTAATCTCACATCCATGTGAGCTTCACGCTATTTTCTCTGCGTCCTCAATTCAAGTTGAGCCTTGTAGATTTTTTGTTATCACGAATGGAGTTAAATCGAAGAGATAAAAAATTAGGTGTAAGCGCGGCAGTGACCGTCCATGACAAGGACGTCATGGCCGAGCTTTCAGGGACGAACTTGCAGCGTGTCACAGTCGTGCTTGCACAAAGGCCTGCGACAGGCAATTGATTAACTTGAAGCTATGGTGATGCATAACCTAACCAATACAACTATGGTAACTTGCCAATGCCCTAAAGCTGATAATTGAAAAAATAATTATGGGTGTCACAGTTATTTTTATAAGCAGATAGAACAACATCAAATCTTGTTTAAACGCTACTTTAGGAAAGTAAAAATGGGGGTGTAGGGTTAGTTATTTAATCATATTTCAATAGCTTAATCCTATAAAACTAGTTTAAAGTCGTGGCGCTTCGCCCACACCAGACGAAAGGGAAACAACAGCATTTCCCTTCTCGACATCCCTTGCCGCCCCTACGAAATAGCTCTGGAAAGCGAGCAAGCCTCATGCTTATTCGAAAATAGCTAACGCTTTAGAAAGGCCATCCATGGCCAACTAAAGCTAGCCTGACGTCCTGTCAGGCTTACGCAATTTTCTTCAACGCATTTCAGCAATTTCAATGGGGACATGTTTGACCGGCAGGTTCATTTGTTTAGTTAAAGCCTAAATAGAATTTTTTAAAACTGTGAATGCCCAATTTGAATTGAGGTAAGCAAGAAAAATACATGAGCCTAGCCATGGCCTTTCTCGCACATCCATGTGCTTCAAGGCTTTTAGTGCAACCTGCACTTAAGATTCCAGCTAGCTTTTGAGGAAAAGGGACGCCCCATTGAAAGCGTTAGTTATTTTTGAAGCTTACCGAAACAGCCTACAAACAAAGTTTAACGCTATGAATAACTCCATTGGAAGTTTCTCTTTTTAAACTAAATTGGAGTGAGTGTTCCAAGAGGAAATTGCTGTTACTTACTTTCGTCGGATTTGGGTGGAAAACCCACGATGTTAATTCAAACAGAGTTTGGAAATAAATTAAGCCACCAACATCAATACTCATTAATCATTTTTGATACTCGTTTATTCAACGTCACTCTGATAGAGTGCTTATAAATCATAATGTTACTTCAGTAAGTTTTTCAAAAGATTTATAAAACATGTGTGTTTTGCTAAAGAGATGCACGCAATACAAAGTTACACTTAGCAAGAGTAGATAGAACCCTGAAAGCGATGAAACAACAAGGTGCTGAATATTGTGATAATAGATCCATCACCAAAAGTGTCAGCTACTTGTTTATCTAAGATAAACAAGTAGCTGCTGCCGTACAACCTTTCAACTGCGTTAAGTTTTAATCCCAATTTGACTTAAAGTGAGGCCATTAGTGAAACCAAAAGATATCGGCAAAGCCTATGATCAAATTACTCATCTTTGGGCTAATGAAACGTTTAATATGGCTAATGGTATTGAACAGCACAAGAAAGCCATCGGCTTTATTCAAAAGCGAGGAAACGCTTTAGACATTGGCTGCGGTTGTACTGGGCGTTTTACTGAGTTGCTAAAAAATGAAGGCTTCACAGCTTCTGGGTTAGATGTTTCAATTGAAATGCTTAATATTGCGCGTGAAAAACAACCTGATATAGACTTTATGCAAGCTGATATTTGTGAGTGTGAGTTACCAGAGAAGTACGATTTTATCACTGCATGGGACAGCATTTGGCATATCCCATTAACTGAACAACGTAACGTACTCACTAAAATAGTAAAGATGCTCAATATTGGTGGTGTATTTATATTTTCGTTTGGTGGTGTAGAAAAAGAAGGTTGTCATACTGATAACAATATGGGGCCTACAGTCTATTATTCGTCTCTTGGTACTAATGGTTTTTTATCATTATTGATTGAACTTGGTTGCACGATTAAACATGTAGAGTTTGACCAATACCCTGAAGTTCATACGTATCTTATTGTAGAAAAAACCGAACTATAAGCTATAGCAGCATAGTTAGTAGTGAGGGAGAAGTTAACTTTATTTTGTTCTCATATGGATGACCCATGTTCTAATGAATCATGCCCAATATAGACACTTGAAAGTCACTTTCATCTGGTGAACACAACTTATTATTCCGTTTAACATGAATCACCACACAACAATATTTGCTTGCTATTTTAGCGTTTAAACTCTCTATCCAATAAAAGCCTTTCAAACCTAATAACAACCTCTTAGAATGGTTTTTATCATCAGTTGCCGAGTCAGTAATGCTTAGATTAATTCAATCGAATCAGATGGAAGTTTTGTCTGAACAGCTTTCCAAGGTGTTAGCCATTCCCCTTGATAATGCTAACTTACTGGCCAACGAGCATGTGTTAGTTCAAAGCCCAGGGATGTCGACTTGGCTGCGCTTAGAAGTGGCAAAATACAATGGTATCGCTGCAGCCCTTTCATTCCCTTTACCATCCAGTTTTACTTGGCAGTTATGCCATGAACTCTTACCTAACGTCCCTAAAGACAATGCTTTTACCAAAGCGGCAATGACGTGGAAGTTAATGGATTTATTGCCAAGATTATTAACTGATGAAGATTTTGCACCACTACAAGCTTACCTAACACCCGAAGTCACAAACACAGCTTCAAATGTAAGTGATATTAAAAGTGCTGATTTAAGCTCTAACACAAATGAATCCATCCCTAGCAGCAACAGTTTGACTAGACTTGCTAATCAACATCAACAGCATTTTGATGCGATGAAGCTGTATCAACTTTGTGGCCGCATTGCCGATATTTTTGACCAATACTTAGTTTATCGTCCGAGCTGGATTTTAGGTTGGGAAAGTAACGAGCTGCCAATCAAGCTTGAACAAAATCAGCTATGGCAGCCCAAATTGTGGCGTGCGCTAATCGAATATAACCAAGTTGAAATTAGCGGCAGTCATTATCACCGCGCCAACTTGCACCAAGAATTAATTAATGCGCTCAAACAGCCGCAAACCGTTATCAGCTCTTTGCCTGAACGCTTATTCGTTTTTGGCATTTCATCAATGCCGCCGCAAACTCTTGAGGTGCTTTATCACCTTGCTGAGCGCATTGAAGTCATTATGTTTTCCCTTAGCCCCTGTCAGCATTACTGGGGCGATATTGTTGACCCTAAAGCGCGCGCGCGAATGGCGCTGCAATATGCCGATAAAAAGCAACTCGGTGAGTCATGGGAAGAAAAATTAGAAGTCGGTAACCCGATTTTAGCCAATAACGGTAAAATGGGCCGCGAGCTGTTAGATTTAATGCTCGAGTTACCCGCTGAACATACTGACTTTAGTTACGATTGCTACATCGAACCTGAACAACCCGCCGATGAGCTAAACCTGTTGCAAGGATTACAATTTGATATCTTGCAAATGGAAACGTTAGGTCAAGCATTAGGGCCTGATGCCCACTTTTATCAAAATACTCAAGCAAGAAGAAGTTTACTGCCAACGGATGATTCAATCACTTTACGCAGCTGTCATAGTCCGCTGCGCGAAATTGAAACCTTACACGATCACTTATTAGCATTGCTGTCCAATGATCAGCAATCAGCGGGCCTGCTACCTAAAGATATCGTAGTAATGATGCCTGATGTTGCCGCTTATGCACCGTATATTGACGCGGTATTTGGCACCAGTAACAGCCAATCACACCAGCAGCAAGGTAATTATTATATCCCTTACGCCATTGCTGATAGAGGCGCTGCGCAAGAGTCGCCACTCATCAACAGTTTCTTAAATTTATTGGATATAAATCAAAGCCGTTTTGGTTTAACCGATATTTTAAGCATTCTTGAAGTCCCTGCTATTTTACGCAAATTCCAGTTAGATGATGATGGCCTTCAGCTTATTAGGCGCTGGTTAGATGATGCCAATGTTCGTTGGGGACGAGATGAACACACCCGATTGCAACAAGGTGTACCTGGGTTTAAGCAAAACTCATGGGCATTTGGGATCAGTCGCCTTATTCAAGGATATGCTTTTAATGATGAATCTTCGATTTATCATGACACCCTGCTCGTCAAAGGCGTTGAAGGACAATCGGCGCAAACATTAGGTCACTTGCTCAACTTTTTAGAGTCCATTGATGACTATCAGCAGCAACTTGCTAGCACTTGCCCAACGCTTGAGCGCATCGAACAGTTATATCAATTATTAGAGGTATTTTTTGAAGCTGACGATGATGAGCGTGAACAAGTGCAAACCATCCGTGAAGCGTTAACAGCGTTAAAAGAGGAGCTTGAAGGTGCGGGGCATCAAGGTGAACTCGACATTGAAGTGCTTAAGCAATGGTTTAATCAACGCTTAAATGAATCCCGCGTGGGTCAGCGCTACCTTGCTGGTAGTGTTAACTTTTGTACTCTGATGCCAATGCGCTCTATTCCCTTTAAAGTAGTTTGCTTACTGGGGATGAATGATGGCGTTTACCCACGAGTTCAACACCCTGTAGGGTTTGATTTAATGGCACACAATGGTGCCATTAAAGGCGACCGTTCAAGACGGTTAGATGACCGTTACTTATTTTTAGAAGCCCTACTTTCTGCAAGGCAACAATTATACATCAGCTATATCGGTCATTCTGAACGTGATAATGCTGAGCGCATTCCGTCGATGTTAGTCTCTGAGCTGATTGAGTATTATCAACTGTGTTATTTTGCCGACTATTGCTTTAATAGCTGTAATATAAGCAATAGCGATTTAAACAATAGCAATTTAAACAAAAACACAGCACGCGAAAACGTATCCAATGAAGCTGCAGATCAAGCCATTATTGATCATTTAATTATCCAGCAACCGCTGCAACCATTCGATGTGAAACTATTTCAGTCCGAGGTATCTCACTCACCGTCGCAGCAACAATCTATTTTACAACAGAGCTTTAGCCACCAATGGTGTCCGCCTAAGTTTAATGACCCGCTAACAGCACAATGGCAGTCCACATTTATTAACGCATCGCAGCCTATTGCTATAGATTTACAATCAGAGTTAACTGATGCAGCAAAAGATCATCAACATACACTTGAGTTATCAGCATTACTGCGATTCTTTAGAAGCCCTGCGCAATTCTTTTTAAACCGAAGCCTAAAAGTGGATTTTAATCTGCGTATTCAAGCTGATGATAATGATGAACCTTTTGGCTTAGATTCACTTGAGCGTTATAAACTGCAATCAGCTTTAATTGACAGTGCGTTGCAGCACAAACTAGAACACGCTGATATTGAGTTTATTAACCAGTTAAAAGTCAGTGGTTCACTTCCCATGAAGCCATTCGATGATGTGCTATTAGACCGTTACCAGAATGATATTAAGTACGTTATTGGTAGAGTGCAATATTTAACTGGAGAAGCGCAAAAGACTTCCGAACTAGATGTTGATCTTAGGTTTGATGACATCTGTTTCAGTAGCAGTAATTTTAACAACAGTACTCTTAACAGCAGCATTACTCGACAAACCATTGCAGTCAATTTGGTTGGTCGCATTGATGACATTTACGCGAAAGGCCAAGTCAATTATCGCCCAGGTACAGCCCATGGCCGAGACTTTTTACGCGTCTATTTACGCCATTTATGCTTAAACGCATCAGGAGTAGAGAAAAACAGTTACCTGCTGGATATCGGTCATTTTCATGCTTTCACAGCGATAAAACCAGAGGCAGCGCAGCAATTACTACAACAATTTGTTCAGGGCTATTTTAATGGCCAAGCGCTGCCATTGTGCTTTATGCCGCGCACCGCACTCGCCTATGTTGAAGCTGAAGGTTCACATTCAGAAAAACTCCATGAAGCGCAAAGCCAGTGGCTTGACGAGCAGACAGAGTTTGGTGAAGGAAACGATCCGCATAACAAACGCTTATTTAATTTCCCGAATGACTTTACGGAACAAGGATTTGGTGACACAGCCATGCAATTACTTAAGCCAATGCTGAGCGTATATCACAAAGGCACCTTGGCTGATTTAGACGAGTACATCAATGAAACAACATCGGTGAATAATATCGATGCTATCAGTACAGAGGGGCAAGCATAATGACCAAGGTCACTACACTCAACCCCCTCACCTTACCATTCACTGGCAGCAGCTTAATTGAAGCCAGTGCCGGTACAGGTAAAACCTATACCATTTCGGGTTTATATTTACGTCTATTACTGGGTGGTAAAGACGGAGAAATCGAAAGAGCGCCATTAACCTGCGAGCAAATCTTAGTGGTGACCTTTACCAATGCCGCCACAGAAGAGCTGCGCGATAGGATCAGAAAACGTATCCAGGTTGCGTTTAAGTGTTTTATTGGGCTTGATACTGATGATGAATTTGTCTCTCAGCTTTACCAGCAAATACCAGAGTCAGAACGCTCAATAGCCCTAAGACGATTAGATTTAGCATTAAAATCATTAGATGAAGCCGCGATTTTTACCATTCATGGTTTTTGTCAGCGGATATTATCTGACATGGCATTCGAGTCATCTTTACTGTTTGAATCTGAATTTACTCTCGATGACAGTGAGTTTTTGCACCATGCTGTAAGGGATTTTTGGCGTGAAACCTGTTATCCATTACCAGCGGTCTTAGCCCAAGTCATCGCCAATGAGTTTGGTAGCCCTGATGAGTTAGCTAAACAATTAAGGCAGCTATTAGGCGCAACTCAGGCTAAAACACCGTTTATTGCTAAAGACTTTAATCAACTGACTGACGAACTCACCCAAAGCCTGTCACGCTTTAAAATGCGCTGGGCAGCAGACAGTGAAGCAGAATTAACGCTGCTGCACAGTTTGCCGCTAAATGGCGCCCGCTTTGGCAAAAAAGCTGATGAATACCCGAAGCTTGCGGCTATGTTTGATAATTTGACGAACTGGGTTAGCTCAGGCACTGGTTTACCGCCAGTAAAAACACTTGAAATGCTGTCGTTATCAGGGTTAAAACTGAATAAAGGTGGCACAGTTCCTACGCCACAAGAAGCGCCTTTATTGGATCACATTGAGCGCTTATTTGATCTCATTAGCCAAATAAAACCGGCATTCTTGGTGCGCGCAAAAGACGGGATTAAACTTCGATTCGCGCTGCAAAAAGCTCAACGTAATTTAATGACCCCAGATGACTTGCTAATCACTTTAGCGGGCGCGCTAAACTCAACTGATGCTGATACTGATACTGATACTGATACTGATGCTGATGCTGATGCTAGCCAATCACAAGAGCAGTTAATTTCAAAACAGCTCGCTAACGCGATTGCTGCGCGTTTTCCTGTTGCGTTAATCGATGAATTCCAAGATACCGACCCACTACAGTTCGCTATTTTCTCGGCAGTTTATCAACAACAAGCACAGTGGGATAAACTCAGCTTATTAATGATTGGCGATCCTAAACAAGCAATTTATGCCTTTCGCGGCGCTGATATTCACACTTATATTCAGGCCCGAAAACAAACCAAGGCGCACTATAACCTCGAAACAAACTACCGCTCATCGACTGCGTTAGTGAATGGGGTAAACCAATTATTTAGCCAACACGATGACCCATTTATCAGTGATGCGATCCCTTATGACGTGGTCAATACGCCTAAAAGCGCTGATAGTAAAATCCTCAATGAAGCCACAGAAAATAGCGCAGCCTTACGAATAAAGTTACTGGCAGAAGATGACTCTGGCCTCAACAAAGCCACAGGCCGTAAAATATTGGCTGCCGATGCCGCCAGTGAGATCAAACGTCTATTAACTGAGTCGCAAAATGGCCAGTGCTACATGGCAGGTAAATCAAACACTCAAACGGGTAAGCCACTCATCGCCAAAGACATCGCCATTTTGGTTCGTGACCGTAATGAAGCTGCGGTAATGAAACAAGCCTTGAGCGAGCGACAAATTGGCGCAGTATTTTTGAGCCGAGACAGTGTATTTAAAACCCAAGAAGCGTTTGAAATTGCGATCATTTTACGAGCCTTAGCCAACCCTAAAGATGAACGTTGTTTACGCTCCGCTATGGCTACAGAACTTATGGGCTATAGCGCACAGCAAATCCATCAGTTCAATCAAGATGAAGAGCAGCGCCAAGACTTATTAGATAAATTTGCTCAGTGGCACCAACTGTGGAATCGCCATGGCATTATGCCGTCGCTACTATCTCTTGCCAGTGAAACAAAATTGATTAAGCGATTTTTAGCTAAAGGCGATCTCAGTACATCGACGTCAAAACTAACATCAGCTTCAACAGATGAGACAAGTGCCACCGAGAGCGGAGAGCGCCGGTTAACCGATTTCCGTCATTTATCTGAATTATTGCAGCAAAAAGCCACTGAACTCGATGGCAACAGTGCATTAATTAATTGGTTTGAGCAACAGCTTATTGATGGCCAAGGTAGTGATGAGCAGCAACTTAGGCTTGAAAGCGAACAAAACCTTGTGCAAATCGTCACGATTCATAAGAGTAAAGGCCTTGAATACCCTGTGTGTTTTGTGCCTTTCATTAGTTTAGCCCGTGACAATCGTCGCAAGCCAACGCCAATGCTGTATCACCAAAACGATGAGCTCATATGGGATGTTGAAGCCAGTAAGGAAGGTTGGGAGCAATATAAACAGGAAAATCTTGCTGAAGATTTACGCCTTTTATATGTGGCACTCACCCGTCCTGTTTATGTGTGTTACCTATATATTGCCAACCATAGCCGTATGCTAAAAGCGGGCATCAGCAGTCAGTTATTTGAAACCGCTATCGGTTATTTACTGGGTATTACCACTAAAGAGTGCGATTTTGAGCAGCTTAAATTGGCTGCAACAAAGCTTACTAACGATAAACACGGTCATCCTGTCGATGCGATTAGCATCAGTGAAATCGATGCGATTGATGATTCAGCATTATTGAGCGTAGAAAACAACGACCAGGAACCACTACCAAAAACCTTAAGCCGTGATTACCAAACACCATGGCGAGTAGGCAGTTACTCAGGGCTTGTGAAACATTTAGCCCATGAAAAAGTCGCTCCTGGCGCCGATGACGAAGATTTCAGCCAAGAAATCCAAGCGCAATTTGAACCCAGCAGTGATATCAACCCCTTTGATACTGAAGCCGCTGAAAACGCAATTAACCGTTTCACTTTCGAGCGTGGCGCCAATGCCGGTAGCTTTATGCATTTAGTGTTGGAGTTATTTGATTTCACTGAGGCAGATAGCGAATTGCCTGAAGCGTTAGCCAAAGCGATGGACCAATATGGTTTTGACAAAGAAGTTTGGACCGAGACATTAATCCACTGGTACCAACAAATTTTGCACACACCGCTATTAACCGGTTATCAGCAGTGCGACCAGCAATTACTTAATTCAAGCGGCATACCGTTAACCTTGAGTGAATTAACGGAAAAACAAAAGCTGGTGGAGATGGAGTTTTATCTTCCCATTAGCCAATTAAAATCTGAGCAATTGAATCAATTACTCAGTCAATACGGCTATGATGCTGGGCTAGAGTTTGATGAATTACAGGGTATGCTGAAGGGATTTATCGATTTAACCTTTGAATTTAACGGCCAATTTTATATTGCCGATTATAAGTCTAACCATTTAGGTGATGACTATTCAGATTACAACATTGAAGCCATGGGCAATGCCATTAGCAGTCACCGTTATAACCTGCAATATATCTTGTATACCCTAGCGCTGCATCGATACTTGTCTCTACGTATGCCACATTACCAATACCAACAACATATTGGTGGCAGCTTTTACTTGTTCTTGCGTGGTATGAGCCCGCAAACACCACAATCTGGGGTATTTTTCGACAAACCGCCGCAAGCATTAATTGAGCAATTGGATATATTATTTAGTCAATCGAATGAGGCATCAGCTGCAGTGAGTCGCACGCCTTTGAATAATACGACAGTGGAGTCAACATCATGAGTCAATTACTCCAGCTGCAAGCGCCCATTCATCAGCTACTAAAGCATTGGCAGCAACAAGGGCTTATTACCCCACTTGATCGCCATTTCGCTTTAGAAATGGCCAAGATACAGTCCAGTAAAAGTGATGAGTTTTTATTGTTCATCTGCACCCTACTAAGTCAGCAGTTATCCAGTCAGCACAGCTGTTTGGTCATCAGTGGGATAGATTTAGCTAATCCGTTTTGTGAACAACAAGCCCTATGTAAGCTCAATGTCGATCACCAGCAGTTAACTGACTCAATTACCGAACTAGATTGTGTGGGAGAGCCTAGTGAAAATACTCCGATGATTTTCGAACATGGCCGTTTATACCTAAACAAGTATTATCATTTCGAAACCGAAGTGGCGAGTCGCTTAAATCAGATGGCGAATATTGACTTAACTGTCGATACCAATCTGTTACCCGCTTACCTTAACGACTTATTTGATGAGGCTAAGCCAGCGTCAGCACAAACCATTAATTGGCAAAAAGTGGCTACTGCAACGGCATTAACCAAAGCCCTAGCAGTGATTACCGGTGGCCCCGGTACTGGTAAAACGACCACAGTCACTAAACTATTATTATTGCTACTCACCCAGTCTGAGCTCAGCATAAAGTTAGTCGCCCCAACCGGCAAAGCGGCAGCGCGATTAAGTGAGTCAATCAAAGCCTCTAAAGCCCGTTTGTTTACCCAAGTGAGTCAAACAGGTAAACCAGAACTTCTCAAGGCGCTCAAAAATATCCCTGAAGAAGCTGCGACTTTACACCGATTACTTGGGGTTATTCCAAACTCCCATGCTTTTCGCCATAACAAAGACAACCCGTTACGATTAGATTTATTGGTGGTCGATGAAGCCTCAATGGTCGATTTACCCATGATGCATAAACTGCTCAATGCCTTACCCAGTCAAACAAGGTTGATATTGTTAGGCGATCAAGACCAACTCGCTTCAGTTGAAGCTGGCGCAGTCTTAGCTGATATCTGCTCTGGGCTTGCAAATACGGACTCATCGTCTGTGCAGCCGTGGAAAATGCGCTATTCCGCTAAACAAGCTGATTTACTTGAACAACTCACAAGTGAAGCCACCAGCGAGTTTATTCATCAATCGCCCATGATTGGTGACAACCTGTGTATGTTAATGCACAGTCACCGCTTTAAAGGTGATGCAGGGATTGGCTTATTAGCTAGTGCAGTAAACTATGTCGATATTCAAGGAGTCCGCCGAGAATGGCAGCATGGCCATCAAGAACTTACTTGGATTGAGCATCAAGCTGAAGGTCAAAGCTTGCCGTTAATGCAACTTTCGGTGGCAGCTTACAGTGAATATCTGCAGATGATCCTCGATAATCAGCATGTTTATGAACAAGCTAAACAGCTCAATGGTGAACAAGGTCATGAGCTAGGTTCCGTACAAGACAGTGATTACAATTCCCAGCGTCATCAGGCTGCAGATATTATCGAAAGCTTTAACAAATTCCGGATTTTGTGCGCCATGCGATCAGGTGAATTTGGCGTTGATGGTATTAACCTCGCCATCACCAATGTGCTTAAGCAAAATCATTGGATTAAGCCTAACCAGGAGTTTTATCTTGGCCGTCCAATCATTATCCAAAGTAACGATTACAACTTAGGTTTATTTAATGGCGATATTGGTTTGATTTTGCAGGACGAACAAAAACCTGAACGGCTCATGGCTTATTTTGTCAAAGCAGATGGTAGCTTATTGAAAGTACAACCCGCACGATTACCCCATCACGACAGTTGTTTTGCGATGACCGTACATAAAAGCCAAGGCAGTGAATTTGAACAAGTGGCGTTTGTGCTGCCGCAAAAGCCCAGTAATGCGCAATGGCAACTACTGACTAAAGAGCTGGTGTATACAGCAATTACCCGTGCTAAAGAACACTTTATCTGCTTAGGCTCGCCTTATGTATTTGAACGCGCCTGTAAACAAGTGACCTCACGAGCTTCAGGATTGGCGCTGAGATTATGGGGCGAATAATATAAGCGTCAACATTATTGTTGAAGGGCTAACCTTGATGGATCATCCTTCTCGATAAAAATCCCTTCAAAATTTTTAATGCCATTTTCAGTTTCAATAATGTTCGTAAAATTATAATTTATGGCAAAATTAACTATGATGCTACTAGGATACCAACCCATAAAGGCTTCAAGCCTGATATTGCCTTGAACATTCACACAAGATTACCACCAACATAGCAGCTGGTTCATAAACGTCACCGACAAGCTTTTTGTTTATTGACTCACGATAATCCCCTTGCGTTGTACACTTAACCATCCATGGCAATGACAGTTTAGAGCAGCATAAAACACAAACCAGTTTTAATCATTTTCAAGTAAGTATAACTGCGTTTTATCACGAATTAGTTTATCGAAAATAACAAAAGTTTGTTGATCAACTTCCCCTATTTGAGTTGGGTAACTGTTGGCAGGTAAATCAAATACTTTGTTAGTTTCATGATTAGACATAGAATAGGAATTTAATGAATACTGACCATCATTTATTGTGGTAAATAAGAACTCATCACCGATAACATTTGATTGATGAGGTACAAAATAATGTTGACTTGGAAGTTTAAAAACGCTGTTAATTTCACCCGTTGAATTCAGTGCCATGACACTTTTAGTGGCATTTTTATAAAAATACAACAAGCCTCCCTCTACATTTTGAATTGCGAGTTTGCCTGCTGATAATATAATTTGTTTATACGTTAAATCTTCAACTGAAAATTCGTATATATTTTCTTGTTGTAACGATGACATGCTAAAAAACAAATTCCCTTCGGGACTCCAAGACAGTAAGTGAATACGACTTGGAAGCGTGTACTTTAATACCTGCTTTTCATTGAAAACATCTAATACCCATAACATACTGCCATTGGCTGTGGATGATGTGAATGATAATAACTTTTCATCCACTGATAATATGGGGCGTTCGATGACATTAGCATAAATGTCAGTCATTTTTTTTACGCTGCCTTCTTTGCTACTCCAGATCTCGTAGTAGCCAGAGCGATTTGATACAAAATAGTAGGTATTGATAATAGGTGAATAAATAGTATTCATATCAATCATGTCACCATTGATATCTGCAATAGCATTATTTGAAAGCCCTATTTGAAAGCTATCAATATCACGCTGGACACTTCTATAGATTATTTTATTAGAGCCTGGTACAGCACTGATGTCAGTAGGATAATCGCCAGGAGCTGGGGTAAAAGCTTCAATCGTTTTCCCTGTATCAACATCATATTTCCATATTGCTGAAATCCCTTTTTTTCTGCCAGTTATCCAAATCTCACTTTGTGATTTATTGCTCATGGAGTAAATAGCATTAAACCTTGCTTCTAGTTTGGTTAAGACCTTAGTCTCCAAGTGGTAACGCGATATGCCCTCTCCACCTTCGGAATTAGCCGCGACAAAATAGATGTAGCTTCCATCATAGCTAAACAACGGCATTCTGTTTAATTCAGAGCTAATAGGAGACTCGACTAATTTAAATGATTTTGCGTTATATTCAAAAAGACTTATATTGGAACGACTTGTATTGGAACGACTTGTATCCGCAGATTCTATTGCAATTAATGATTGGTTTACATCCATCGACCTAATTTTGCTGTTAAAGCGTTCAATCACTTTGCTACTTTGCAGTTCGAAGTTGTGCTCAACCAAATCACATTTTTGATATATACATTGGGCATAATAAACAAGATTATCACCTTTCCATCTAGGTGAAATCAGCTGACCAGAAAACTCCGTTATTATTTCTTTCCTATGATTATTTAACGACATTAGCAATAAAATGTTATTACCACCTAACTGCTCTATATAAACAATCTTCTTACCGTCAGGCGATATCACTGGATCATTAACGGTACTCTCGCCTTGGTTAATTAAGGTTGCTCTGAAGTTTTCTACTTCTTCATTATGTAAACGTTGATTAAACCCGAAGAAACTGAACAGTAAAATAAAAAGTGTCAGAAAACTTATGACGAGATAAAAACGCTTATTGTAAAGAGTAAACTCGTTTGCGTTATCTACCTTAGTAACATCTAACACTCCAGTCACTTCAATAGGGTAAATAAAGCTATAACCTTTACGAGCGATCGTTTCGATAAATTGAGGGGACTTGGGGTCATCTTTAAAAATTTTTCTTAATTCAAAAATAGCCCGAGTAACAACTTCTGAACCAATGACTTGTTCAGGCCATAGATCAGAGATTATTTCATCTCGACTAACGACTTTTCCGCGATGACGAACCAAATAACACAAGACTTGCATTATTTTGGGTTCAACTCTAATTTCCTGTTGCTCAAACTGTAATTTATTGTGTTCAGGCAATACCCAATAAAGGCCTAATTTATATTTTTTATTATTAATATTATTCATATAACCTATTGATTTATATCTCTGAATATTTCCATAACAACTCCATAACAACAGCATCATTGTATATAGGAAGCGATCAACTTACAAATATAACAACCTTAATAAAGCTAGGATGCCAACCATGAAAAAAACGATTGCAATAGGCTTTACTCTCTGTTCATTAGCTTATTCAAACCAAATACTTGCAGCTGAAATACACCTTTCAATAACTGGAGAAGGAACTGTTACAGCAAAAGAAGCAGGGGTAGAATGCAGTGAGGATTGTATTATTGAAAATAGCCTGCCAATTAATACTTTATTGACTAACACAATAGAAGGTAGTCAGTTTGTTGGATGGACAGGCCAACAATGCGATGCTGGTGAGCAGGTAACTTTAAGTGGAAGTTATAGCGTTTTCAATCAAAGTTCTGGAGGAGCTAAGACACTAGACGCCGCCGATATCAATGGCGACGGCGTGACTGATTTAGCGAAATTAAATCTGTTTACAGGAAAATTAAGTACACTCATTAATCAAGGGGATGGAAGCTTTGATAGTGTCAGTATTGATGATGACTTAGGCTATCCAACAGCGTTAACATTTCATGATTGGGATGGTGATAATGACCAAGATTTACTCGTTATCGATTATAGTTATCGTTTCATAAAGCTCTATTCCAATGACGGCAATGGAAATTTCGCCCTAAAGAAAGATATAACAATTGATGGAGTAACACCCTACGCTATTGCCGTTGAAGATATAAATAATGATGGCTTTCCAGATCTTGCCTTATCGTCATTCACGGCGAGTACTAACGGTGATTTATTTGATTTAGTAAATAGTATCAACAGTCAACATATTAGTTTGTACATTAATGATGGTAATGATTCTTTTAGCCATTACATTACCCTGTCAGAAAATGCTGCAATGACATTAGATGTCCATCGTAAGCCAGATAGTGGACGTATTGATGTTGTTGCTGCAGAAATCATCAATGGAGAAGTCGCTTTATATTCATTAACAGGTGATACAGTAAACCGTCAGGTTGTTGACTCAGGTGGTGGCACTTACGGAGCTGCTTTTGGTGACATTGATGGCAACGGCACTGCAGATGTACTCGCTGCACATTATAGACCTTCAACGTTAAACCTCATATATGCCAATGAAGATGGTACTTTTGAAGCTGCTCAAAATGTAGGTGTATTCTCAGACGGAGTGACTGCTACCACTTTCATTGATATAAATAATGATGGTTATCAAGATGTAGCTACTGGGATTTTCAATGATAACCAATTTATTTCATTTGAAACAAAAGGGTATGTAAACTGTGTAATTTCAAAGGATGCAAAAGTTACGCTTACAGCCAACTTCTCTTCTAATGCCGTACAAACAGAGGTTAAAAAAAGCACTGATTCCTCCGATGGCGGGGGCTTAGGTTGGGCAGCGATTATCATGATCGGTCTATCAAGTTTATTTAGAAGAAAATATCTGTCTACTAACAATTAGTAGCAAGATAGTCTTCAAACTAAAACGCCTCTACCAATTAAACACGCTGATAATAGGATTATCAGCGTGTTTAATTTCAGGGCAATAGATATCTGGTGTGAGTAATTATAATTAAAACTATCCCCAGGTATGCTTACCCAAACTTCCATAAGCACTCTAGTGCTGCGGTACATTACTGTTTTGTTCACTTGCCATTGCCCCTCAACAAAACAGTTGTTTTGCGATGACCGTACATAAAAGCCAAGGCAGTGAATTTGAACAAGTGGCGTTTGTGCTGCCACAAAAGCCCAGTAATGCGCAATGGCAACTGCTGACTAAAGAGCTGGTGTATACAGCAATTACCCGAGCTAAAGAACACTTTATCTGCTTAGGATCGCCTTATGTATTTGAACGCGCCTGTAAACAAGTGACCTCACGAGCATCAGGTTTAGCCTTGCGACTCTGGGGCAAGTCATAAACTGAACGAACAGGTTTTAAGAATATAATCGAAACTTAAGATATCAGTTTAGGATGTAAGATTTAGTATTGAGAAATAAATCCTAAGCTATTCAGCTAAGGCCGCTGTTAGCGGCTTTACTTTTTACTCTGACTCTTCCCCTGCACTACCATTAACATCCCCGTCAACACCACAGTCGATGCAATCATTAAACGACTAGTTAGGGTTTCAGCAACAAATATCACCCCACCAAAAGCGGCAATAACGGGTACAGAAAGTTGCACGACGGCAGCTTTAGTGGCGCTAAGTCCATTAAGCGCGACATACCAAATACTGTAACCCATTGCAGAGGTCATGCTGCCCGCGATAATCGCTAGCCATACACCTTTGTCACTTAATTCAAGCTGCCCTAAACTGACTAGAAATAATACCAGAACTAAAGGTATAGACCTGACGAAATTGGCACATGTATCGCGTAGCGGCTGAGTTGTTTGTTTACCTTTTAGGGTATAAACACCCCAAGCAATTCCTGAAATGGTCATAAATAATAAACCATCCATCGAAGGTGAATTGATATCGGGAACAACTAAATACACAAACCCTACAAATGCCGTAATAACCCCAAGCCATTCAATCAGCTTGAGCCGCGCCCCCTGAATGATTGCAAGCAGGATCATGGTTAATTGCACTGCGGCAAACAAAATCAATGCGCCTGTGGCGGTATCAAGTAGTGTGTAGGCATATGAAAAGCTGGCAGCGTAAACAAACAGCATCACACCACCTAACCAACTCCCAGCTGATTGATGTTGCTTTAGCATTAACTGTTGCTGCTTAATTAAAGATTGTTGATTATTCTTGCCCGTAACTTGAGCATCTGGATATCGAGGTTTTGTTAAAACCCCATTGATTTTTAAAATCAGTAATAAGGTTAACGCTCCGGATAATAAACGTATAACCGTAAAGCTCACCCAGTCAATGCTACCATCGCCCAGTGCTAAACGGCACAAAACAGAGTTCGCCGCAAAAGCTATCAATGCCAATATTGTCATCGATAAGGTTTTTACATTGGATTGTTGGATAAGGTAAACCTTCTAAGTGTTAATGGATGATTGTTGTGACTGATTGCAATAACTCGTTGCACTTACTTAGTTGCACTTACTTAGTTGCACTTACTTAGTTGCACTTACATTAGATGCACTTACTTAGACTCACTTACTTAGTTGTACTTACTTAGTTGCACTTACTTAGTTGCACTTACTTAGTTGCACTTACTTAGATGCACTTGCTTAGATGCACTTGCTTAGATGCACTTGCTTAGATGCACTTACTTAGATGCAATGGCTGAGTGAAAGCTCGACTTATATTAAACAAGATAACTTGAATCCCCCCAATCCACATAATGTCCTGTCGTCATAAGTTGTGACAAATCGTGATAACGAGTTAACTTGGCAAGCTAAACACCAAAGAAACTAACACAGTAATGACTAATAAGATCGCAAACACTAATCGAATAGCTTTAGCATGCTTTGGCGAAGAAAAAACTGGCTTTAATAAGCTGCCAAACACCAACCAAAGACTATCGACCAATGCTGCGACAACAATGCATATCACTGCTGTCATCAAATAACTGGTCGAAGAAGATGAAAGCGGTAGTAGAAACTGAGAGAAAATCGCGATAAAAGCGGCATAGGCTTTAGGGTTAAGTACATTCAACACTAAGCCATCTCTAAATTTAGGCGCTGACTGTTCTGCAATGTTTGGCACTACTGAAGCTGTAGCAATTTTATAGGCAATATAAACCATATACAGCGAAGCAATAATTTGACAGATAATTCGAAAGTTTGGATAAGCAATAAATAAGGCTGACAAGCCAAGTACCGTAGCCAGGATAACCAACAATAATCCTGACAATATGCCACACAAAAATGGCAGACCTTGTTTAACACCAAATGTAGCTCCTATTGCAGCAAGTGCAATGGGCACAGGGCCTGGTGAGCCTAATAATAAGCTTGTGGCAATAACTAACGTCATTAAGGATTCGATCAAAATAGCATTCCCTATAAAAAAGGCTTATAACGTTATCGTTATAAGCCTTGAAAAATCGATATTTAACATTGTCTCTGATGATTAGGCCGCTTTAAATAATTAAAAGCTATCGCCCGGAACTCTAACCCAGCCTTCCATTAATACTCTTGCACTGCGACTCATACTGGCCTTGTTAACTTGCCAGTTGCCATCAGTTAATGTCGCTTCTGCGCCCACTTTAAGAGTGCCTGAAGGATGACCAAATATCACTTGAGTGCGAGACGTGCCACCAGCAGCTATATTTACCAATGAACCTTTAACCGCAGCGGCAGTGCCAATTGCCACAGCCGCCGTCCCCATCATCGCATGATGCAGTTTACCCATAGATAACGCTCTCACTTGCAAATCGATATCAGTGCGAGCAATGGCTTTACCACTTGATGATGTGTAATCACTGGGGGCAGATACAAATGCAATTTTCGGCGTATGTTGACGCGCTTTAGCCTCATCAATGTGCTCAATCAACCCCATTTTCACTGCACCATGAGCACGTAACATTTCAAAAAAAGCTAATGCATTTTCATCATTGTTAATGTCATCTTGCAGCTCATTACCCTGGTAGCCAATATCAGCAGCGTTGACAAAAATGGTAGGAATACCCGCATTGATCATTGTCGCCTTTACCGATGAAATACCTTTGGCTTTAAACTCAGGGATAGATTGTGGCAGAATCAACTCATCAACCACATTACCCGTTGGAAACATAGCAGCATTCGCATCTGCTGGCGCCATGAACTCAACTAAGACTTCAGCAGCTGGAAATGTCACCCCATCAAGTTCAAAATCACCGGTTTCTTGCACTTCACCATTCACAATTGGCACATGGGCGACAATGGTTTTATTAATGTTGGCTTGCCAAATACGAACGACAGCAATGCCATTTTGCGGAATACGGCTCGTATCCACTAAACCATTTGAAATGGCAAATGAGCCCACTGCAGCCGTTAAATTACCGCAGTTGCCACTCCAATCAACAAAGGGTTTATCAATCGCCACTTGGCCAAATAGGTAGTCAACATCATGATCAGCTTGACTACTTTTAGATAAAATAACCGTTTTACTGGTACTTGAGGTTGCCCCGCCCATACCATCAGTTTGCTTGCCATAAGGGTCTGGACTACCAATCACTCTTAGCAATAACGCATCTCGCGCCGCCCCCGCAATTTGAGCGGTTTCAGGTAAATCAGTTAACTTGAAAAACACCCCTTTACTGGTGCCGCCACGCATATAGGTTGCAGGGATTTTAATTTGTGGAATATGAGACATATTATTTCCTAGACTATCGACAAGAACCGACAAAATCGGTAAAAACCGATAAAAATAAATGCGAAAAGGCCGACGCTTAACTTACTAAAGCGCCGCCTTTTGTTATGAATTTAACACCAATAATTATTGGTTCGCTTCTAAAAAGTCTTGAGCAAAGCGCTGTAAAATGCCGCCCGCTTCATAAACCGACAACTCCTCAGCAGTATCTAAACGACACTTCACCGTCACTTCAGTCTGTGAACCATCACGGCGATGGATAACTAAGGTCATCATTGCACCAGGCGTGCGCTCGCCAATAATATCGAAAGTTTCAGTGCCATCAATTTGATAAGTTTGACGCGTTTCACCATTAATAAATTCAACCGGTAACACGCCCATTCCCACAAGGTTTGTGCGGTGAATACGCTCAAAGCCTTCAGCGACAATCACTTCAACGCCCGCTAGGCGAACCCCTTTGGCTGCCCAGTCACGACTTGAACCTTGGCCGTAATCTTTACCAGCAATAATCACCAATGGCTGTTTACGTTCCATATAGGTTTCAATTGCTTCCCACATGCGGCTTTCTTGCCCTTCTGGCTCAATGCGAGCATAAGAGCCTTGTTTGGTTTGGCCGTTGTGTTGCACCATTTCATTAAGCAATTTCGGGTTGGCAAACGTCGCACGTTGAGCTGTTAAATGATCGCCTCGATGGGTCGCATATGAGTTAAAGTCTTCTTCTGGCAAGCCCATTTTATCAAGGTAAGCACCGGCGGCACTATCAAGCATAATCGCGTTTGATGGTGATAAATGATCGGTAGTGATGTTGTCACCTAATACCGCTAATGGACGCATGCCTTTCATGGTGCGCTCACCCGCTAATGCGCCTTCCCAATAAGGAGGGCGACGGATATAGGTGCTCTGAGGACGCCAATCATACTGTGGATCAATCTTTGCTGAAGAGCCATCTTGTAAAGAGCCATAGTCCACTTTAATATCAAACATAGGCTCATACACTTTGCGAAATTGCTCAGGTTTAACGCTTTGAGCTATCACTGCATCGATTTCAGCATCAGATGGCCACAAATCTTTTAAGCGAATGTCATTACCCTCGTTATCTTGACCAAGCACATCTTTTTCAATATCAAAACGAATGGTGCCAGCAATAGCATAGGCAACAACCAGTGGCGGTGATGCTAAAAACGCTTGTTTAGCGTAAGGGTGAATACGACCATCAAAATTTCGGTTACCCGATAACACTGCAGTGGTGTATAAGTCGCGTTCAATCACTTCTTTTTGAATAACTGGATCAAGTGCGCCACTCATACCATTACAAGTGGTACAGGCAAAACCGACAATACCAAAGCCTAGGGCTTCAAGTTCAGTTAATAAGTTGGCATCTTCAAGATAGAGCTGAACCGCTTTAGATCCTGGCGCCAGTGACGTTTTAACCCAAGGTTTACGAGTCAGGCCTTTAGCATTAGCGTTACGGGCTAATAAACCAGCTGCAATGACATTGCGTGGATTTGAAGTATTAGTACAACTGGTAATAGCGGCAATAATACAAGCGCCATCAGGCATCAAACCCGTTTCGTTTTCAACTTTGCCACTAATCCCTTGCTTAGCCAAATCACTCGTAGATACACGGCGATGCGGGTTAGAAGGTCCTGCGATATTGCGGCCAACGCTTGATAAATCAAAACGTAAAACACGCTCGTATTCAGCATTTTCTAGTGAGTCAGCCCATAAACCATTGGCTTTAGCATAGGTTTCCACCAATTTAACTTGGCTATCTTCACGACCTGTTAATGTTAGATAGTCTAATGTTTTGTCATCGATGTAGAACATCGCTGCGGTCGCACCAAACTCTGGGGTCATGTTTGAAATTGTTGCACGATCGCCCAATGTCAGATTAGCAGCACCTTCACCGTAAAACTCAAGATAAGTTGAAACCACTTTTTGTTCACGTAAAAACTCAGTGATAGCTAACACGATATCGGTGGCGGTTATGCCAGCTTGGCGTTTGCCAACTAACTCAACGCCAACGATATCAGGCAGACGCATCCATGATGGACGGCCAAGCATTACGCTTTCAGCTTCTAATCCACCAACACCGATTGCAATGACACCAAGTGCATCTACATGTGGTGTATGACTGTCGGTACCCACTAAGGTATCAGGAAATGCCACGCCTTCACGTGCTTGTATCACAGGTGACATTTTCTCAAGATTGATTTGATGCATGATACCGTTACCCGGCTGGATCACATCAATGTTTTCAAAGGCCGTCTTAGTCCAATTAATAAAATGGAAACGGTCATCGTTACGCCTATCTTCAATGGCGCGGTTTTTCTCAAAAGCATCTTTATCAAAACCTGCGTGTTCCACAGCCAAAGAGTGATCGACAATAAGTTGGGTTGGTACTACAGGGTTAACTTTTGCAGGGTCCCCGCCTTTTTTTGCAATCGCATCACGTAGACCGGCTAAATCGACTAACGCAGTTTGGCCTAAAATATCATGACAGACCACACGTGCAGGATACCAAGGAAAATCTAAATCGCGTTTGCGATGAATAATTTGTTTGAGTGAATCAGTAAGTGTTTCAGGTGAGCAGCGACGTACTAAATTCTCGGCATAAACACGAGAAGTATAAGGCAGTTTTTCAAAAGCCCCTGGCTCAATATCGTTGATTGCAGCTTGTGTATCAAAGTAATCAAGCGATGAACCTGCAAGCGGTTTTCTATAGTTAGCGTTCATAACTACATCCATTGTTATTTGTTTTATGTAGGCAAATCTTAAGTGACAAAGCTGAGCTAAAGGTTAGCGAAAAGATTTGCTAAAAGACTGACGAAAAAGGCTAACGTAGTGTCGTTAGCCTTTAAGGTTTATCTTTCGCTAATTGGCGTTACTGTACGAGGTTCAGCCCCAGTATAATCAGCACTTGGTCTGATAATACGGTTATTAGTGCGCTGCTCCATCACATGCGCAGCCCAGCCTGTTAAGCGTGAACAAACAAAAATAGGCGTAAATAGCTTAGTTGGAATACCCATGAAGTGATACGCCGATGCATGGAAGAAATCTGCATTACAGAATAACTTTTTGCTATCCCACATGAACTCTTCACACGCAACAGAAATATCATAAAGGCTGGTATTGCCAAATTCATCTGCAAGCTTTTCAGACCAGGCTTTAATGATCACATTACGCGGATCTGAGGTGCGGTAAATCGCATGACCAAAGCCCATAATTTTTTCTTTACGCTCAAGCATGCCAGCCATTTGTGTTTTAGCATCGCTTGGTGAAGTAAATTTTTGAATCATATCCATAGCCGCTTCATTCGCGCCGCCATGAAGAGGTCCACGCAGGGTACCGATAGCACCCGTAATACAAGAGTACATGTCTGATAAAGTTGATGCACAAACACGAGCGGTAAAGGTAGAAGCATTAAATTCATGCTCAGCATATAGAATAAGTGACACGTCCATTACTTTACGATGCTGCTCAGAAGGCGTTTCACCGCGTAATAGCTTTAAGAAATGGCCACCAATTGAATCTTCATCGGTCACACAATCAATTTCTACGCCTTCATGGCTGAATTTATACCAGTAGCACATGATGGCAGGGAAAGCGGCAAGCAGACGATTGGCTGCTGTATTTTGCTCTGTAAAATCAACTTCTGGCTCAAGGTTACCTAGGAATGAACAACCCGTACGCATCACATCCATTGGGTGTGCATCTGCAGGAATACGCTGCAATACTTCTTTAAGTGCTTGCGGTAAATCACGCTGTGCTTTTAGGCCTGCTTTGTATGTTGCTAACTGGTCTAGGTTAGGTAATTCACCGTTAAATAATAAATATGCGACTTCCTCGAAGGTGGCATTTTCAGATAAATCAGCCACATCATAACCACAATACGTTAAACCAGAACCTGATTTACCCACTGTACATAATGCTGTTTCACCTGCGCTTTGACCGCGAAGGCCTGCGCCACTTAATTTCTTGTCTACCATAATGATGTCCTATTCTTTTATGTTCTATTTCTTATGATCAATTTCTTATGATCTGAGCTTTGTAGGGGGCGGTTAAACCACACTATTTAACCTATCCATTTGCGAGTAACTTACCTTGTCCCAAAACAATATTTGTGCATTTTTCATACAGACACACTCACAATTGGAGATATTTTATAAATAACTCACGTTTACTTGTTTTTGCCTTCAGCAAATAAGCTATCTAGCTTTTGCTCGTAATCGTGGTAACCCAAGTAATCGTACAAATCCATGCGGGTTTGCATCGTGTCGACAACGGCTTTTTGATCGCCATCTTTTAATATTGCGCTGTAAACATGTTCAGCTGCTTTATTCATCGCACGAAATGCACTTAATGGGTAAAGCACCATGTCAGCGCCCCACTCACCTAGCTGCTCTTTGTTCCAAAGTTCTGTTTGACCAAACTCAGTGATATTGGCCAAAATCGGCACATCTAATGCTTCAGAAAATGCACGATAATGTTCTTCAGTTTTAACCGCTTCAGCAAAAATGCCGTCAGCACCCGCTGCAACATAAGCTTTAGCACGAGCGATTGCAGCTTCTAAGCCTTCTTGAGCAAATGAGTCTGTACGTGCCATGATGAAAAAATCTGGGTCAATACGCGCATCAACTGCTGCTTTAATGCGATCGACCATTTCATCAGTTGACACGATTTCTTTATTCGGGCGATGACCGCAACGTTTTTGCGCCACTTGATCTTCCATGTGCACTGCTGCTGCGCCGGCTTTTTCCATATCGCGAATGGTTTTAGCGATATTGAAAGCACCGCCCCAACCAGTATCAATATCAACCATCAAAGGCAAATCACATGCTGATGTAATACGTTGTACATCAACAATGACATCATTGAGTGACGTCATTCCTAGATCTGGTAATCCGTATGATGCATTTGCTACGCCGCCACCCGAAAGATAAATGGCTTGATGACCAATTTGCTTTGCCATCATTGCAGAATAAGCATTGATAGTACCGACAATTTGTAATGGTTTATTGTCAGCTAGTGCTTGACGAAATTTTTTGCCTGCGCTCATGACTTCCCTCTCTTTTTTATGCTTTAAGCAGTATGAATTGCTAACTGGTTGATTATTCTTTTTACTATTTACTGTTCGTAATATATTTATTAATTGTTACTTCTAGTTGATAGCTACTTTTTAGTTGATAGCTACTTTCTAGTTGATAACTAATTTGGTTTCTAACTTGGTTTCGATATTTGCTTTCGAGTACATGATATGACGACGCATTAGCATTTCTGCCAGCTCTTCATCACGATTCGAAATCGCTTTAACGATATGTTTATGCTCATCAAATGCGGTTGTGACTCTTGGCCCCGCCATACCGAGTTGTACGCGATACATACGAATAAGGTGATACATACCTTCAAGAAGAACTGTAATGAGGTGCTTGTTTTTGCTGCCAATTATGATGCGGTAATGAAAATCGACATCACCCGCTTCTTGGTAATAGGACTCGCCTGTTTGAACTTCATCAAAATGACGGTTAAGTAATCCATTTAAATCTGCAATCTCAGACTCTGTCATATTCTTAGCTGCCAATCTTGCTGCCATGCCTTCTAAAGATTCTCGAACTTGATACAGTTCAATTAAGCCTTCAGGCGTTAACGCCACAACTCTAGCGCCAACATTAGCTTTACGTTCCACCAAATGACATGACTCTAAGCGATTGATCGCCTCACGAATGATAGCTCTACTGACTTGATACTTTGTCGACAGCTCAGTTTCACTAAGCTTTGAACCCGCATGAATCTCACCTTCAACAATATCTTTGCGTAATTCAAAGAAAGTCTTATCTGCTGCAGTTATTGGCTGTTCGTTAAAGAATGTCATTGGAATATGATTGAACTCCACTTCGAATAATTGTCGACAATATAGGCTTATTTATGAGTATGGTCAATATAAAACCTACACATTGTCGACAAAGGTCTAACGTGCACGTCAAGATTCCAATACATTTCGAATGAGCATAAGAGGATTCAAACAAGCAAGGTTAATAGTTGTTATTTATTAACAATAAAAGCACAATGGAGTAACACTGATATTTCTAACTAAATAATAATAGAATCAAGGCTTAATATGTCAGATAGCGCTGAGTCACCAAGGGTAAATCCTGCAGAAAAAAAAGGCTTTTTAAACAGCATTAATCATTTTCGTGGTATAGCGATTATTTTTATTGTTATGGCTCATTGTTATAGGCCTGCAGGTTGGGAAGTTGAAACCCTTGCAGATAAAGCTTGGTTCAACTTAATGATGAATGGCACAGTATTTTTTGTGTTTATTTCTGGTTTTTTATTCCATCACGTGTTTTATCACCGTTGGGACTATAAAAAATATATGAAGAACAAAACCAAATTTGTCTTTTTACCATACATACTGTTATCGCTACCTTGGATATTCTGGCATTTGACGGTAGGTACTGATCCAGCGCTACATGTGATGTATGCCGACATTGAAAAGCCTGCAGTAGCAGCAAGCTGGTATGTCATCACAGGGAGGACCCTAACAGCTTACTGGTATATCCCAATGGGAATGATGTTATTTGCCCTTTCGCCATGGGTCATGCATTTAATTAAACGCCAGCACCTTCTGATAGTTGCTGTACCACTGTTTATTATTGCGATGTTAATTCACCGACCTGAATCAAACCTCAATGCTATACAATCACTTTTTTATTTTTTACCTGTTTATTTATTGGGTGTTTGGGGTTCAGCTCATCGAGACAAACTTTTCCCATTCATCGATAAGTACTGGGTAGTTATGCTGCTGTTAGCCATTGGGTTCGCTGTTGCACAAGCTCATTGGTTTGGTGCCGGCACCCTTAATAAAGCGGCGCTAGAGTTCACTGTTCCGGATTTAATGTTGCCACAAAAAATGTTGCTCACATTTGTGATATTGGCCATTTTGAATAAGTTTGAACATATCAGTATTAAACCCCTACAAAAATTAGCAGAGGTCAGCTTTGCCATATATTTCATCCACCCTTGGATAACAACGCCTTGGTGGATGATATATAACAGTCCAGATATTTTCGGTTTTGAAGGAAGTGGCAACTTGCTTACGACATTAGTCGTTACGATGGGAGTAATAATCGTTTCATACTTTATCGCTACCGCCATTAAGACAATATTGAGCAAGAAAAGTCGCTATATTATCGGTTGGTAAGTGTCATCAATCGCAGTTTCATTACGTGTTTTAATCTAATAAAAAGCACCTATTAACGAGCATTTCATAAAAAGTATCTCGTAAAGACAGCTAGCGCAAAAACTAAGCCTTGTTATGAATAATAAGGCTTTTTATTTTACTCCTTGAAGCTCACTGAATCCCGTATAACAATTTATGACCCCTGTGTAAGAATTAATGACTGCGATTGTTGATTTGATAAGCAGTTATCTAAAACCTTGCTTGCACTAAACCTTCTCAGTTCATTATCATGAGTACACGACAAACCAGTTTTACACGGTCAACTTCTCTCGGGGCTTTATGACAATTATCAATGTACTTCTAATCTGCGGCGGCGGCAGCGCTGAACATGACGTTTCAGTATTGTCAGCAAACTATTTTGAATCGTCATTAGCTAAGTCAGATAGAATAAACCTACTGAGACTAGAGCTTGATGGTAATGGCCATTACTTTGATCAAGATGGTCACCGCTGCGAGTTAACCAGTCGCCGTGAAGTGCGTTTTGATGACCAAAACAAACCCGCTTGGCCTGTTGATTATGCTATTCCTTGTATTCATGGTTTCCCAGGTGAAACCGGTGATATTCAATCGTATTTTAATCTTATTCAACTGCCTTATTTTGGCTGTGAATCTGAAGCATCAAGCAACTGCTTTAATAAAATCACCGCCAAAATGTGGTTCACAGCGCTCGGTATTCCTAACACGCCATATATCTTCCTAAATGATATGAACCAAGATGCCATTGAGCAGACTCAAACGGCACTCAATGAGTGGGGTTCGGTATTTGTAAAAGCGGCATCTCAAGGTTCATCTGTTGGCTGCTACAAAGTGGATAATGTGTCGCAAGTTGAGCAAGTTTTAAAAGACGCATTCAGTTTCGCACCCTCAGTGGTGGTTGAAAAAACCATTGTTGCTCGAGAATTAGAAGTTGCGGTGTATGAGTATCAAGGAAAAGTGATTGCCACACTGCCAGGGGAAATTATTTGCGCCAGCAATACGTTTTACACTTTTGAAGAAAAGTATAATGCCAGTAGCAAAGCCAGAACCGATGTTGTGGCCCAAAACTTATCTAAAGAAGTGGCAGAGCAAATCAGAGAGTATGCGATTAAAGCATTTAAAGGGATGAAGTTAAGACACTTATCAAGAATTGATTTCTTTTTGACTGATAAAAATGAGATTTTGTTAAACGAAATTAATACCTTCCCTGGCTCTACTCCTATTTCGATGTTCCCCAAAATGCTCCAAAATCACGGTGAGGATTTTACCGCTTACCTTGTAGATAACATCGAAAGTCAGCTTTAGCGCGACATATTAATAGAAATGATATTGGAAAATGTTTGCTGATGGCCAGCATTTTCTAATTCATCTCGCCAAGGGTTATCCTGCACTTTTACCATATAAAAATGCTGCCTGTATGTGTCTGTCACAAACGCAATACCGTGCTGCATCAACTCATAATGAATATCATTGATAAACACCAACGAGAAGCCTTGTCTTCCTGTTAATTGATTAATATCTTCTCTTGTTAAACTGACACCAGACTCTAATTGATCAAATTGCAGCTTAAGCCAATTAGCAAAATCTTTAGAACTCACCATAGACATAATACCCCTCCAAACAAAGCTCATATTGTTATCAGCGGATATCTCATCCGTTGAGAGCTGGCTGAATATGATAAGTATAGCTTGTTATAAAATAGTCAAAGCTAGTGAAGACTATTTATAGACTAAACCAATAGTGAATTAGTACTTTCGAACTATATCAAGAGAGGTTTTTAGATGAATTTTTTAAGACATTCATCGTTTTAATTTAAAAAACTGAAGTTCCAAGACTTACCAATAACAATATTATCAACCACTTAAAATAACAAGTAGCAACTAATATCACAATGACGTCAATATCACACTATTTGTCAAAAAAATGACTTAACACTTGATTTTAACATTAAATCAATAGAGTATTCAGTTGCAACGAAAGTGCCACATAAAATTGACATAATGCATAAGCTCAATTTTAAATTGTTCAAAAATTAGGAAATAAAATGTATAAGCAATTTTGTTTAATTCTGATGCTTAGTTTAATTGGGTGTAGTAGTTTCCAATCTTCAGATAATCGTCAAGAAATAGACACATCTATGGTCAGCGGGAAATATTTTAACAACGATGGATTTGGTAATAACATTCATTTAATTCTACATGAAGATGGACGTTACGAGTCAAATCTTGAAGGTCCGATTGGGATCGCTAGTTATTCTAACGGTGCTTGGTCAAAAGTAGATGATAAGATATCATTTTTACCAGAAGGAGATTCCGGATTCTTAAGAAGAGCATTATCACCAATGACTATTCTTAAAAATGACAATGATGTGTTATTAGTACCTTCAAAAAAAGTAGAAATGCATCAACAACTAATGGCAGATTTTGGAAAATCTACTTATAAATACTCACGTATAACGTTCTAGAGTAATACCCCCATGGCCTACCTACAGGGAAGCTCCGTAGGCTAAATTGATTTTCGCCATAAAGCCATCTTGATACATTTCATTTAGTGCATTGACCAACGCCTGATGTTTAGATACATCTAAAGCCTCATTACACGCCATAGCCCGTAAAGATGTGTGGAATATAAGTTCAGGTTCACCTAATTGCGTTTTTGATTGCGTCATTAATGCCTTAGCACTAATCAACTCCGCGGCCCATAGGTCAATTCGGCCTCTATCAAGTTTCTTAATATTTAATCCATCTTCGTTTGTAAGCTGAACCTGGTAACGAAACGAATCTAAATATTCACTAATGCCACTGCCTAAATAAGTGCCGATAGACAAATGCTTAGCATCTTGAAGCGTTACCAAAGGGATTGATTTACTTTTCGCACTGAATAAACCATATCTTGAAATTAAAATAGGTCCAACCCAGCGATATTCACTTTCTATCTGTTGGGTGCGAACTATAGGTAACACACAAACATTTTGGTCTCTTGCGGTCATCGTTAAACCACGTTTAAGTGGGTTAAATATCACTTTGTATTCCATATTTGCACGAGTAAATAACTCATCAATGATGTCAATAATCATGCCTTGATGATGAGCATCAGTTTGCTCTGCAAAAGGTACGTGCTGATAGGTATATACTGTGATTTCAGAAGCAGATACAGAAGTGACAGCATTGATTGATAAATACCAAACACACAACAATAAATAAGCTAGCTTTTTACCAAGCATTTATTGCCTCCTCAAAAGGTAAGCTTTTCCCTTTTACTTCTTCTGGCATTAACTGCTTTGGCGAGCCAGGTTTATTTAACCAAATAGAAGGTTTTACCTGCTTATTCACTTTTGGCCCGCAAATTAAATCTTGATCTTGCAAACGAATTAAATGCTGATCTATTTGCTCAGCTAAAGCATTCATTCCATCAGTAACAGATAGCTCACCTTCAATAATAAGACTAATAGCTTGCCACCAATAACCTGCCATACCGGGGTAATCTGGCACATTGGTGCCTGTTGGTGTCCAAACATCCCTTGCATGGCTTCGATAAAACTCTACTAGCCCACCAAGATAAGGAGCTTGTTCAGTCATAATATCTGATGCGATGTCCGATTGACGTATTGGCGTTGCGCCGACTAACGTTTTCTTTAATGAAACCGTTTTAGACACAACAAACTGTGCATATAGCCAAGCTGCAATTTGATTTTCATCTGGAGTGTGATTTAAAAAAGTCCAAGCACCAGTATCTTGATAACCTGATTTCATGCCTTTTTGCCAATACTTGCCTACAGGTGAAGGTGCAACACGCCACTTAGGGGTGCCATCATTATTCATCACCGATAAACCCTTTTTTGTGTAATCTGGCACAAAGGCGGTATACCAAAATATTTGTTGGGCAATATTGCCTTTGGCAGCCCAATCCCCAGACTCTGAGAACGTTAACTGTTTCGCTTCAGGAGGCGCGTATTTTATTAGCCACTCTTTATACTTCTCTATGGCATAAATCGCTGCTGGACTATTTAGTGCTCCACCTCGCTCAACACTAGCGCCCACTGGACGGCAATCTTCAACACGGATGCCCCACTCATCTACAGGAAGTCCATTAGGTAAGCCTTTGTCACCTACTCCAGCCATAGACAACCATGCATCCGAAATACGCCACCCTAAAGAAGGATCAGATTTAGCGTAATCCATATGACCATATACTTTGGTACCTGCGATTTCGCCAATATCATTGGTAAAAAAGTTGGCAATATCTTCATAGGCTTGCCAGTTCTGAGGAATTCCTAAGGGGTAACCATATTTTGATTCAAATCGCTTTTGATAATCTGAATTAGCAAACCAATCACTCCTATACCAATATAAGTTTGCAAACTGCTGATCAGGTAGTTGATAAATTTTCCCGTCAGGTCCTGTAGTAAAAGCAAGCCCAATGAAGTCGCTTAAATCGAGCGTTGGTAAGGTGAAATCTTTTGCGTGATGATTGATTAGATCAGTAATCGACATTACATGCTGCTGCCTAAAGTGACTGCCAATTAGATCACTATCACTGATGTAAGCATCATAAAGTCGCTGACCTGTCATCAATTGAGCTGAAAACTTTTTAATCACATCATCTTCATTGGTCAACTCATGAATAACGTGAATACCTGTAATGTCGAAGAAAGCTTTAGCTAGCACATTGGCTTCGTATTGATGAGTATTTATTCGCTCCGACACCACCCGAATTTCCATTCCCTTAAAAGCTTGTGCTTTATGCTGAAACCACAGCATCTCTTGTTTCTGTTCAGCTAAAGATAAAGTAGATGGTTGAAATTCAGATTTTAGCCATTGAAGCTGCTGAGGGTTAAGCTGCTGTTCATAGGTATCTTGTTGAGTATGGTCAAGCTGCGAGTTTACGAGAAGTTTGCCTTGAGGATCAGCTTTATCAAATATTTGAGGTTCGGCAGCACTAACAGTAGTAGCGACAACAGCCGTACTAAGCGTGACTGAGACTACAACTCTCAGTAAGACTTTAGTGATGATTACAATACTAGTGTTCAATAATGGTATCAATTTCTGCATGCATCCTGCTTCAGTGTTCGATTCAAGATAAGTTAGCCAAATTAAGTCTTTATTACTACTGAATTATTTATCTATTTAATATAGCCCTATATGTATGAAAAAGGCCAGCTAATGCTGGCCTTTTATTGTTAATTTAAAATCTAGTTAAGATAAAATTTTAACGTTAAATTTATTTAAAAACCTTCTACGCCTGCCATGTCAGGTAATTGATGTGCAATACCTTTATGACAATCAATACAGGTTTTCTCACCACTGGCGAGTGAAGTTGAATGCATTTGTGATGCACGTTTAGATTGACGCGTAAAATCCATGTAGTCGAAGTTATGACAATTACGACACTCTAATGAATCATTCGCTTTTAATCTATTCCACTCATTCTCGGCCAGGTGGCGACGTTTAGCTTCAAACTTTTCACGAGTATTAATGGTGCCAAATACCTTACCCCAAACCTCTTTAGATGCTTGCATTTTACGGGCAATTTTATCAGTCCAATTATGGGGAACATGACAATCAGGACACGTAGCGCGCACACCACTTCGGTTAGTGAAATGAATGGTCGTTTTTAGCTCTTCGTAAACGTTATTTTCCATCTCATGGCAACCAATACAAAACTGTTCTTGGTTAGTTACTTCTAAGGCAGTGTTAAAGCCCCCCCAGAAAATCACACCAGCAACAAAGCCACCAAGAGTTAGAAAACCTAGACTGTAGTGAACACTTGGACGATTAAGTACCTTCCAAATTAACTTCAGGTTTTCTAGTAATTTTGAAATCATAAACGCTCCTAGTGCTCAGTTGTTGAAGAATGTTTCATTAACTCTTTAACATCAACGAAATCATTCTCGACAAGTATCTTGGCATCTAATTGAGATACATGGCATTGAGTACAGTAATAACGACGCGGCGATAAAGATGCCAAGAAGTTATTTTCTCTATCCATATAATGCGTCACACTCACCATAGGTGCTTGTGAGTGCCCAGTACTATTACGCGCATGGCACTGCATACATTTGTTTACTTTCAAATCAATCTGGTAACCATCAATGCGATGCGGAATAACCGGTGGTTGCATTGGATAATTGCGCACCTGTTTTACGTCAGAGTTAATCACCTTTTGCATCGCTGGCGGTGTTGGCTCAACTTCAATTGGTGCTAAACGCAACGTGGCAATTTTTTCTTCAGGTACTGATGCAGCCATCAAACTAAAAGAGAAGCCCAATAACGCAATCATTGATAAAATTTTACCTGCTTTCATGGTCGTTCTCCTTAGGCTTTGACAATTTTAACCGCACACTTTTTAAAGTCAGTTTGTTTCGACAATGGATCTGTCGCATCAAGTGTAACTTTATTAATCAGCTGGCTAGCATCAAACCATGGTACGAAAACCAATCCAACAGGCGGCTTGTTACGACCTCTAGTTTCAACGCGGGTTTTAATCTCACCACGACGTGAAATGACTTTAACTTCATCACCTCGACGTAAACCACGCTTTTTAGCATCATCTGGATGCATGAAACACACAGCATCAGGGAAGGCTTTATAAAGCTCAGGAACACGTTGAGTCATTGAACCTGAGTGCCAATGTTCTAATACGCGTCCTGTGGATAACCAAATATCAAATTCTTCATCTGGCATTTCAGGCGCTGGCTCATATGGCAAGGCAAAAATCACTGCTTTTCCATCTGGCTTACCGTAGAACTCGAATCCTTTACCGGCTTTAACATAAGGATCAGCACCTTCTCGGAAACGCCATTTAGTTTCTTTACCATCAACCACAGGCCAGCGAAGACCATGCTCAGTATGATAGCGATCAAAGTCAGCTAAATCATGACCATGACCACGGCCAAATTCAGCATATTCTTCAAATAACCCTTTTTGAACATAGAAGCCAAAGTGCTTAGCTTCGTTATTCATAAACTTAGGATCAGTGTCACTTAACGGGAATTTCTCTACGTTGCCATTTTGGTAAAGGACTTCAAATAACGTTTTTCCTTTAAACTCAGGGTTAGCATCAAGCACATCTTTTGACCACACTTCGTCAGTCGTAAAACGCTTAGAAAATTCCATCAACTGCCATAAGTCAGACATTGACTCGCCTGGAGCTTGAACCATTTGATGCCAGAACTGAGTACGACGTTCAGCGTTACCATATGCCCCTTCTTTCTCTACCCACATGGCAGAAGGAAGAATCAAATCACCCGCTTGAGTCGTGACTGTTGGGTATGCATCTGACACCACAATGAAGTTGTCAGGGTTACGGTAGCCCGGTAAGCCTTCTTCATTCATGTTCGCAGCAGCCTGCATATTGTTATTCACTTGCACCCAATAACAGTTTAAATCTCCATCTTTAAGACGTCGATTTTGCTCAACAGCGTGATAGCCCGGTTTAGGTGGGATAATGCCACTTGGAATATTCCAAATATCTTCCGCAAGCTTACGGTGCTTAGGATTAGTCACAACCATATCTGCAGGTAAACGATGTGAGAATGTACCCACTTCACGAGCGGTACCACATGCAGAAGGCTGACCGGTTAACGAGAAAGGACTGTTACCTGGCGTCGAAATCTTACCGACTAACAAGTGAATGTTATAAATCAGGTTGTTACACCACACACCACGTGTGTGCTGGTTAAAGCCCATGGTCCAGAATGAAGTGACTTTCTTCTTAGGATCAGCGTATAACTCAGCAAGTTCAATCAGTTTATGCTCTGGCACACCCGATAATTTACTGACACTTTCAACATCGTAATCAGCAACAAACTTTTTGAATTCTTCAAAATCGATTGGGGTTGAATCACCAGCAGTATCAACATTCTTGGCTTTTTTCTGCAACGGGTGTGATGCACGTAAACCGTAACCAATATCCGTTTCACCTTTACGGAAATTAACATGCTTACTGATAAAGTCTTTGTCGACTTTGTCATTTTGAATAATGTAATTCGCAATAAAGTTAAGCATTGCTAAATCTGTTTGCGGGGTAAATACAATCGGTAAATCAGCCAAATCAAATGAACGATGTTGGAAAGTCGACAGTACTGCCACTTTTACATGTGGTGCACTTAAACGGCGGTCAGTAACGCGAGTCCAAAGAATGGGATGCATTTCAGCCATGTTTGAGCCCCATAATACAAATGCGTCAGCCGCTTCCATATCATCGTAACAGCCCATTGGCTCATCAATACCAAAGGTACGCATGAACCCACCTACCGCTGATGCCATACAGTGACGCGCATTAGGGTCAATATTATTTGAACCAAAACCCGCCTTCATCAGCTTAACGGCTGCATAACCTTCCCAAACGGTCCATTGGCCCGAACCAAACATACCTACTGCAGTCGGCCCTTTAGCTTTAATGGTCTTTTTCCATTTTTCAGCCATGGTGTCGAACGCCATATCCCAGCTAACTGGGGTAAATTCACCATTTTTGTCGTATTTGCCGTCAGTCATACGTAACATCGGGGTTTGCAGGCGATCACGGCCGTACATAATTTTTGAAAGGAAGTAACCTTTGACACAGTTAAGGCCTTTGTTAACTTCACTTTTTGCATCGCCATGAGTAGCAACCACTTTACCGTCTCTGGTGGCTACGATAACTGAACAGCCCGTACCACAAAAACGACAAGGCGCTTTATTCCACTCTAATTTTGTCTGCTCTGAACTCGTAATCAGGTTACTTGCTGTTGCAGGTAATGCCATACCGGCTACGCCAGCTGCTGCTATAGCAGCATTGGCTTTCATAAATTCACGTCTGTTCATACTCATTCTTCACCCTCTTCTAGCTCTTCGCTTTGGTGATAAACCATAGTGGCTGTTAACACACCAGGGATAGCATTTATGGTAGAGATGTCATCCATTAAAGAACGCTGAGTCGGTCCTTCAATCACCACTACAATCTTCATTTCGTTGTTTACTGATAGTTCAGCATTTTCCATCGCCATAATCTTTTCACGCACATCACCCATTTGATCAGGATGGACTTGGACGATTAGGCTGGTTACATGAATTTCTTTTTTGCTCATCAAGAATACTTCTCTTTTATTTTTGTTATTAATTAATGGCTAACCAGCACCCGGTGGGCCTGAAAGGATTTGACTGAACCATATGGTAAAACCGAGTGCACTGACTAATAGTGCCGATAAGATTGGCGCTAAAAAAACCGTCAAGAAGATAAAAATCTTAAATTCCAGGCTTTTTTCGCTTTGCGGATCTGTACTCATGGAGCCTCCAGTAGAGGTTTAGAATAAAAGTGATGTAACTTAGTTGTTACATACTAAGATTTGCGAGAATTTTATCTTTAATCAAAGACTAAACTATATACTCACAAATTGGTAAAACGTATCTTTGTTGATCTAGATCATAAAAACAGATTAAACACTTGCAATACAAAGGTATCTTTTTGACTTATTCAACTAGAACTGATGGAAGGGAAAAGCATTAGCATGCTTACAACAATCACAAAGGTTTGTTCAAATCAGAATATAATACTTAAGTATATATAGTCGCTTCCAGAGAAGTTATCAACTTGTTAAGTTGTAATTTGCTAATATAGGAGAGTAAAAAGAGTTATTTTGAGTGTTTAAAGCTTCAGCGATTTCCATTTACGCAGCTTGAACTCGCTTGCTTTGGTTCAATTGCTTTAGTTCAATTGCTTTGGTTCAAAATTAAACGACAAGTAAACGTATTTTCATAAAAAAGCACAACTGAATATATATTCAATTGTGCTGTTAAATTTCCAGTTTATTGATAATTATAATTACGGATTAACACGATATCGAAGTACTTTTAGCGACTTCTGCTCATCGATATCAGCAAAGACTGGTGGATTTTCAATACGCTCAACAAATGTCAAACTTGGCGCGGTTTCAGCAACCTGTTGCATCAAAAAATCACAACCCAATTCAGGCGCATTCAAACACAGCAGCACCTCACCATCTACAGCAAGTAACTCAGGTAGCCTACGTAAAAGTCTTACATAGTCTTTAGTTGCAACAAAACTGCCTTTTTGATTACTCGGTGGATCGGCAACAATTAAATCATAAGGGCCTAATTTAGTTAACTTGCCCCATGACCTAAAAATATCATGACCTAAAAATCTGGCCCCTGATTCAAATCCGTTAAGCAAATGATTTTGTTTGCCAATGCTCAGTGCGCCTTTACTCATATCCATGTTAACAACTTCGGTAGCGCCGCCTTGTAAACCAACCACTGAGAATGCGCAAGTATATGCAAAAAGGTTTAATACTTTTTTATCTTTTGCATGCTCCTTAACCCAGCGACGTCCATTAGCCATATCAAGAAAAATACCGTGGTTTTGACCACGCAACAGATGCACTAAAAAATCTGCGCCATTTTCTGAGACAATGTGCTTTTCAGGCACTTCACCTGCCACAATTTCAGTAACCGTTTTACCTGCATTACGGTATTGGAATACCAAGTTAAAGCTCAATTCACTATGATGTTGTTGCCAAACAGCTGCAACGGCATCAGTCAACATTAAGCGCTCACCTTCAGACAGCTCTTTAAAGCTGGTTAATAACAGTACAGGCTTAAACCAATCCAAACATAGGTGCTCTAAACCTGCAAAACGACCGCCTCGGCCATGGAAAATGCGGCTAAGTTCATCAGTTAATTGTACTTGGGCAAGTGATTGCCCAAGTGGAAATTCATCACTATCAAAATTCATTTTTTACTTTCACAATATTCAATTATTTAATTAATTTATCGACGTTTTGCTGTTTAAGATTTTTCAGCCGTCTTAACAGCTTCTGCTTGTTGCAATTCGGATGAGTCAGAGTTTAAATCTATGCCATCAGCTGAGTCGTTTTTATCAGTCTGGCTTTCACTTGCTACATAATCATTTGCCACATAATCACTTGCCACTGTATCAGTAGACACTTCATCAGAAAGTAAAATAGCAAACCATTTACCGTCTTCACTGGACTCAAGTGCAATTTTGACAACCATGGTTAACGGTACAGATAGCAGCATACCAACAGAGCCTAGTAACCAGCCCCAAAAGATCAACGACAGGAATACCACTAATGTCGATAAACCTAGGCCTCTCCCCATGAATCTCGGTTCGACAGCGTTGCCCATAACCGTATTAGTCCCAAGATATAAAAGTGCAGTTACCCCTGCAGCACCTGGACCCATTTGAATAAACGCTAATAATACCGCCGGAATAGCCGCAATGATTGAGCCGATATTCGGAATATAGTTGAATAAGAAAGCCACTACAGCCCACAACAAAGCGTAATCGACACCAATAATAGATAAGCCAATGCCAATGATAATACCCGTAGCGATACTCACTAACGTTTTTATCACCATGTATTGATTTACAGAATGTAAAAATTTATCGATTTGCTTTAGGCGCATATCTGGATCATCTAAAGCAAAATGCAGCTTCTTTGGTAAAGACTGAGCTTCAAATAACATAAAGATAATAGTCAGAATGATTAAGAATAAGTTGGCCATCACATTGCCAACACCAGACAACATATTAGTTGTCATGCTCAACGCCATACCTGGGTCAAAATATTCAAGAACTTTGTCTTTCGAAATATTGATATTCATTGAATTGAGTTTTTCTAACACCCAAGAAAACTGCTCAATTAATTGTTGACGATAGAATGGCATTTGTTGAGAGAACTCGTTTATCGAACTCCCTACCAAACTCGCAAGCCATAGCCCCATCATGACAATAAACATCATCAATAAAATAACAGAAAGCCATTTAGGTACACGATAGCGTGTCATGAATTGAATCGCTGGATTACAGATTACGGCTAAAAATGCAGATAATACAAACGGCACGACAATGGGGCTTGCTGTTTTAATTCCCGCTAAAATCACCACTAAACACGCCATGATAGCGAAACCACGAAACGCCATCGATGAAGAATTGCCGCCACTCATATTTAAACCCTTTGGTATTATTGGAATATCACATAGAAGTGCGCATGTATTTATAAGCTCGATTTAGAAGCATGATGGAAAACACAAGACACTTAATGTTGTTTTAAAATGGATTAAAAGACGTTTGCATTAATCCTGATGATTAAATCTACTATTAAACTAGCACAATAATAATAACTTACGCATTATACTCACAATCATTAGTCTATGAATGACTATATTACGGCTATTTTATTAAATGTGCTTCACAAAGAATAATCACATTACAGCGACACTTCTGTCGTGAGTTTAACTTAGATTAACTGAACCAATACTAAATACGAAGCCAATGAGGTAGAAATGCGTTTAGTAAACCTTATTACCCTTAGAGGTTTATAAGTAGAGTTTTATAAGTAGAGGTTTATAAGATTTGCATGACAGCTGATCTACTGATGCTTTTATATCGTATCAAACTGTGTAAAAGAGTGAGTTTTATTGATTTTTAACAACTGAGCTGTAGTTTCAACTGACATTTTAAAGTGGTGAGAATATGAAAATATTAATAACAGGTGCAACTGGGTTTGTCGGTAAACAGCTAGTCGCACTATTAAGCCAACAATCGCATCAGCTCACCATTGTGACTCGAAATATCACCCAAGCAACACAGACTTTAGGTGCTGAACATCAGTATTTAGATAACCTCAATCAACTAAAAAACTTAAATGACTTTGATAGTGTGATAAATCTTGCTGGCGAGCCTATTGTAGGTAAAAGATGGAGTAACCAACAAAAACAGCAAATTTGCGACAGTCGCTGGAATATCACCGCATTGCTAACTCAGTTAATTAAACAAAGTGACACGCCACCAGCAAGCTTTATTAGTGCATCTGCGATTGGTTTTTACGGACGACAAGGTACTATCCCTGTAGATGAAGATAGCCAAGCTCACGATGAATTTAGCCATCAAGTTTGCAGTGAATGGGAGCACCTTGCCTTAAAAGCACAATCTGAGAAAACGCGAGTTTGTGTGATCAGAATTGGGATTGTGCTGGGTAAAAATGGCGGCGCATTAGCTAAGATGTTACCGCCATTTAAGTTGGGTTTGGGCGGTCCTATTGGCAAAGGGGTACATGGTGTTAGTTGGATACACATTGACGATTTAACTCAATTAATTTTGCATTTACTGACAACAGAACAAGCCCATGGGGTATTTAATGCAACAGCGCCTAATCCAGTAAACCATAAGCAATTCGCCGAATCCATTGGCTCAAGCTTGAACCGTCCTGCCTGCATTCCGACTCCTGTCATTGCACTAAGACTTGCTATGGGGGAAATGGCTGATTTAATTGTAGAAGGTCAATTTGTACTGCCTAAAAGAACATTGGCATCAGGTTTTAACTATAAATACCCAGATATCTCACCCGCACTAGATTCGATACTTAAAGCTTAAGGTCGATAAACGCTTTAAAGAGTTCACTATAACGCTAAGGCAATCAATGGTTATTAAACCCATTGATTGCGCTTTCCATTACCATACTAATCCAATAACTTTTCGTTTACAGCCTCGTATATCAGAAGCTATACCAAACCATATCAGTATATCAATGTAGAAATATATCAATAACTCACTTGTTCACTAACGCTGTCGTGGTTTCAATAAACCAATCATAACGTTTAGGTAATGGACGAAATTTTTTGCGGATCATAAACAGTGGCTCTTTAACTTGATGAGTTAACTTGGCCACAAAAATACATTCTGGTTGACTAAAACTGTTTACCGCAAACTCTGGTAATACGGTAAATCCAAGACCTTTTGCAACCGGAAGTAAAATTTGATTTAACTGATTGACATAGCTTGCAATTGGAATGCTACCAGCTTGCTCAGTTTTAAAATTACTGTTGATCAATAACTGTAGGTAATGTTTGGCATCTGGGTGAGAAATCAGCCCCAGTGAGATGAGTTGTTCAAATGAAATTTCATTGTCTTTATAAGCCGCAGGCACAATTAAACAAAAGTTATCATCACCTATTGGCGTCACTTCCAACTCAGGATTAGAGACAAACTGAGTCACGATACCAATGTCGATATCGTTATTAAATACTTGCTCAATCACTCTTTTATTCGGCCCAGCTTCTATTGACACAGATAACTCAGGATGCAATATCTGGTAATCGATAAAGTGTGGATACAGCCACAAAGCAAGAGAGCCTGAACAACCAAAGCGACATTCTCCTATAAAAGGTGAATCCAGTTGAATATCACTGAGGAACTGCTCTTGTTGTTTTAACGCTTGCTCGCCATATTGCTGTAGTTGCATGCCAGCATCTGTAAGCTCAAACCTTTTACCAAAGCGCTGAATAAGTTGCACATTTAACTGCTGTTCTAACTTCTGAACATGTTGACTAACACCGGGTTGGGTCATAAACAATTGTTCTGCCGTTTGAGTAAAATGCCCGACTTCAGCAAGTTTAAGGAAGGTCGTTAGCCATTTTTGATTAATCATAAAATCCACTGAGTCGTATCTGACAATGCCGCTACTATAACGACAATACCATATAACAATAAATTATTATAAATTGCATTCTTGATAAATATAGATACAAAAATGCCGTTAAGCTGACTTAACGGCATTTAATTAACGGATGAATATGATAAGTTCAACAAGCTAAATTAGTCATCCAAGCTTTACTCATTCACCAAAGAAAATTTATTAACTGAAACTAATTTATTCACCGAAGCTATATTTTCTTTTTACCTCGACAATCTCAACGGTATAGGACGCATACCATTTATCTTGGCCTAGTTTCTGCGCAACGCTATGCTTTGAATCCTGATGCCAGCGTTTGATGTCATCTTCTGACTGCCAGTAAGAAATTGCAATTTCTTGCTCCCCTTCTGACACGGCAATAAAATCAATACAGCCATATTGCTCAAATGCTAAATCACGCATAATCGCAACAGTATCAAGATAATGTTGATTTTGCTCGCCCACTTTAGCCTTAAAGATAACCGCAAACATATCCAAATCCTTTAGATGTTAATAGGTTTTAATACTAACCCGCTTTGAGCAATTCACTGCATGACTGATTCAGTAATTGACGACAGCGCCACATGCCTAAAAAGGCCACCACAGCGGCACCAGCTAATGGCGCAATCCCCCACCACGGCCAATGCATATATACCACTAATTCAAACACTTGAGTTTTCAGCATATACAATGCAAATTCAGCCACGATTACCGCTAGGATACCCGCAATTGCACCTAATAAAGCAAACTCTAGCCCAGTCGCTGAGCGTAGCAGCCAACCAGATGCTCCAAAGGTTCTAAGCACTGCGAGTTCGCGCTGCCTGGTTGCCATCCCAGCTTCTGTTTGTGCTATCAATACTAATGCACTTGCTAGCAGTACTAGCGCCAGCACCAGTGACAAAGATAGTGAAACTTGCTCAATAATTTGTCTTAATTGCCCAACCATAGCACCAACATCAATCACAGATATTGTTGGGAATTGTTGGATGAGTTGTAGCACCACACCATTGGCAGTCAAATCACTCCCGGCTTGCTTCAAATCTTGATCATTTAAATGGAAGCTGGCCATCGAAGTATACGAAAACGGCTCCAAAGCTTTAGGCTTAAAAATCATGAAAAAGTTAGGTTGCAGGGTTTCCCACTGCACTTGCCTAAAGCTTGTTACCTTAACGCTTACACTTTGATTATCGATATTAAACGTCATCGTATCGTTGAGTGATAACCCTAAACGCTCAGCCACTTCAGCTTCAACCGAGACTTCATCATCCGCCTGATTAAAAGTCCCTTGGGTAATTTCATTATTCGGCGGCAGAGTTTCTCTGTACGTAAGGTTTAGCTCTCTTGAGATCCCAACTCGACCTTCTGCGCCATCTTTCTCTTCTCGACGAGAAATCAATTCTTCATCATTAATGTGAGTTAATCGGCCTCGGATCACGGGATAAATATCAGTTGCGATAATCTTGTTACTATCAAGAAAATCATCCAATGGTTTGGTATCTTCTGGGGCAATATTGACCAAGAAATAATTTGGCGCATCTTCAGGTAGTTGCTTTTGCCACTCATTCAATAAGTCTTGTCTAAGTGCAAGAATCGTCAATAACAACACTAAGGCACTACTAAAACCAACCAGTTGCACCGCATTTTGTCTCGCTCGGCGACGAAGTCCTGCCAAGGCTAGCTGAAATGGATTGGTGGTTTTCATGCCGACGCTATGACCTAAACGGATCATGGCAAAGCCTAAAATACTCAGTAATACACCCAGTAATAACACAGCCAGTACAACGGTCATGGTTAACGCGATACTGCGTGAATACAAATAGCCTAACAACGCCATTGCGCCAAGGCTTAACAATAAGTGTAACCACATGCCGAACTGTAGCCCTTCAAGCTGTCGCTGCAATACTCGTAAAGGTGGAATAGCCAGCAAACGCATTAAAGGATACGCAGAGAACATAAAGGCGCTGATTAAACCTGTGCTGACACCTAAGAGTAATGGTCTTGAATAAGGTGGTGAATATGCTGCTATTTCAGCAGGTAAAAATTGGTTAATACCTATATCCAGTAGCAAGCCACCGATTAGACCTAAAACAATACCTAATACTGTGACTAGCATTAAGTGAATGCCAAACAAGGTGCGAATTTGTTTTGAAGATGCGCCAAAGGTTTTGAGCATTGCCACAACATCATAATGTCGTTGGCAATAACGCTGCGCAGCAATACCTATCGCAGCACACGCTAAGGCAATACCCAGTAAACTGGCTAATAATAAAAATCGTTCTGCACGTTTCACCGCTGAGGCAATTGGTGAATCACCTGACTGCACATCAGTCCAACGTTGGCTGTTATTTAATAGCGGCTTAGCTTGAGTTTCAAATTCAGTTAACGCAGCAGCTTCACCTGCGAATTGATAGACGTAACTTACCCGGCTACCTGGTTGAATAATTCCAGTCGCATCGACATCATCTAAACGCATTAATAACACTGGCGATGAAGCAAACGGGTTAAAGCCAGCATCAGGTAATCGACTAATCTCAGCAGATAAATTTAATTCAGTATTACCTAACTCCAAGGTTGTTGGATAACCTAATAACCCACCTAGTCTGTTTTCATACCATGCTTCACCTGTTAGTGGTAATGCTTGTGTAATGCCAGATGATAATTCGATTTCACCACGTAGTGGATAGCCATCACCCACGGCTTTTATTGTCACTAATTGAAAATTATCACCCGAATAAACCATCGAGTTAAATTTCATATTGGTCACATGCTTAATATCAAGTGACTCTGCGAGTATCAGTACTTGCTCATCTAGCGGCGCAGGGGAATCAATGATTCTATCTGCCGCAATAAAATTGGCCGCCTCACCGTTAATTGCCACTTGTAAGCGCTCGCTCACTCTCGCAAGCCCACTGACCGATAACACAGCTAAAGTGATAGCAAGTACAATCAGTAATAACTGACCCTGCATCAATTCGCGCTTAAATAAACGCCACGCTAATTGTAATTCCATTAACACGCCTCCTCTGAGACGTTTTGCTCTTCACTGACAGCGGGCTCAGATAAGTGGCCATTTTCCATCACTAACTGTCTTTTGCAGCGTTTGGCCAGCTCTAAATCATGCGTCACTAATACCAATGTAGTATCGCTTTCTTGGTTCAAAGCAAACAACATATCGGCAATTTTATCGCCGTTGGCACTATCAAGGTTACCAGTCGGCTCATCAGCAAATAGCACTTTGGGCTCGCAAATAAAGGCACGTGCAATAGCAACACGTTGCTGCTCACCACCAGATAATTGCTTAGGTAAATGGGTTAAGCGATGTGATAACCCCACACGTTCAAGCATGATTTCAGCTTTCTCTCGAGCATTCACGACACCTGCAAGTTCAGCTGGTAACATGACATTTTCCAGCGCGGTTAAGGTATCAACTAACATGAAAGACTGAAAAATAAAGCTGACTTTTTGTTTTCTCAGCGCCGCTTTTTGTTCTTCATTAAGCCCAGACAGGGCTTGACCATCCAGTAATATCTCACCAGAGGTTGGTGTATCGAGCGCAGCTAACAAACCCAGTAACGTTGACTTGCCAGAACCTGACGGGCCAAGAATAGCAATACTGTCGCCCTGCTTGACATCCATATTAATGCCATTGAGGATAGTAAGCTCTCCCTCTTGGGTCACTACAGTTTTATTGAGGTTAGTAACATTAATGGCACTTGAATTATTTGCAAAATTAGTCGACATACGATCCTTCTTATATTTACCGGCTAAACGCCTGCTTACTGCGGCATTTTTGTTTGTAGCATCTACAATGTTTATTTCCACTTCTAGCTATGCTGCCACGATTTTGATATTAGGTGATAGTCTAAGTGCAGGTTATGGCATGTCAGAAGAGCAAGGTTGGGTACAATTGTTACGTGATAAGCACCCTGAACATGACATTATCAATGGCTCAGTCAGCGGTGAAACTACCGCAGGTGGTTTGCGTAGACTCCCGAATTTACTGGCTTCAACCCAATTTGACCTAGTCGTAGTTGAGCTGGGTGGCAATGATGGTCTTCGTGGTTTCCCGCCTAACAAACTGAAATCAAATCTTACAAAAGTCATTAGCTTGTCTCAAGACAGTGGCGCTGATGTATTACTGACTGAAATTATGGTGCCACCTAATTACGGTCCAAGATACACTAAAATGTTCAACGATGTTTACCATCAACTTGCTGATGACTTTGACATTGCATTAGTGCCTTTCTTTATGCTGGACATTGCACCAAACTCTGACTTAATGCAACGAGATGGTATTCATCCAAATGTCGAGGCTCAACCACAAATTACGCAATGGATGGCACCGTGGATCATAGATGCGTTAAAAAAGTAATCAAGGTTAAAATATTTCACTAGAAATGAGCAAAAAAGCGCAAATAGTAATTTTATTTTAAGGTTTTAAGATTAAACTAAACAAAATGGATTTGTTTAAAACGTTTCAATAATACCAATGATATGAAGAACAAGACTGAATTGTTCTTTTCGAGTTTTAATTGGTACACCCTATGGCTAAAAGGAAAAATTATGTCCGTCAGTCGTCAAAAGAAAGTGTATTTACCGACAGCTACACGTAAAAACCAGTACATCACAGTTGGATTTACGTTAACCGATGATTTATTAGGGTCATACAGTGACTTAGATAATTGCTATCAAGAGTTTAGTAAGCTGGTTTTCCAAGTTGCAGATAAACTAGAACTCTACAATGTTCATGTTATCGCGACTGATAAGCTACCGATGGTACGTTTCCATAGTGAAGCTTATTGTTTATCTACAGAAGAACAACTGCGCTTTTTCTACAACCCTGCTCATCATGAAGCCAATCGTTTACACACGCTTCCAGGGTATCGAGCGAAGAAGTTAAAAGTCGTTTTTCTGGCTACTGGTAATGAACTGCGTAGTAATTCAGCAGAGTTTCATGCCAAGGTTCAAAATTTCTTAGCTGAAATAAAGCCGTTACTCCCCAATAAAGAAGTACCGACAAAAATTCGTGATCATCAGCATATTTCTTATGACTTTTTCGCAAAAGCAAAAGGACTTAAAGAAACCTATGGTTACAAGTTACGTGCCGTCGATAGTCGCTATAAGCGCCGTGAATGTAACTTACCTGAATCGGTCAGTGCACTTAACTATGTCACTGTTAGCTTACCGATGGGCCGTCGTATTAAGAAGCAATTAGCTGCTGAAAATGCTACCTCATTTGGAGAGAAGTATCAGCGGGTTGCAGATCACTTTATTAAAGCCACCAGTGACAACAAATTACACCGAGTTGCAATGGTTGCGAATGGAAAAGTGCCGTTAGTCCGTAACAGTAAATATGAGCAATTAAACAGTACTGCAGAATTTCAGATGGTAGGGTTTGACCCAAGCGACGCAGCTCCTGCACCTATTTGCCACTGGGACAATACTAAATTAGCTGAAGCCATTCGCTTTGTGATTGTTGCAGCCAAAGACGATCGATATGATGAAGGCTATGGCCGCTTTATGAATCAAGTTCAGGATGCTGTGCGTCAATTCACCAGCCAATTTGATATTGATAAAGAACATATTGATGTCATTGTTCGCTTTCACCAGCACTTAAGTTACAAAGCCTAAACCAGTACTTTAATATACTAATTTTGCGAAGTTTCTACCGCACAATTAGTTAGTACTCAATCAACGACAGCTTAGGCTGTCGTTTTTTTCTCTGAAAAATATCTCCCTTATAACCAAAAACGCATATTAAGAAAATGTGGCCAGATCTCACATTGATTAACAATTAACAAACAAGGCATGTTGGAGTCATACGAAATAAATCGTATCCACTCCACTGGCGGAACTTTAGGAGTAGGAAATAAATAATAAAAAGCAGGAGATGCTATGTTCAACAAGAAGATGCCATGGCTGGTGCCTACCATTGTAGCAACAGCTGTCACTATGAGTTTATCAGGTTGTGGTTCAGATGATGATGACACCACAGTTACCGAAACCCCACCAGTCGTTCAACCACCCACAGAAACCGGCCCAACCTTTCCTGAAGGTGCGATAATGGTCGAAGCTGGCGATAACCTTACTATCAGTATTCAAGAAGCCCTAATTAACGCACAAAGTAATGATGTTATTGTGCTGCCTAAAGGTAACTTCAAAATCGAATCCACTTTATTGTTTGATGGTGATGTCGACGGCGATGGTAGCTTTGCTAAAAATATTACCATCATGGGGTATGGCCAAGATGATACCGTACTCGATTTCTCTGAAGCTAACTCTGGTGATGGCATATTCGTGCAAAATGCGATCAATATTATTATTCAGGATTTATCGGTTAACGAAGCAAAAAATAATGGTATTAAGCTAAAAAACACCAATGGCATCATCTTAAGACGTCTTGCGACAGTGTGGGAAGGCGAACTTGATGAAGGTAATGGCGCTTATGGCCTATACCCTGTTGAATGTGAGAATATCCTGATTGAAGATACCTATGTTCGCGGTAGCGCCGATGCGGGTATTTATGTGGGCCAATCTGAGTACATAGTGGTTCGACGTAATATCGCTAAAGAAAACGTCGCGGGCATTGAGATCGAAAACTCAAAATATGCCGATGTATATGATAACGAAGCTGTGGGTAACACAGGTGGTATTTTAGTCTTCGATTTACCGATTAATAATCACCGCTATGGCTCTAGTGTTCGTATCTTTAATAACAAAGTTTATGACAATAATACCCTGAACTTTGCCAATGCATCGTCAAATCCTGCTGGGGTTCATATTGTACCACCTGGGACTGGGGTGATTGTTTTATCGACTGATGATGTAGAGATTTTTAATAACGAAATTACTAACCACGACACTGTTGGCTTAACCATTTCAAGTTTCTTTATTGCCGAGCCAGATATTAGTACATTTGTGGGTAATTACGGTCAACCAGGTCAAGCGATTGCAGATGGTTGGCGCCCTACTCCGCGCAATATTTCGATTCACGATAACGTCATCTCAGGATATGGCCAAAAGCCTAAAGGTTATTTAATCGAAGACATCATTAAAGCCTATGTATTAACCCATGGCTCACTCCCCGGGATTTTATATGATGGCTTAGGGGAAATGTTGTCTAATAATGGCACAGCGGCATATCTAGGTTTACAAGAATTGCCGTTTAATCCTGATGGCAGTGACAATATTTGTGCGCAAAATAATGGTGATGTCAGTATTGGTCAATTATATGCCAACAATAATACCGATATGAATATTGCTGATGTGCTGTATGAAAAAACACAAGCTGAATTAATGAATTGTGCTCAAGTCAGTTTGCCTGTCCATACCGTCACCTTTGGCGATGAAATCTTTGGCTGTGGCGTCGACGATGACACCGCAGGTTGTGATGGTGGCACCTTAGTCGGTGGCGGTGGCTCAATCGGTGAAGGCGAAGGTGGCCTTGAAGGAGATGGCGACTTAAGTTTATGTGAAGCATCAGGAAGTAATGTCAGTTGGGATGCACTATTAAAAGCTAACTGCCCAAATTTGTCTGACTATAATCTATTTGCCGACATGGCAAACCCTACCGATGCACCTAACTCTGGTGGATTACCTTACGATCTCAATACACCATTATTTACCGATCATGCCAGCAAATATCGTTTTGTTTATTTACCCGATGGAACGAAAGCCGACTACAGTGAGAATGAGTCATTCGACTTCCCTGTTGGCACAGTGATCAGTAAAACCTTCGCACTTCCAGAAAACACTAATGCACGCGGCTTCGCTAATGAAGATTTAATCGAAACACGGTTATTAATCCATCGTGAAACTGGCTGGAGTGCGCTTCCTTATGTGTGGAAAGCAGACAAGTCAGATGCTGTGTTAGCTAAAGCTGGGGCGATTCAAGGTAAGCAAGTCACCCATAAAGGTGAAATGCTCAGCTTTGATTATGTGGTACCCAACATGAACCAATGTAAACAATGCCACCAGTTTAAAGCTGATGAGGACAGTAATGCGGTATTCATGCCTATCGGACCTAAAGCACGTCATTTAAATCGTGATTATGCTTATGTAGATGGCAGCATGAACCAGTTAACCAAATGGCAATCTGCAGGCATATTACAAGGACTTCCTAGCCTAACAGATGTTGATATGGTACCTGAGTATCAAGATGGCGATGAAGATAGTATTAGTTCAATGTCAGATACTGAACTAATGGCTGCTGCAAAAGGCTATTTAGATATTAACTGCGCTCATTGTCATCGCCCTGAAGGCAACGCGTCTAACACAGGCTTAAAGCTTGAGTATTGGCGTAGCTATGCTGAAGATGCAGGTTTCTCCCACGGAACATGTAAATCACCAGTCGCTTATGGTGGTGGTAGCTTAGGCTTTGATGTTGTACCAGGTAACCCTGAAGAGTCTATTTTACACTTTAGAATGGAAACTAATGATCCTGGAGATAGAATGCCAGAGATTGGCCGAAGTCTGTCTCACGATGAAGGTGTTGCCTTGATCAATGAATGGATTAAGCGATTACCAGCGGCGTCTTGTTCATAGAATGCCACTTTAGAGGATGAACCTAGGTACATCCTCTTTCATTTCACTAACCAATCATGACCACCAATCATAACGACCAAAATTTGTTCAAAGTTTGGGGCAAGTAATTATAAAATGCAGGATACTGTTGATGACTCATTACGCTGAAATCAAAACTAACTTTCTAATACCGCTCCTCATCTTACTATTAAGCTCAGTATTAATGGCTTGTGGTGGATCAGACAGTAATGATTCAAATACGTCAACAGCACCCTCAGCTCCTTCAACACCTAGTACGCCAGCCACGCCAACAACACCTGAACAGCCAGAAGGTTCAGATGATGTTTGTCAGTTAACCAATACAGAAGTAAATTGGCAGGCGTTAATGAGCAAAGACTGCCCTAATTTAAGTGATTATGGCTTATTTATCGACCCTTCAATACCAACTCATGCACCACGAGAGCCAGGCCGTGGTTATCAGTTGTCCACGGAATTATTTTCAAATTATGCCAGTAAGTATCGATTCATATATTTACCCGAAAGTCAGTCGATGGTTTTTAACCCGCAACAGGCTTTTTCACTTCCTATTGGCAGCGTGTTAGTAAAAACATTTGCGCTGCCATTTGACACTCAGTTAACCGGAACCAGCAACGAAAAGCTGATTGAAACCCGACTGATGATCCACAGGGAAACGGGTTGGACTGCGCTAACATATCAGTGGCAACAAGACATTGCCTCACTGATTATCGCCGGCGCCAATGTCACTCATACCTTAAATAATCAAGGCGAGTCCATTACCTTTGATTACCATATCCCCAGTAAAGTGGAGTGCAAAATTTGCCACCAAATCAATGAAGAGGATATTAGTAGAATTAATCCAATTGGTTTAAAAGCACACCTATTGAATCGGAATATAGTTCAAGAAAATGGTAATGAAGTGAATCAATTGAGTTTTTGGCAAGATAGGCAAATGCTGTCTGGATTACCTGAATTAGATACTGTTGATCAATCTTATGCTCTAGACAATAGTGATGCAGATTTAACAAATCGCGCAAAAGGATATTTAGATATTAACTGCGCACATTGTCATAACGAACAGGGCTTTGCGAGTATTTCAGGGCTGCGGTTAAGCTACTTTGTCGACCACACATCTTTTGAATATGGCGTTTGTAAACAACCTCCGGGCTGGGATGGTGGTCCTAATGGTTTAGCTTATGACATTGTGCCAGGAAACGCAGAGCGCTCAATAGTGCATTATCGCCAAATCTTATCTTCCCCAAAAGACAAAATGCCGCCGATTGGTCGAGAAATAATTCATTCTGAAGGCACTGAGTTAGTTAAACGTTGGATTGATAGTATGTCGGCAACCATAGCAACTTGCCAATAATGCAAAGCGAGTAACACCAAGCTAATATACAGGAGATAATTGTTAACAACGGACTCCCTGCTTTTTACTCAAAAAATTACTGTTTTGAGGCTTGATTGAGTCTTAGGAAATGTCCAGGAGGATAACCGATCCAGTGTTTAAAGCTTTGCCTAAAGTGAGATACATCGCCATAACCCAAAGTCTCAGCAATATCCTCAATGGATAGCTTATCAGTCAAAATTAAATTAATTGCCGCTTGGCAGCGAACTTGGTCGATTAACTTCTGATATGTCGTGCCAGCAGCAGATAACTTCCTACGTAAACTGCGATCGCTCATGTGCATACTTAACGCAAATTGCTCTAATTTAGGTGGGTTTGGCATAGAGTGCCGAATATTTGTTAACACTTTATCAATAAAAGAAGTGGCCTCTGGCACCGATTTATTGTGTTTAACTTGCGAAAATTGAAATGCTAAGGGAGAATTTAGCACTTCCATTTTGATGCCCCACTCAAAAAAGTCGCAGTCAAATACCATGGTAGCACCGGTCTCTTGGCTGAGAAAGTCGGTATTGCAACATGGGCAAGCAAAATGAATCTCATCAATATAGACTGGCTCATCAACGAGTTGCCTCGCAGCGCCAAGTAAAGCGCAAACACTATGATGAAACTGAAAGGCAAACTTGTCTTCGCTGACTTTACCGGTATTGAGCCAACGCACCCATAGAGTGTCCCCCTCAATTAGAACTAAGGTATCAGCAAAACTGCCTGCTAAATCAGGGTTTTGAATCACAAATTTAAGACATTGCCCCAAAGTTGTGAATTGATCAAAGAAGGGTAAAAGAACATCGAGGGAAGCAACTTGATAACTGGCACCCAAGCGGGCACCAATCTCTTTATCTGGACTGAGGGTGCGTAGTTGCTCCATCGCGAACTCAACTTGCCATACATAAACAAACTGCATCGCCTTAAGTTCTAATGGCCCTAAGCCCAGTTTTTGGTAGATATCAGCAGCAACCGTTTCACCTAGGTGAATATCGATAAAATTGAGTAAATTACGTAATTCAAAGGCAGGATAACATTGATCACCTACCATCATATTCGCTTTATAACCCGACTCTTGCTGCATCGATATCCTTAATTATTTAACTGCGTTTTCACGCTCCATCAAACGATTTAAAACCCCATCAACAGATAGCGAAGCACCATGTGCTATCTTATCTGCTAACTTCTTTTTCATTTGATATTTAATTTTGATCACTTGATGTTCTTTAGCTAGGCCTAAAATAACATCATCGCTGGTAGAAATAGCATCGACTAAACCCAGTTCAATCGCTTGCTGACCGTACCAATGCTCACCGGTTGCGACTTTAGCAATATCCATATCTGGACGATATTTGCTGACGAACTCTTTAAACAACACGTGCGTTTCTTCAAGTTCTTCCTGAAACTTCTCACGACCTTCATCCGTGTTTTCACCAAACACAGTCAATGTACGCTTAAAGTCGCCAGCAGTGTGCTGTTCGTAATCAATATCATGCTTTTTCAATAGTCGACTAAAGTTCGGTAATTGCGCAACAACCCCAATTGAACCTACAATAGCAAAAGGTGCTGCATACACTTTATCGGCCACACATGCCATCATATAACCACCACTAGCAGCGACTTTATCGATACAGATAGTCAAAGGAATTTGGGCTTGTTTTAGTCTATCTAATTGGCTTGATGCTAAACCGTAGCCATGCACCATACCGCCACCACTTTCAACATTAACCAACACTTGGTCATCTTTATCAGCAACGGTTAAAATAGCAGTAATTTCTTCACGTAAAGAAGCAACTTCACCGGCATCAATGCTACCTTTAAAGTCGATAACAAAAACTTTTGATGGAGAAGTGTCATCTTTCTCAGCCGCTTTATCATCAGCTTTTAATTGCTTTTCATAAGCCTTAAATTGCTTCTTAGTAAACAGCTCTTCTTTTAACTCTTTTTCAAGCTGCTTTAACTCGTCAGTGACATCCGTTAGCTTAAGTTCACCTTTGTCTGCTTTTTGCTTCATGCTGCTAGCAAGCACAACAATCACAACGGCAAGAATTGCAACGACAATCGTGACGGCTTTAGCTAAAAACATGCCGTACTCAGATAAAAACTCCAAAATACACTCCGTAAAGAAAAACATAATTGTGGGTTATCTTAGCAGGAAGTTGAAGCTTGTAGACAATAAAAAACCCAGCAAATGCTGGGTTTTTAGTCAATTAACAATTAAACATCATTAATTAGCTACAAGGAACAATAACATCTGCATTATCAACAAGAATCGTTGCTGCACCTAAGCCTGCTGACTTAGCAAATGCCGCTACTTGAGATTGCATTTCAACTGTAGCTTGCGCAGCCATACCATCTGTTACGCCATCAATTTCATCAGGGCTAACAATCGAGCTGTGATGACCTTTAGCAAATCTCACCGCGCCAGAACCTGCATTAGTTGAACTAACGCAACCTAAACCTAGTGCAGAGATAAGAGGCTCTGTCCCTGATAGTGGGAAGCCTTCAACACTATTAGGTAATACTTGATCCGGTAAGTTACCAGCACCATCACCCGCCACTTCAATTAAATGAACAGGCAATTGGGTTTCAGCTAACATTGCACCATGGTTAATTGGGTCAGCTGAATCAACCGCGGTTTGCACTGCGAATGCAAAGGTAGGAATAAATTCAGCGTAAACCGCTTGCACAAGTGCAGCATACTCAGGCGTATCAGGTTCAAATCCACCAGTGTTTGCCGCATCAACCAATGCTTGGAAATCTGCTGTACCTGTTACTGTTTCAAACAAAACAGGACCAAATGTCGGTGAGCCTGCAAATGAGCCAGCTAAACCACCAGCCGGCGCAACAAGTGAAGCAGCATTAATACCGTAAGCATTAGGTAATGCTGTACCGGTTGTTGGGTCAACTAGACCAGTAGATGCATAAGTTGATAATGTTGTACCGACAATGCCACCCAAGCTTAAACCTTGTGCACTGATTTTGCTGATATCAAATACTTGTTGCCCACCAGCCTGCGCTATTTGTGTGTACATACCAGTTAGTAACAAACGAAGACCTAAATGATCTAATGTTGCTTGGCGGAAATTATCACGAACGGTTAAAGTGCTTGCCACGTTAACAAAAACTAATGGGTTACCGTTTGCATATTGAGGACCAAATACATCACTGCTTGCCGAGATATCATAAACACCGTCACCATCTGCATCATATGAACGCTCGCCATGTAAAGGCATATCAATGGCAATTGTTGCAACACCTGCAGCAGCATAACTACCAGCATAGGCTAATGCCATTTGCTTAGTACCACCAAGACCATGCAGCGCCATCGTCGTTGGCCAACCATTTGTTGGTGCCACAAAAGGCAATCCCGCTTGCGCGCTGAATGCTGCTAACTTAGCTGCATTAGGCAAAGTGATTTGAACATTAACATCTTCATAACCCATGATCGCAGGAATTGGGTTGAACTTGGTCAAATGCTTTGTGGTATCGGCATCAGTGCCATCATCAAGCATCCAAGCCTTACCCGCCATTAACGCAGGGTTTTGCAATGCGGCGGCTGGGTCAACACCCTGCGCAACTGCTTGTGAGCTGAAGTTTGCAACACTCATCGTACCCGCTTCAAGTGCGAGTAATACAGATACCGGGCTATCCCCTTGTGCAAACCAACGGCCATTTGGCGCAGTAGGCGCACCATCAACAATTGGAATAACACAACTTACAGATGAACAATCACCATAAATGGGTAATTTAACAGTCGCGGCATACAAGTCAGCCATATCAGAAACAACAAAAGCAATACCATCCGCTTCAGTTAGTCCCAAAGCTTGCGCAACTGTAACGCCAAGTGGCGTTATTGGGCTAAGAAATGAAGGCTTATAAGGATCGCTTGAAGCCATTAACAATTTAGAGGTTTCATAAACATCAGCAACTGACTGAGTGGTAAATAAACCAGAATAAGAAACCGTTTCTGGATCAACGCCGTGTTCGGCAGCAATACCTTTTTCGTAGCTGTTAACTAAACCTTGAAGCAATAACTGCTCGTCGGTTGCAAGCGGATCGGTATCAATATCTAATTTAAGTAAGTTATAAGTACTTGATGGCTCTATCGCACGACCAGCAGAATCTTGGATCAGGCTGGTAGTGGCATAAATATAAGATTGGTTTGATTTAAGCGGTTTAATTGGCACGATAGCGATGCTATTACCAGAAGCCTGTGCGACAAAATCAACCCCAAATTGAAGTTCATCGCCAATTTTACACGCTGAAAGCGTTAATTCTGCAGCACATTCTGGATCGGTTGATAATGCTCCACCAACTGTTGCTTCAAACATGCGCACAGCGCCTGGTTGGAACACTGAAGCTGCATCTAAAGTGAGCATGACACCATTATTATCTTCTGGCAGATCGACTGAAATCGATATTGGAGAGCTAGTAGACCAGCCATCTAATGCGCCAAGAGCTAATGAAGGGTCGACATAATCAACACCGTCTTCACCAGGAATATTTAACGTGCCATCTGTAGTGCCGTTAAATAAAAGGTCATTTGGCAGTGGCACATCACCCGCTGCAGGGTCGAAAACCACTTGAGAGAATGGAATGAGTGGCTCGACTGAATCCTTCGCTTCATTTGAACTATCTTCACTACAGCCGCTAAGCCCAAGAGCAGATGCAATTGCAACACCCAATATGAGTCTTTTCATCTTTTTTCCCCAAATCTTGTTGTAATAATTTTAATTTCCCCAAAAATTGGTCACAATAGCGTAAACACATGACCATAAGGACTTATTTTTGTCCTTAACTCATCTCAAGTTAACGTAAAACTATTGAGTTAGCTACATATTTGTTACATGCAAAAGTACTACACGTTAACATTTATCAGTCATTTGTTTAAAACGATCGTTTATCTTTTGTTCGAATCTAGAATTGACGTGCTTTTGCAGCCGAAGGAAAAATAGAACCATGTTGGAATATCAAGCTAAAAAAGATTCATTAAATAATAAAACAATTCTTGTCACAGGTGCTGGCGCTGGCATCGGCCGTGTTGCAGCAATTACTTTTGCTAAACATGGCGCTACAGTCATCTTGCTCGGTAAAACAGTTAACAAGTTAGAAGCAGTTTACGATGAAATAGAACAAGCGGGTTATCCAAAACCTGCCATCGTGCCATTGGATTTAAAAGGTGCTACTGAGCAAAATTATAAAGACATGGCCGATACCATTGCAGAGCAATTCGGTCACCTAGATGGCGTTTTACATAACGCTAGTTTATTAGGCGCATTAGGCCCATTCGAACATATTGATTTGGAATCTTTAGAAGATGTAATGAAAATCAATGTAACTGCGCAAGTGATCCTTACTAAAGCGCTACTGCCTATTATGCGAGCAGCACCTTCTGCTTCATTAGTGTTTACATCAAGTAGTGTCGGCAGACAAGGTCGTGCTTACTGGGGCCCATATTCGTTTTCAAAATTCGCAACTGAAGGCATGATGCAAGTTTTAGCTCACGAGTGTGAAGGCACAAGTGTTCGCGTTAATAGCATCAACCCAGGTGCAACGCGCACAGAAATGCGCGCAAAAGCTTATCCAGGCGAAGATCCTGCAACATTAAAAACAGCTGAAGACATCATGCCAACCTATCTTTATTTGATGAGCGATGATGCTGCAGACATAAATGGACAGCAGTTAAATGCACAATAGTCGTTTTTGAGTTTTTGTGAAAATTAGATTTGAAATCATTTGATTTTAAATGAGTATAAAAAAGGAGCCACTGGCTCCTTTTTGTTAACTGACTACTTTGCGAATTAATCAGTTGATTAAAAGCTAATCTGTTTCGCATTTTGTTCAATTAATTTATCACCGACACCCGATACTTGGCTAAGTTGTTCAAGGTTACTGAATTTGCCATGCTTCGCACGATAATCAACAATCGCTTTAGCTTTAGATTCACCAATGCCTTTTAATTGCTGTAATTCAGCAGCATTGGCTTTATTAATATTAACTTTTGTCGTTTTAGCTTGAGTTTGAGCTTGTTTGGCTACAGTCGCTTCTTTTGCAAAGCTTGGCTGTGAAATCCCAATAGATAAAACGCAGGCGCACATCACGCCCATTAGAAATGGATGTTTCATTGTTAACTCCTTTAAGTCCTATTTAAAACCGATCTTCTTCCCTATCCGTGATCGGTGAATTCAGTAAAATTTCAAAGCGACAAAGCCACTTTAAGATGCCCCCTGAAATATCACTGTCATAAAACTGTAGTCAATAATCCAAATAGTTCAAATATTAGTCAACTTTTATTATCAAACTCAATTTAACTTAGTCTTTATGGGTCTCTGACGCAGACTTAACTTTACTCTTTTGCATCATAGATGCAGAAAACGTTTTCAATTCAGTTAATAATTGTTGATGGATCTGGCCAAGTTTAGGTCTATTTTGTTCTTTAAAACTTAAAGGACGACATAACGTCATTGCTTGATAACCCAATCTTGCAGTCAGTAAACCGCCACCAAGACCTTGAGCAAGTCTTGCAGATAACTTACCAGTCATTTCAACAGATAGTAGTTGGGTACCGAGATCGGCAACCACTTCAGTTGTCCCAGCATAAACGATATTAACAATAATACTTTTAATCAGCTTAATTCGGCTCCAATACCCTAATTCGATACCATAAATATCAGCGATAGCATTAATCATTCGTTGGTTACGCCAGAGAATAATCGCCATATCTAAAACAGCCAATGGACTAGCAGCCAGTAATAACGCTGACTCTGCTGCATACCGGCTAACAATTTGTTTAGCTTTTTCATCACGCTCAGAAACGACTAAATCATCAAACAGCAGCACCATTTCAGCATCATTATGCTCACTGGTATTCATTGCGCTATATTGCTGTTTCCCCTCACTTTCTGGGTACTGAGATAATAAAGGCGATATAAACTTTTCCGCCTCTCCTCGCTGCATACTTTGTGATAATCGCTCGCCAGTAACTTGAGTATCGGCAACATGTTTTAATTTTACTAATTTTCGCCATTCAGCCAACGTAATCGTAGATACCCAAGCAAGGATCACACCTGTCACCGAGGCATAAAAACCAAATAACCATGGGCTTTGTAAAAAAGCAGCATGCAGCCCTAGTAAGGTTTGTACAATCACAGCTAAACTTATGCCAACTAAAGAAAGCTTCGCTAATGGCGACCAACGTTTAGCTGACCTTGTAGGCTCAATAACATCAATGTCCTCTACAATTTCAGCTAAGGCTAACTCACACTGGAACTCAACCTCGGCGTAAGACTGACTCGGTTTGACTTGAGGCTCTTCTGTAGTTTCAGACGCAAATACTTGCTGCTGCTTTAATTTAGTTTGCTGCATTGATTCGTTATCACTTGAATGGTGCGATTGAGATGGCTTCATTATTGTAATTTATCCCCCAGTAAAAACTGCAGTAAGTGATCTAATCGAATATGTTCAAAGCGTGGATCTGACGTCGCGTTGTTATTCAATTTAGGCGGATTAAACGAAACAAAGTTGAAGCCCTGCTTTTGCCAAAATGCATTTTCTGGTAATGATTGCGGTACTTCACCAGGAAAAATAGTCAGCATATTATGATTTTCATCGATACCGCGAACCACTTCTTGCTCGCCAGATGAGGTATTTACCATACCGTGCTGTGTTGCTTTAATTGCACTAATAGCCATGGTCTCTACTTCACAGCCTTCATAATTGGCGAAATGTTGACTATGTTTAAGCATATCGGTCAATAAGCTCAGTACATGGCTTTGTTGATCGCGCGTCACCCTATCCACTTTACTTGCCGCAAATAATAATTTATCGATTTTCGGCGAGAACAAACGCTTTAATAAGCTCGATTGACCAAAATGAAAACTTTCAACAATGCTATTTAACGCATTCCCCATATCTTCAAATTGTTCTTTACCGCTATTTAGCCCATTGAAGCAATCCACCAGCACCAATTGACGGTCAAAGCTTGCAAAATAATCGCGATAAAAAGGCTTAACCACGACTGTTACATATTCCTGATAGCGTTTTTTTAATACTTGGTAATAACTGTCATCTGGTGACGTTTCAAGCTCCGTGAGTTGCTCTAAAGATAAATTAACCAATGGGAAAAAGGCTAACAATGGCGTATCAGCAAACTCGCCTGGTAATAACATTCTCCCTGGCTGAGCAAGGTAGAAACCTTGCTTGTTCACCATATCAATGAGTAAAGTTTGATATAAATCGGCAACTTGCTTTAACTTATGTTCATCTGCCACCTCCGCTAAATTAAGTGCGTTAATCGCGTCCTCAAAAGCAGAAAAATATGGCGAATGTCTTAAGCGGTTTTTCACTTCAAGTTGGCCCGATACCCATTCAACGTAGCTTTGTTTCAACATAGGCAAATCCAACAACCATTCACCTGGGTAGTCAACAATATCGACATATAAAGTCGCCGTATCTGATATTTTGGCTAATATGCCCTTTCTGGGACGATATTTAATCGCTAAACGGAGCTCGGAAATATTACGTGTTGAAGCTGGCCAAGTCGCGGGAGATGAAGTCAGAGCATTCATCCCACCTTGATAATCAAAACTTGCTATGGCTAGGTCTGGCTGCATAGTGCGTTTAATACCAATAAGCCGATTATCCCTTGAGACTTGCCATAGCGGTAAAGGGTTTTGTTTAACGTTACTGCCAGCATGAAGCATTTGATTGACCAGCCCAGTAATAAAAGCAGTTTTACCCGCGCCAGATAACCCCGTTACAGCTAAACGCACATGTCTATCGGTGCTACGATGCACTAATTGATGCGTTTTTTTGGAAATTTTACTGATTGAACGATCAATAAAGCTCATAATTTATCTCAAGTTATCTGTTAAAAACCAACTCTTATACAAAAAGTATTTCAAAAAAGTGTTGGTGATCATTTTGGGGAGTTATTGCTGTGCTGATTACTATAACATTTAGGCAGGAAAGGAAAAAATCAAGGGCGGGATACCGCCCATTGGATTTTAGTTGCTCTGGTTAGAAAGAGCCTACTTACAGCAGATTGAACAAGATTACAGATTATTAATTTCATGTTTCAAATCGAAATTATCTGAAGTCACGTGGCGCTCTAAACGTTGTAATCTAATCTCAAGCGCATAGAACTGACTGTTTACTTCATGAAGTGCGCGTTTAGCTGGCTCACCTGCTTGCCAAACTTTTTTCTTCACTTCAATATCTTTATGGTGCGGTTTTGTCGTCACCTCCTCAACCTTGCTGTCCAAAATTAACCATAATGCAATGTAGATGATTAATATTGGTCCAGAACCACCCACTAAAAAGATTGATACCGCAATAACACGTACTAACCAGGTTTCAAAATTAAAGTAGTCGGCAATCCCTGCGCAAACTCCTGAAATTTTACCCGCTTTGGGGATTCGGTATAATGTACGACCGTTAGCCTTGCTCATGTTTTCCCCTCCACTCTGGTGCTTCCGTGTCTAAAATAGCTTCCAATGTTTCGATTCGCTGGCCCATTTTATCAGCTTGGGCAATCAGTTCGTTCAGTTGTGTAAACTCTGCCTCAGTGAGCCCCTGGCTCACTTGTCGCTTACTGCGATAATGAAGAACCAACCAGATAGGCGCCACAATCACAAGAAAAATAATAATTGGGGCAATAAGAAGATCCATATCCATAACTCACCTCTGAAAAAGTTTACTTACTTGATTTAGTAGTTGTTTTAGTTGTTGATTTAGCTTTAACTTTTGCTTTTAAAGCCTCTAATTCTTCGTTGACTGAGTCTTCAGCTTCTAATGCAGCAAACTCATCTGCAAGATTATTTTTCTTACCGATATCATAAGCTTCAACTTGTGACTCTAAGCCTTCAACACGACGCTCATAATTCTCAAACTTCACCATCGCGTCATCAATTTTGCTTGAATCTAACTGCTTTTTCACTTCTAAACGTGAAGTTGCAGTTTGCTTACGCATAATGATGGTTTTCTGACGAGCTCTAGCATCATTAAGCTTTTCTTGTAGTTGCTCAACTTCTTGCTTAAGACGGGCAATATGCTCTTCAACTACTTGCAGTTCCATTTCTAATGTTTCTAGAATGGTGACTGTTTTCTGTTTTTCAATTAATGCAGCTTTTGCTAAATCTTCTCTATCTTTCGATAAAGCTAATTCTGCTTTTGCTTGCCAATCGATAACTTGCTCTTGCACTCGGCTAATACGACGCAGTAGTTCTTTCTTTTCTGCTAACACTTTGGCAGAAGTTGAACGAACCTCAACTAACGTGTCTTCCATTTCCTGAATAATCAGACGAACCATTTTTTCTGGATCTTCAGCTTTATCTAGTAAAGCACTGATGTTTGAATTAATGATGTCTGCAAAGCGTGAGAAGATTCCCATAATGTGTCCCTCAAATATTTTGTTAATGTCGAATATTACTATTCACAAGCCGTGCCAACTTTTTATATGCGTTACTTTTCAACAAGTTAACCAAAATATTAACTTTTTCTTTATTTTAAAGCGCTAGCCAACTATTATGATTTTCACCACTTGTTAGCGTATTAGACTAAAAATTACAGTGACTAGACAATTTGAGCAAGACAATCTTATCGGACAATCCAATGCTTTATTAGAAGTATTGGAACATGTGTCTAAAGTTGCCCCACTATCTAAGCCGGTTTTAATCATCGGCGAACGTGGTACTGGTAAAGAACTTATCGCAGAACGTCTACATTATCTATCTGCCAGATGGGATCAAGAGTTTATTAAGCTCAATTGTTCATCTTTAAGTGAATCTTTACTAGAAAGCGAATTATTTGGCCATGAGTCTGGCGCTTTTACTGGCGCGAAAGGAAAACATGAAGGTCGATTTGAACGCGCAGATGACGGCACACTATTTTTAGACGAACTTGCTAACACCTCAGGGTTAATTCAAGAAAAGTTATTACGTGTCATTGAATATGGTGAGTTTGAACGTGTTGGCGGCAGTAAAACAGTACAAACTAATGTTCGACTCGTCTGTGCTGCCAATGAAGATTTACCTTCACTCGCTGAAAATGGTGAGTTCCGCGCCGATTTACTCGATAGACTTGCATTCGATGTAATCACGCTACCGCCGCTTAGATGCAGAACAGAAGACATTATGCCTTTAGCTGAATATTTTGCTATCAGTATGGCAAGACAGCTGAATTTAGATTTTTTCGGTGGATTTAGTCCCATCGCAATAGAGCAATTAATGTCGCACCGCTGGCCGGGCAATATTCGTGAACTTAAAAACGTGGTTGAGCGAAGCGTTTATCGCCGAGGATCTGACGGTGATGAAATTGACCATATTATTCTCGATCCATTTGCCTCCCCTTATCGACCAACTGGTCGAGTAAAAACCCGAGAAAGACAAGCCCCAGCGACTTCTAGTGCAGAATCACATGGCAGTGCAGCGCCAAATGAAAGTAATAGCCCTGAGGACAGTAATACAAGCTCAGCAAGCAGTGCAGAAGGAGCTCAACATCAAACAAGCCAACTCAATAGCCAGTTTAGTTTCCCTATCAACTTTAAAGATCATACAGAAAACTATGAAGTTGAACTATTAAAGAAAGCCTTGGCGGAGAGTCAATATAATCAAAAGAAAACCGCAGAGTTACTCGGATTAAGCTATCACCAGTTGCGCGGTATTTTAAAAAAGTACAACTTATTGGAAAAGGCTTAAGATGATATTTGCTCCTAAGTTATTAACACTGCTAAAATAGTCGTTTACAGCCTAAAAATTGAATGATAAAAAAATGCGTGTGATTAGAGAACGTTGGAATCCCTTAGCATTACTTTGCTTACTATCTTTTTTAGTAACAGCTTGTGGTGAGCTCAATGTTCCATCTGGGATTGTGTATTGCTCAGAAGGTAATCCCGAAACCTTTAATCCGCAGCTCATTACATCTGGCACCACCATCGATGCTAGCTCTAATCAACTCTATAATCGTTTAATTGATTACAATGATGACTCATCTGACTATAGCGCCGCACTCGCGACAAATTGGGCGGTATCAGATGATGGGCTGCAATATCGATTCACACTGCGCCAAGATGTACAATTCCACTACAACAGTTTGTTTAGTCCATCTCGCAACTTTAACGCTGATGATGTCATCTTTTCGTTTGCACGCATTATCAATACAGAACATCCATATCATTTAGTAAGCAGAACCGGTTATCCTTTTTTTCAAAGTATTGATTTTGCTAATTTAGTAAGCAAAATTGAAAAAATTAATGATTACGAAGTTGTGTTCCATCTTGCCAATAAAGATGCGTCATTTTTATCTAACCTTGCCACCGACTTTGCCGTTATATTATCCGCTGAATACGCTGCACAACAACTGGCAGCTGGCACACCTGAAAATATCGACTACTTTGCCATTGGTACAGGGCCATTTTATTTAGCTGAATATGCTAAAAACGAATATATACGCTTCAAACGTAATCAGTACTATTGGGGGGAACAAGCCAAGATTGATTTACTCGTTTTTGATATCACTCGTAAAAGTGAAGCAAGACTGGCTAAAATCATTACTCGAGATTGCCAAGTATCCGCACTACCCAAAGCCAATGAACTTGCTGTCATAAACAAACATAAGCACCTTGAGTTACGTACTAAGCCAGGTTTAAACGTAGCATTTTGGGCATTCAACACCCAAAAACCACCGTTGGATGATGTCAGAGTGCGTCATGCTTTGGCCCACGCTGTAGACAAACAAAACATTCTCAATGTGGTTTATCATGACACTGCCGTTGCCGCTTCGGGCATGTTGCCACCCGCATCTTGGGCTTATACAGAAACAGAAGACGCCAAGCATTACGATCCTGAAGAAGCTAAACGTTTGTTAAAAGAAGCTGGCGTCACAAATTTAAGCTTTGATATTTGGGCGATGCCTGTCGTCAGAATTTATAACCCTAATGCGCTTAAAACCGCTGAGCTCATTCAAGCGGATTTAGCGAATATCGGCGTAACGGTTAACATCGTCAGTTACGATTGGAGTGTATTCACGCAGAAACTTATTTCCAGTGAATACGACTCTGTACTCATTGGTTGGAATGCTGACAACACCGACCCAGATAACTTTTTTACGCCACTGTTAAGTTGCAGCGCACTTGAGTCCAATAACAATCGCTCCCGCTGGTGTTCTACTGAGCTGGATACTTTGTTATCACAAGCTAAAGAGACGCTTTCCAAGCCAGAACGAAAAAAGCTTTACAAACAGGCCGAGAAAATCATTCATGAGCAAGTACCTTTGGTCAATATCGCGCACGCCCAAAAGCTACTGCTGAAAAATACCAACGTGAGCATTAAAAATGTCAATCCATACGGTGGTATGTCATTTTCCGGTGTTGAGCTGATTAAACAGGAGGTTCAACCTTAATGTGGCGCTATCTTATAAGACGACTGAACCTTTTTATTGCTACATCCATAGTAATGATGGCGGTATTATTTTTTGCAACGGGCATGTTTCCTGTAGAAAAAGGCTATGCGCTTACCGGTATTCAGTTCCCTACCGAAGAACAACAAGTTCAAACTGTTGAAGACTACAAATTAGATAAAAACCAGTTCAGTCAGTTTTATGCCTATGTAACGCAAAGATTATCAGGAAATTTAGGTATTTCAGTTAACTCACAGCAAGATGTGGCTGAAGAGTTAAGTGCCGTATTACCTGCATCATTTGAACTATCATTATTTGCTGGCTGTATTGCAGTCTTCTTCGGCGTACCGTTAGGGGTGTTAGCCTCGCTTAGTTCCAGTAAATCAGTGCAGCGTAGTATTTTAGCCATTACCTTAACCGGCTATTCCATTCCAGTATTTTGGCTTGGGTTAACCCTCGCTCTTTGGTTTGGTGTGCAATTAGAATGGTTACCGATTTCTGGTCAAATTAACCTATTATATGAAATAGAGCCCGTCACTCGTATTATGTTGATAGATACATTGTTATCTGAGTCAAGTTACAGCATGTCGGCGTTTAAAGATGCTTTACTGCATATCATACTGCCTGCTGTCACCTTAGCCGTATTGCCTTTTACTGTGGTTATCCGGATCACCCGTCAAGCTATGGTGACCGTCATGACTCAAACCTATATCCGTGCTGCAGAGGCCAGAGGGTTAAGTACATACCGTATTCTAATCAGACATGCCCTGCCCAATGCGCTTATTCCAGTGTTAAAAGCATTCGGTTTAATGCTTGGCTCATTTGCAAGTTACGGCATTATTGTCGAAGTAATATTTGCTTGGCCTGGAGTCGGTTCTTGGTTGATTAATGCTATATATCAACGAGATTACACCGTGATCCAAGCAGGTATCTTGTCGGTTTCATTATTAATTATCTTTTTGAGTATTATGATTGAATTACTGCATACCACTATTAATCCCATTAATAGGAAAGAACTGTATGCCGATTAAAAAACTCTACCAAGAAGAACAAATAGACTCACCGCTTGGGCAGTTATGGCATGCTTTTGCATCTAACCCTTTTGCAGTTGCAGGTTTATGGGCGGTGATATTTCTATTACTTCTGGTTATTTTAGGTCCATTGCTCGCCCCTTTTCAGCCAGAGTTACAAAATCCAGATGCGATTTTACTGCCCCCATCTTGGGATCAAGCAGGTCATGTTTCGCACTTTTTAGGCACCGACGATTTAGGCCGTGATTTATTTAGTCGAATTTTACATGGCGTCAGGCTCACTTTTGGGATGTCATTAATCGTCGTGGTATGCGCCCTTGTTGTTGGTTTCATTATTGGCTCGTTGTCAGGAATGATGCGCGGCTTAAAGTCGAGTATTTTAGGCCATTTATTAGATGCATTGCTGTCAATTCCATCTCTATTGTTAGCTATTTTAGTGGTCGCAGTGACAGGTCCAGGGCTATCAAATGTGTTTTGGGCTGTGGGTATTGCCTTAACCCCACAATTTGTTCGCGCGATTCATCAAGCTGTGCATGAAGAGTTACAAAAAGAATACGTTACAGCCGCTAAACTTGATGGTGCTAGCCAAATCCAGATATTTTGGTATGTGATCATGCCTAATGTGTGGGATGTGGTTATCATTCAAACCACCATTGCTATTTCAGTTGCGATTTTGGATATTGCAGCCTTAGGCTTCTTGAATTTAGGTGCACAAGCACCCAGTTCTGAGTGGGGGTCAATGATTTATCAAGGTTTAAGTAGCCTGCTTATTGCACCTTGGACAATTACAATTCCAGGGCTTGCCATTTTATTTACGGTGTTATCCATCAATTTAGTGGGTGACGGATTACGCTCGGCGTTAGCGCCGATAAGAAATTAACCTATGCCATTACTTGATATCAGAAACCTCACCATTGAGCTGGATACTCCACAAGGCACAGTCAAAGTGCTTGAAAAAGTCAGCTTAACCATTAACCCAGGTGAAGTGCATGGGCTAGTCGGTGAATCAGGTTCTGGCCGCAGTTTATTAGCGAAAGCGGTACTCGGTGTTTTAGGGCCAAACTGGAATATCATCGCAGACCGTATGATGTGGGATGGGCAAAACCTACTTGAAATGACATCTAAACAGCGCCGAAACTTAATGGGCACTGATATGACGATGATTTTTCAAGACCCTTCAGGCAGTTTAGACCCGGTTAAAACCATCGGCAGTCAGCTAATAGAGTCTTTAACGCCAAATAAAGCGGTGCCTTTTTGGCGTCGTTCTAAAGATACCCATTTAACCGCTCAAAAATGGCTTCATAAAGTGGGGATTAAAAAACCTAAAGCCATTATGAAAAGCTACCCATGGGAACTCACTGAAGGCGAGTGCCAAAAAGTCATGATTGCTATGGCTGTTGCAAACCATCCAAGACTATTAATTGCCGATGAACCGACTAATTCCATGGAACTGAGTACTCAAGCGCAAATTTTTCGGTTACTGTCACAACTCAATCAATTGCAAAACGTGTCTATTTTACTTGTGAGTCATGAATTAGAAACCTTGGTTAAATGGTGTGATCGCATCAGTATTTTATATAGCGGTCAAATTATGGAGTCTGGCCCAGTTTCGGAGCTACTGACAAAACCTTATCACCCTTATACCAAGGCCCTATTTAAAAACTTACCTGAACACACTGGTAAAATGCGCCATAAATCCTATTTGCCTTCTTTGCAGGGTTCCTCGCCGTCATTGCAACATTTACCAGCGGGTTGTCGCTTAGGCCCTCGTTGTCCTGATGCGCAAAGAGAATGTGTTATTCAGCCCAATTTAGCCCATGAAAAAGATCGCTATTTTGCTTGCCACTTCCCATATAACAATGAGATAGAAGATGACGACGCCATTACTTAATGTCACTGAGCTCAGCAAGCGATACTTTATTGGTTATAAGCGTTTTAAAGCGCAGTATAATCAAGCGCTTTCAACTGTATCTTTTGAGCTTGAACGAGGCCAAACCTTAGCTATTGTTGGCCAAGTAAGTTCAGGAAAAAGTACCTTGGCAAGAATTCTAGTTGGTGCAGAGTCTCGTTCTACTGGTACGATCGAATATGAAGGCGAAGAGCTAGAAGCGCGTAATTTAAAGCAACGCTGTCATTTAATTCGTATGATTTTCCAAGACCCTAACACCTCCCTCAATCCACGATTGACCATTGGTGCATTACTTGAAGAACCTTTACGCTTTAATACCGATATGACAAGTGCTGAACGAAAAGCACAAGTGACTGATATCCTACGTAAAGTGGGCTTACTTCCAGAACATGCCAGCTTTTATCCGCATATGATATCGGAAGGACAAAAACAACGTGTCGCTGTGGGACGCGCTTTAATGTTAAACCCCAAGATTATTATTGCTGATGAAGCGCTAACATCACTAGATTTATCAGTACGGTCGCAAATTTTAAATTTATTGCTCAAATTACAAAAAGAAATGGGCTTATCTTATATTTTTGTGACTCACAATTTAAATGTGGTCAGACACTTCAGTGACAAAGTTATGGTGCTTAAAAAAGGGGTCATGGTTGAGAAAAACACCACTGAAGAGCTGTTCGAAAACCCACAACATGAATACACTCGCAGATTAATTGCAGAGCAAACTCAGCTCTCGGCAAAACGCTAAACTGCTCCAACCACTGAGTTAAATGGCCATTTTTAACAAAAATGAGTGCCATTTCGGCGGCTAACTATTTATCCTAGGGCCATTGTTAAAGGAAGAAACGAAATTATGATTATTAAACCAAAGACACGTGGCTTTATTTGTACCACTACGCATCCAATTGGCTGTGAAGCTAACGTAAAAGAACAAATTGAATTAACTAAAGCGAAAGGCAAAATTGCTAATGGCCCTAAAAAGGTCCTTGTAGTGGGTTCTTCAAGTGGTTATGGCTTATCTTCGCGCATCGCATCTGCGTTTGGTAGCGATGCTGCCACTATTGGTGTTTTCTTCGAAAAACCAAGCACTGAAACTAAGCCTGGTACTGCGGGTTGGTATAACTCAGCTTATTTTGACAAGTTTGCTAAAGCTGAAGGGTTATATTCTAAAAGTATTAACTGTGACGCCTTTAGCCATGAAGCTAAGCAAAAAGTGATTGAGTTGATTAAGGAAGACCTTGGTCAAATCGATATGGTAGTTTACTCACTAGCATCACCTGTTCGTAAACTGCCTGATACGGGTGAAGTTATCCGCTCAAGTCTTAAGCCAATCGGCGAGACTTACACTGCGACAGCTGTAGATACTAATAAAAACACTATCATCGAAACATCAGTTGAGCCTGCAAGTGAGCAAGAAATTGCTGACACAGTCACTGTAATGGGCGGTGAAGATTGGGAATTATGGATGAGCGCCTTAAGTGAAGCTGGCGTATTAACCGACAACTGTAAAACAGTCGCCTATAGCTACATTGGAACTGAAATCACTTGGCCGATCTACTGGCACGGTGCGCTTGGTAAAGCCAAAATGGATTTAGACCGTGCAGCACATGCATTAAACACTAAGTTATCAGCAACCGGCGGTTCAGCTAATGTTGCAGTGCTTAAGAGTGTGGTAACGCAAGCCAGTTCTGCTATTCCTGTTATGCCACTGTATATTGCAATGGTGTTCAAGAAAATGCGTGAAGAAGGTGTTCATGAAGGTTGTATGGACCAAATTTACCGCATGTTCAGCGAGCGTTTATTCCGTGAAGATGGAACAGCTGCAGAAACTGATGCTGATAACCGCTTACGTTTAGATGACTGGGAGTTACGTGAAGAAATTCAGAAGCATTGCCGTGAGCTTTGGGCTGAAGTGACCACTGAAAATTTAGCTGAATTGACCGATTACAATGAATACAAAGAAGAGTTCTTAAAACTGTTTGGATTCGGTATTGACGGCATTGATTATGAAGCGGACGTTAACCCTAACGTGACGTTTGATGTTGTAAGTTTATAAGAAGAAACTAATAACATATCAATTAAAACCAAGTCTGATGACTTGGTTTTTTTATGTCTGTAGTTCTTATTAACGCCAAGCATGAGATTAAATATTTTCAACCTCCCTCTTCAAAACTCCCCCTTACTAATCAGTGTTAGCAGAGTGAAACTCTAAATTTAATAAAATTATTATTTAACGATGTTATGGATATCAAAACAAAAGTGGGTTGAAATTTTTTGTGATGAACAAACAATAAAAAGGCCAAGTAGATGATACTTGGCCTTTGTGGGGATATTAGTGATGATGAATTTTAATTACAGCTTATTTCTTTAAAGCATGTTTCGCTGCATTTTCGCCAGCTTTACGGCCGAATACCACTGTATCAGCAATCGCATTACCGCCTAGACGGTTATAACCATGAACACCACCAGTCACTTCACCAGCAGCAAATAAACCAGGCATTTTCCAGCTTTGCAAGTTTAAGATGTTCGAGTCAGTATCGACTGCAATTCCGCCCATGGTGTGATGGATACCTGGAGCTACTTTTACAGCGTAGTAAGGTGGCGTACTTAGGCTTAATGGTAAATTAGCTCGGCCGAATGCATCGTCTTTACCTGCTGCTTGATATTTGTTGTAATCAACCGCTGTTTTAGGTAAATCGCTCATGCCAGTGATTTTAGCTAACTCTTCAATAGTATTTGCCTTACTTAACATACCTAAATGCTCGTAACCTCGTACCATTTTCTTCTTCTCAACTAACTGCTCGTCAAAGACTAACCAGGCATATTGATCTTTTTGCTTAAGGATGGCATCTGAAGCGCGGTCACGAGTGGTTAATTCATTGATGAAACGTTGGCCATCCGTGTTCACCATGATGGCACCAACACCACGTACAGTTTCAGAGATTAAGATACGGCTATCTTTTCCTACTGTTGGATGCGCCTGAACCCAATCAATATCAGTCATAGAAGCACCGATTTCTTTAGCAAGTAACACACCATCACCCGTTGCTGTAACGTTGTTTGAGCTAGACATGTCTTTCATCGTTGGGCGGTAGTAAGCAACCATCTGCTTATTCATACCATAACCGCCTGTCGCAAGTACAATAGAGTCAGCTGCAACCATGTTGTAACCAGAATGACGGCCGTGAACCACCACTCCTGCAACTGATTGGTCATCGTTTAAGACGATTTTTTCAATCCTTGAGTTAACGCGAACAGGGATATCACGTTCGATTGCAGCTGTACGCAAGGTGTCAATCAAATGTGGGCCAATTGAAGCGCCACCAGATGGCGCGTGAGTACGCTCAGCTCTTGCACCGCCTGAACGTTTAAGCTCACTCATGTCAGCACCCAAAGACTCTAACCAAGCCACTGCGCCAGCAGACTCTTCTGCCATAGTTTGTACAAGCTTGGGGTCATTTTGATAACGGCCGCCTTTCATTGCATCTTCTGCATACCATTCAACACTATCTTCAATGCCTTTGGCTTTTTGCTGCGGTGTGCCAACAGCGTTAATCCCACCAGCAGCTAACATTGAGTTACCGCCTGTGTATGGTGCTTTTTCAAATAACACCACATTAGCGCCCGCCATTTTTGCAGAAATTGCAGCGTTGAAACCAGCAGAGCCACCACCAACAACGATGACATCAACCGTTTCTACTGGACCTTTAGCAATGGCTTGTTGGATTTTTTCTTGATTCCAATCACCATCCCACTTTTTCTTCGCTTTTGAATCAGCAAAAGGCATCTCCATTTCAAAGTTGTGGCAGTTATTACAGGTAAGTTCTGGCTTAGCATGTGCTGTGTGGCATGAAGTACAGTTGATATCACCTAAATGCGATGTATGTGGATCAAATTCTAAACTGTCATTAGCTAACTCCTCATAACTACCATGGCAATCTAGACATTGCGCATTTTCATGAGTTTGACTGTCAGTCATGCTTTTCTTGATGTCTTTCATTTTGCCAGTTACATGACAAGTCTGACAGTCGCCCATTTCCGCATGAAATGATGCCAAGTCATTTTTTGCAATTGCGCTGCCCGAAGTAAGCATCATCACTGCTACTGCCGAAGCCAAATATTTAAGTTTCATGTGTTCGATCCTTTATAAGTGTTTTTTATGTCTCTTTGTTGAGAGCAAGATTACTCATTAAGGAGTATCAAAACTTAGACCTTTGTCATGTTTAAGCTTCGGTTAAGTTTTAATGAAAACCTATTCAATTTTCTTTAATCAGCAACATAAAACAAACAGCTGTGACTCATGTTCATTTTATCAATAACCAAAATCACTACGATGTGAACCATCAAATCTAGTTACCTATCTAGATAGATAGACAATGAATCTACATAAATTTTTAGCCTAGAACGTTAATAAATAACCATTTGAAAAAGTGGCACATTAATCCAGTTAAGATTTTTACACCAATAATAAATAAGACAAAATTTATAATTAAAACAATGGGATTGAACATGAAAAAATCACTACTATCGCTATCAGTTATAACACTGCTTTCTGCAAACTCTTATTCAGCACTTGCCGATTCACCGCAGTTTTATGGCCGTTTAGAAATGGCAGTCACCAATTCAGATAACGGTACGACAACTCAAAATGGTAAGTCAGGAACGGTATTGGAGAATAACTTCTCACGACTTGGTGTACGTGGCAGTGAAACAATTGCTAACGATATTGAGTTACTTTATCGCGTTGAAGTTCAGGTCAACTCAGCAACAAATGAAGGTAACGATGACGTATTCAAAGCAAGAAATACCTATTTAGGTTTAAAAACAAATCTAGGTACGGTTTTGGTGGGACGTAATGACACTGTGATGAAAACATCAAAAGGGACTGCTGAAGCGTTTGCTTTAACCAATGCAGCATACAACCGTATGATAGCTGGTCAAGTTCGTAAAGCTGACGGTATTACGTATTACTCGCCAAAAATCGCTGATTTAATTACTTTCAACGCCACTTATTTAATGGATGATAACTACGCAGAATATGATGACAACGGTGAGCGCAGCGATTATGACGAACAGCAGTATGCTGTCAGTATTATTGCTGGTGATAAAAAGCTAAAAAAACAACCTTATTACCTAGCTGCAGCCTATAACACTATCGGTGGGGTCGATGCTTATCGCGGTGTGGCTCAAGTTAAGTTCGGCAACTTAAAATTAGGTGGTTTATTCCAAAACACTGAAAGCCAAGAATACAGCTATAAAGAAGGTAATTCATACTTCTTGAGTGCAGTTTATAATTTAAATGGCGTTAATTTAAAAGCTGAAATAGGTAAAGATGAGGCTGGTTTTGGTAAGTATTTCAAAAATAGCGCAATGTCTTCAAGTGACTATAAGCAAGCAACAGATGTTGATATTAACTCTTTAGTAATCGGCGCAGATTACCGTCTTTCAAAATCAACGATGGTATTCGCTCATTACGCCAAATACGAAGGTGAATATAGAGTCGAAAACGCTGGCCCTGTTATCGATTTAGATGAAGATAATATCTTTAGTATTGGTGTTCGTTACGACTTCTAAAAAGATTAGGATGTAAGGTTATTTCTCTTTAATAGCCTTACATCCACTTGCAAGGTTACACTTTTACTAAAAATATGAACAAGGTTACAAAAAAAGGAAGTTAAACAATGATTTTAACGTTGTTTATTCATATTTCGCTATAATCCCAAACATCATTAAAAAAACCTTTGTTTCATTATGAAAATCACCCTTAAACAACTTACTATTTTTAAAGCGATACATGATAACGGACAGATCTCAAAAGCTGCGCAGCAGCTTCATATGTCTGTTCCAGCTGTCAGTATGGCGCTAAAAGAGTTGGAAGGTTCTTTAGGCACACGCTTATTTGAACGAAGCAGCAATGGGTTAACCACCAATGATAATGGCGAAGTTATTCTCCCTTATGCCAATGAGATGTTGTCTAAAGGGACTCAGCTTGAACAAATGTTTGCAGAGCGAAATGCGGTTGGCGGTACGATAAAGATTGGTAGTAGTAAAACAGCAGGTAATTATATTTTATCGCGTAAGATCCCCCAGTTTAAAAAATCCCACCCACTGGTAGATATCAAGTTAGTCATTAATAATAGCCTGACAATTGAAAAGATGGTTTCAGAAAAAGAGCTGGATTTGGGTTTTGTTGATGCAAAACCAGGGCTGAACAACCTTAAGTATGAGCAATGGATTAAAGATAAGATTTGCCTTGTCACCAGTTGCGATAACCCGATACTAGAACAAACGATTACCGCTGAGTTATTGTCTGAACAATTATGGGTGTTGGATTCTACCATGTCAGTTTCAAGGCTCAGAAATACCCAATTATTACGCAGTGCTAAAATCAACATCAATAATGAATTATCGATGAATACCATGGGCGCAATTAAACGTGCCATAGGTACAGGCATTGGCGTTAGTGTTCTGCCATATCTTGCAGTAAAAGAAGAAATTCGTCGTGGTGAGATAGTTGAATTAGAATTAGCAGGCTGGGATTTTCAACGTAAATATTGGTCAATTAGCCGAAATGACGAAGCTTTATCGCCATTATTAGAAGAGTTCATTCGTTTTTGTAACGCATAATGCGTCACTTAACACTGTAAGGTAGCCAAAGCGTTTATGATCAACCAAGATCCTGTCATATTTGGCTTACTCACCACCATCATTGGTTTAGTGTTTTATACTAGCCAGTCCTCTCATCCAGTGTGGAAACAGGTTTACCGCTTCGTCCCTGTCATGGTGATGTGCTACGTACTCCCTTCTTTACTTAATACCTTCAATATTGTCGATGCCAGTCAAAGTGAATTAAATACGATTACATCCAAATTTTTAATGCCAGCTTGCTTAACCCTATTAATTATTAGTGTGGATATAAAATCTATGCTGTTACTGGGACCCAAAATAATCATTTTATTTCTATTAGGCAGTTTTGGGGTGATCATTGGCGGCCCATTAACCTTACTGTTGTTTGCAAAAATAGCACCTGAGACGATAAGTTGGGTTGGCGCTGATGCAGCCTGGAAAGGAATGGCAACCTTAGCGGCTAATTGGGTCGGAGGCACCGCGAACCAAATCGCCATGAAAGAGATTTATCAGGTCGAAGAAAACCTTTTTGCGATTATGATTTCTGTCAATGTCATATACTCGGCTATTTGGATGTCATTGCTACTGATTTGCGCTAATAACGCAAACTTCATTGATAAGAAAATAGGCGCTGATGCCAGCCAGTTTAAAAAACTCATTGAAGTGACCGACAGAGGCATATCAAACCAACAAGGTTTACCCACACTGAAGAGTTACATGTTGATGTTCAGCGTTGCCTTTGGCGTTACTGGTTTTGCTCACTTCGGCGCTGACATCATCGCGCCTTTTTTTGCCGAAAATTACCCCCAAACTGAAAAATATAGCTTAACCTCAACGTTCTTCTGGATTGTTATCATTGTCACCACAACCAGTATTGTCCTATCCAATACCAAAATACGGGAACTTGAATCAGTAGGTGCTTCTAAAGTATCAACAGTAATGTTGTATTGCTTAATTGCAAATATGGGTCTGCAGATGGATCTGTCTATGGTTGATGATTTTCCTATCTATTTTGCTATCGGATTTGTCTGGCTTTCTATTCATGTCATCGTGGTGGTTGTAACAGGGTTGCTGATGAAGGCGCCTGTCGCTTATATGGCTTTAGCCAGTCAATGTTGTATTGGCGGAGCGGCATCATCACCAGTCGTAGCAATGGCATTTCACCGCTCACTGGCCCCTGTGGCAATTTTGTTTTCGGTATTTGGCTATGCTTGGGCAACATACATGGCTTGGATATGCGCAGAATTGATGAGAATGACAGCTCAATAGCTGTCATTTAAAGTTGAGTCTAAAGGTTACGTAACGCCATTACATTAACGCTACCTCCGCGGCCTTAATTATTAGCTCTAAATACCTTTTTGTAAGCGCCAGTTTTGTAGTACCTGTTTTTTGTAAGCGCTTGAATGAGCGACGATTCGAGATTTAAAGACTTCATTTTAATCGATAAAGACAATAGTTAAACAAACCCTAAATAGACTCTGGTTTTTATCTGTTGGGGTTGAGTTATGTTTAGCTTTTCAAAAATCAGCGGTAGGTTTTCTAATTGGATAGCTTTATTCTGGCTTTGCTCATTAAGCCAAGTACCGTACAAGTATTTCACTTTCTTATTTAAATCCTCATCCGAGCCTGAATGTAAAAAAGTTGCATAACGCCCTTCTGATATCATTGACTCCATAAAGTAGTCTGAAACATCAATGACAGAGCGTAAAGCAGCTTTTTGCGTTTGAGTAACGCTGACTGCAATATCAATATTAAATTGCTGCAAAGGTTCAGCTGCAAATTGATAAATAAAATTAAACGTACGGCTTGTATCGGGTGAAAGTTGATGAGCTTGTCTAAAAGCTCTCATTGCCTCAATCGTTTGTGGTAAATATTGAGCTTGTGTACGATGCTCAATAGCAATTAGAGGAATAGCTTCAAGTTCAACCAATTCTATATTCACTTGATCTGCCGTTAATTCGTCATGGCCTTCTGACAAGGTTTTTAATGGCTGCTGTTTCTCGAAAAAATTCCCCCAGTCAGGTGTTAACTGGAACTGACTTGGACTTTGACCTATCGCTTTAGTAAACGCCTCAGTAAAACTTGCTTCACTACCAAAGCCGGCAGACTCAGCCACTGTTGAAATAGGTATCGCTTTATCAAAACCCAGCTGTTGCGCCGCTTCAAGATTACGTAATAAGCCAATATAATCTTCAGTCCTTGTATGAAATAAACTATGAAAGATAAAATCGAAATGACACTCAGGAACCTGAGCGATGCTCGCCAACAGTTTACAATCTAAACGAGATGTTAAATTGTTATCGATATGGCTTAGAACGTGCTCAAAGCGTTGGCTGATTTTTTCCACTGCAATTAACCTTAAATAGATGATCTTGAATTAAAAACTTATACGACAAATAATGCACTCAAAACGTTCGCGATGATTTTTACAAACCAGTCGTTAACTGACTTTATTCCAACAAAAATAAGCTTCATCAGCCAGCGCTAACAACTGCTTATCCTCTGTTGTGTCACCGTAGGCATAAACTTTTTCGAATGAATCCAGTTGATATGATTGCTTTACTCTACGCGCTTTTTCATCGGCGCTGCAATCGCCATTTAAATAAGCTCCTGTTAACAGTCCATTTCTTGATGCTAATGTTGCACAAATTAATTCGTATTGGTGCTTTTCACACCATGGCGTTAAATAGGCATCGAGTGATGCAGATACGATGACAATCACATCTCCTTGCGCTTTATGCCAGGCTAGCCTTTGTTTGGCTTCCGGTTTGATGATTGAATCAAGCGTCGAAGCATATTCTTTACCTTGGGCCCAAACGGCTTTATGTGAACGTTTAAAGAAACAAAAATAACTGACAACAGTGCGGATCCTTGAGCCGCCAATAAGCTTCAATTTATAAAGCAAAATCAATGGCACTAGCAAGGGGTAACAAATCACTATGCGCCATTTAGGCGCACTGAAGTATATGAATGGCGTGTAGGAGTCTGTTTCTGTGATGGTGCCATCGAAGTCAAAAAGCGCAATATTCATGAAGATCCTTCTGCATGAGCCAATAAATGATTAATCATAATTGACTGACTTTGTTAAAAAACAAATATAAAAAAGCCAAGGTTTCCCTTGGCTATTTAATCTATCTAGTGTGCTAAAAAATTATTCAGCTACAGGATATTCAATTTTAGCTTTTGCTTTCAACGCTTCAATAATAGAGCGGTAATCAGCTTCACTGTACTGAGGAGCTAAACGTTGTTTGATGCTATCAACAACATTGCTATCAATACCTTCAGCGGCATTCACTTTATCAAGTGCAATAACGGCAAAACCATTGGCTAATGCAGCGGTATCAAATGCAACTGTACCTGATTCTGGCGCTGGCATTTGGAATGCTTTAGTTGTAATAGCTTGGTCGATATCTTGACTGAAACGAGGTAATTGCGCTTTAGTTGCAATAGTCACTTCAGTGATTTCATTACCCGCTTTTAACTCAGCTAATAACTCGTTAGCTTTCTCACTGGCTTCAAGGTTAGCCTGGTCTTGCACTAAACGTGCTTCGATACCTGCTTTTACTTCACTCAGTGGTAAAGTACCTGCATCTTGGTGTTTCAATAAACGAATAACAACAACATGATTAGGTTCAAGCTCAATCACTTCGCTGTTCATACCGCTACCGATAACATCATCAGAGAAAGCAGCACGGATCAAGTCTGGCTTGTTTAGGTTAGCAGGTGCATTATTACGTGAGAATAACTCAGTCGACTGAACTTCAACATTAAGTGCTTGCGCAGTTTCATCTAACGTATCAGGCACTTCGTAACTAGTATCAGCTAAGATGCTTTGTAAGCTGTAGAATTCATCTACTGCTTTCTTATTCTTTAGATCAGCCACAATTTTGTCTTGAACATCTTCAAATGGTGCAGCAGCACCAGATTGAACGTCAAGTAACTTAACGATGTGATATCCGAATTCACTTTTAACCACTTGAGAATATTCATCTTGGTTAAGTGAGAATAATGCAGTATCAAATTCAGGATCCATTACGCCTTGTTCAAACCAGTCTAGTTGACCGCCTTGTTCTGCACTAAATTGATCATCTGAATCAGTTTTAGCAACGTCAGCAAAATCTTCACCTGCATTGAGTTTAGCAAGACTGGCTTCAGCTTTCGCTTCGTCTGCACTGTCATCGCCTGATGCAAATAGAATGTGCGCAGCTAAACGTTTTTCAGGAGTTTGGTACTGTTGCTTATTTTCTTCGTAAAAGTCTCGTGCATCTTCAACAGAAGCGTCAACACCTTCAGCAATGTTTGCAACATTTAGCTCTACATACTGCAAGCTCACTTTTTCTTGATCCATAAATTGCATCAAGTTGCTGTCGTAGTAATTTTTAATCGCTTCATCAGATACTGTAGCTGATGCTAAGTATGGTTCCGAATCAACAACTAAATAGCGAATATCACGAGTTTGTCCTTGGACTTCAGCTAATTGTTTAGCTTCGCCATCTAATACAAATTCAGTGCCGACTAACGAAGTCAGTAACTGACGACGCGTCATGTCAATGCGCATCATATTTCTGAAGCTAGCAGTTTGGTAGCCTAGCTGACGTAAAACAGCTAAGTAACGCTCATTATCAAACACACCATCCGTTTGGAAAGCAGGTTCATTAACAATCGTTTGTCTAATTTGGTCATCTGAAACACGTAGGCCTAAATCGTCAGCAGCTTGACTCATTAATTTGTCAGCAATAAGACGGTCTAATACATTCTGCTTGATACCATTCATGTAGTTATCGTCAGCAGATAATGCATCAAACATTTCACCCAGTTGTTGCTCAAGGCGGCCACGTTCGTTTTGGTAAGCTTGTTCTAGTTCATTTGCAGTAATATCGTCACCGTTAACTACGGCGACAGCAACATCAGTTGAAGTCCCTAGGTAACTACTTACACCAGCAAATGCGAACGAAAGAATCACTAGCACTAAAATACTTTTAGCAATAACGCCTTGTGAACCTTCGCGAATTTTTTCTAACATCTGAATTCTCGCTTGTTGCGATTAAAAATAAAAAGGCGCACCACTTCGGGATGCGCCTTCTTGTAATTTATATGGAGTTATCAGACGCTACCTCGGGTATGACCCAATTCCTCCGAATATCAAAACTAACTGTGTTCTTTCTGATATTTTTTTCGCAAAAAGCACTGTTAAAACAGTGCTTTCTACAAATGCCTTACAAAAGGCAACGATATTAACTATTTAGTTAACAGCGTCTTTTAGAGCTTTACCAGCTTTGAAAGCAGGAATATTTGCTGCTGCAATTTTGATTTCCGCACCAGTTTGTGGGTTACGGCCAGTACGTTCTGCACGTTGACGTACTTCAAAAGTACCAAAACCAACTAGAGAAATTTTATCGCCTTCTTTAAGTGCTTCAGTAACAGCACCAATGAAAGAATCTAATGCACGGCCAGCGCCTGCTTTAGAAATGTCAGCACCAGAAGCGATTTTCTCGATTAGTTCAGATTTGTTCATGTCATCCCCTTGAATGTTTATTTTCGCGCCGCAACCAAATCCGTCTTTAGAGCGGTCTGCGGAGGCTTTTTTGTTATAAGTTTGATACCACACCAAACTTAATTGGAAAACCATAAAAAATGTACTTGGATACAGCTCAAAGTCAGTTGCGCCAAGGGTTTGGTGCTAACTGACTCTCCACTTATCTAGGCTACCACAGCTTTCGCGTTTGTTAAGCCCCTTTTTTCACTTTTTTTAGGTTCAAAGCAATTTTTTTTGCTATTTAGCTACTTTTTGACCACTTTAAAGCCCTTTACAGGTCTCTCTAAGGCCAATTCAAGCACTTCATCAACCCATCTAACTGGGTGGATTTTAAGATCTGCAATAACATTCGCAGGAATTTCTTCTAAGTCGCGTTCATTTTCTTTAGGAATAAGAACAACTTTTATACCGCCACGGTGTGCTGCAAGTAACTTTTCTTTCAAGCCACCGATAGGCAACACTTCACCACGAAGGGTAATTTCACCTGTCATTGCCACATCACTTTTAACAGGGTTACCTGTTAAGCTTGAGACTAATGCAGTACACATCGCTGCACCGGCTGAAGGACCATCTTTAGGTGTTGCCCCTTCAGGTACGTGAACGTGAATATCACGTTTCTCGTAAAAGTCGCCATTAATGCCTAATTGCTCTGCTCGCGCTCTAACAACAGTCATAGCAGCTTGAATTGACTCTTGCATTACGTCGCCAAGAGAACCGGTATAAGCAAGCTTGCCTTTACCTGATACTGAAGTTGCTTCAATTGTTAGCAAATCGCCGCCAACTTGAGTCCATGCTAAACCTGTGACTTGGCCAATCTGGTTATTAGACTCAGCTTTACCGTAATCAAATCGCTGCACACCTAGGAATGATTTCAAGTTATCTTGATTCACTTTTACGGTTTTAACAGACTTATCTAATAAAATCATTTTAACGACTTTACGACACACTTTAGACAGTTCACGTTCCAATGAACGCACACCAGCTTCACGGGTGTAATAACGGATCATGCCAATAATGGCACTATCTTCGATATTGATTTCTTTAGGCTTAAGTCCATTGCGCTCAATTTGCTTAGTCAGCAAATGCTTTTTAGCGATATTGAGTTTCTCATCTTCGGTATAGCCCGATAGACGAATCACTTCCATACGGTCAAGTAACGGTCCAGGAATATCCATTGAGTTAGATGTCGCAACGAACATCACATCAGATAAGTCATAATCAACTTCTAGATAATGGTCGTTAAATGCTGCGTTCTGCTCTGGGTCAAGGACTTCAAGTAATGCTGATGATGGGTCACCGCGCATATCTGAACTCATCTTATCAATTTCATCTAATAAGAATAATGGGTTTTTAACGCCCACTTTCGCCATTTTCTGAATGACTTTACCTGGCATAGAACCGATATAGGTGCGACGATGACCACGGATCTCAGCTTCATCACGCACGCCGCCTAGTGCCACACGTACATACTTACGCCCAGTAGCTTTAGCAATTGACTGACCCAGTGACGTTTTACCGACGCCTGGAGGCCCTACTAAACATAAAATAGGCCCTTTAAGCTGCTTAACTCTGCTTTGAACCGCAAGATACTCAAGAATGCGTTCTTTCACTTTCTCTAAACCGTGATGATCGGTATCTAAAATTTCTTCAGCTTTAGATAAGTCACGTTTGATTTTAGAACGTTGGCTCCAAGGCACTGACGTCATCCAATCAACATAACTTCTCACCACTGTCGCTTCTGCTGACATTGGTGACATCATTTTTAATTTGTTTAGCTCAGCTTCAGCTTTTTCTTTGGCTTCTGCTGGCATTTTCGCTTCTTCAATCTTGCGAGCGAGTACTTCAAACTCGTCTTGACCTTCATCAAGATCGCCAAGTTCTTTTTGAATAGCTTTCATTTGCTCATTCAAATAGTACTCGCGTTGGCTTTTTTCCATCTGCTTTTTAACACGGCCACGAATGCGTTTTTCAACTTGTAATAAGTCGATTTCGCCTTCCATCATCGCCATTAAATATTCAAGACGCTCGCCGACGTTAATCATTTCAAGTACAGACTGCTTGTCTTCTAACTTCAGCGGCATATGTGCAGCCATAGTGTCAGCAAGACGAGCCGCTTCTTCTATTCCTGTTAACGACGTCAGTACTTCTGGCGGGATCTTTTTATTAAGCTTAATGTAACCTTCAAACTGACTGATAGCGCTGCGAACGAGCACCTCTTCTTCTTTTTCAGCAAGTTCTTCAGATTCTAAGTATTGTGCTGTTGCAACAAAGAACTCTTCTTCTTGGGTGTATTTGTCAACTTTTGCACGCTGACCACCTTCAACTAATACTTTTACTGTGCCGTCAGGCAATTTAAGTAATTGCAGAATTGACGCCACTGTACCAATTTCGAAAATATCGTCTTTTGTTGGTTCGTCTAAATCAGCTTCTTTCTGTGCGACCAATAAAATTTGTTTATCTTGTTCCATTGCCGATTCTAAACATCGAATTGATTTCTCTCGTCCGACGAATAACGGAATTACCATATGGGGATAAACCACTACATCTCGAAGTGGCAGCACGGGGAGTTCGATATGCGCTTCACGCTCTTGGGTCATAGTTCGATTCCGTTTGATGAATGGATTTTATAATCAGTATATTGGGATGTTTCTTGAACTTTCAATGGTTAATACGAAAAAAGGAGCCCAATGGACTCCTTATTTTTCATAAACGGCTAAAAGCGTCTATTTATTGTTCGCCACCAGCGACTTGATTGTCGGTGTTTTCATAAATCAATATAGGTGCAGACTCACCTTTTACTACTGATTCATCAACTACAGCCTTAATCACACCTTCTACAGAAGGGATGTCATACATGGTATCTAACAAGATATCTTCGATGATTGAGCGTAGACCACGAGCACCTGTTTTACGCGTCATTGCTTTATGGGCAATCGCTTTAAGTGCATCTTCACGGAACTCTAACTCTACCTCTTCCATCTCAAATAACGCACCATATTGTTTCGTCAGTGCATTTTTAGGTTGAGATAAAATTTGTACCAAAGCTGCTTCATCTAACTCTGTTAGCGTTGCAACAACAGGTAAACGGCCGATGAACTCAGGGATCAAACCAAATTTGATTAAATCTTCTGGCTCAACTTTACCTAGCGTTTGTGAAATCGTCGTTTTGTCAGCTTCGCCTTTGACTTCAGCGCCAAAGCCAATACCTGTTCCTGTTAAGCCGCGTTGCTCAATCACTTTTTCAAGTCCAGCAAACGCACCACCACAGATAAATAAGATCTTAGAGGTATCAACCTGTAAAAACTCTTGCTGTGGATGCTTACGACCGCCTTGCGGAGGAACAGAAGCAACAGTACCTTCAATTAATTTCAATAAGGCCTGCTGAACACCTTCACCTGACACATCACGTGTTATTGAAGGGTTATCAGATTTACGGCTGATCTTATCGATTTCATCGATGTAAACAATACCACGTTCCGCTTTTTCAACGTCGTAGTCACACTTTTGTAGTAGTTTCTGAATGATGTTCTCGACATCTTCACCCACATAACCGGCTTCAGTTAACGTAGTCGCATCGGCCATCGTGAATGGCACATCTAAAGAGCGCGCTAACGTTTCAGCAAGTAACGTTTTACCACTACCGGTTGGACCGATAAGTAGAATATTACTTTTACCTAATTCAACACCTTCAATCGGTGTGCCATTACGCAAACGTTTATAGTGGTTATAAACTGCTACCGACAACACTTTCTTGGCCTGATTTTGACCGATTACGTAATCATCTAGATGAGTTCGTAATTCATGTGGTGTTGGTAATTTATCATGATCGCGCTTAGGCGATATTTCTTTAATTTCTTCGCGAATGATGTCATTACAAAGCTCGACACACTCGTCACAAACATATACTGAAGGTCCAGCGATTAGCTTTCTAACTTCATGTTGGCTTTTTCCGCAAAAAGAGCAGTACAGTAGTTTGCCACTGTCACCGGTACTTTTGTTATCGCCCATTACCCTACCTCTGTTGCAGCCTGTTCACTGTTTTTAGAAAACCATCTGTACAATTAATAACCTGCACAGGAACAGTCAAATATTTTTTATACGCTATTCATCACAGAATAGCCTACTCAGGCCTAAAGATCAGCTACGCTTTTCAAAAACTGAATCAACTAATCCATAATCAGCAGCTTCTTGCGCACTCATAAAGTTATCACGGTCTGTATCACGCTCAATAACTTCAATCGGTTGACCAGTATGCTCAGCTAACATTTCGTTTAATTTATTCTTAATGCCTAAGATTTCTTGAGCATGAATTGCGATATCCGATGCTTGACCTTGGAAACCACCAAGTGGTTGATGGATCATCACACGTGAATTAGGTAAACAATGACGCTTACCTTCTGCTCCGCCTGCTAATAAAAACGCACCCATGCTACATGCTTGGCCAATACATACAGTACTTACATTCGGCTTAATGAATTGCATAGTATCGTAAATTGCCATACCGGCAGTAACTGAGCCGCCAGGTGAATTAATATAGATAGATATATCTTTGTCTGGGCTTTCTGATTCTAGGAACAATAGTTGCGCCACGATCAAGTTAGCCATGTGCTCTTCCACTTGGCCAACCAAGAAAATTACTCGCTCTTTTAATAAACGAGAGTAAATATCATATGAACGCTCACCTTTAGCCGTTTGTTCAACAACCATAGGTACAAGAGCATTGAGTACAGATTCTGGCGCTTTATGCATTTTATGCTTCCCTAAAATAAAAATGGCTCGTATGAGGAACCTCATACGAGCCATTAAATGGCGAACCGCCAATCAAGTCAAGCGAAGGTTACGCTTTACCTGTTGCCTTGTTCATAAATTCTTCAAATTCGACATCTTTAAGTGTCACTTTTGCAGATTTTAATAAAACTTCAACAGCTTGCTCTTCAAGCGCTACGTTGCGCATGTTTTGCATAAGCTCTTTGTTGCCATTGTAATATTCAACAACTTCACTTGGATCTTCGTAAGCAGAAGCCATTGAAGCGATCAAACCTTGAACACGTTCGTCTTCAGCTTGAAGTTCATTAGTCTTAATAACTTCACCTAAAAGTAAACCTACTTTTACACGACGCTCAGCTTGTTCAGTGAACAAATCAGCTGGAAGCTCAGGCATGTTTTCAGTTTGACCACCAAAACGCTGCATTGCTTGTTGACGAAGTACATTCACTTCACCATCAACTAATGCTGAAGGAATTGTGATTTCGTTAGCTGATAATAAGCCTTCGATAACTTGTTCTTTAACATTTGCTTTAAGCGCTTGTTCAAGTTCACGAGTCATGTTTTTACGGATTTCAGCTTTAAGCGCTTCTAAGCCACCTTCAGCGATACCGAATAAAGAAGCGAACTCATCGTTAACTTCTGGTAATTCTGCAGCTTGAACTTCAGTAAGGGTAATAACGAACTTAGCCGCTTTACCTTTTAAGTTTTCAGCATGGTAATCTTCAGGGAAAGTCACTTCGATTTCGAATTCATCACCGGCTTTATGACCAATAACACCAGCTTCAAAACCTGGGATCATACGGTTGCTACCAAGCTCTAGTTCGAAGTCGTCAGCTTTGCCGCCTTCAAATTCTTCACCGTCTACTGAACCTACGAAGTTCATTTTAGCTTTGTTGCCTTCTTCAGCAGCAGTTTCAACTACAGCGAACGTGGCGTGTTGCTTGCGAAGCGTTTCAATCATTGTATCAACGTCAGCGTCATTAACTTCAGCTTGTGGTTGCTCAACTGCGATTGCATCTAAACCAGTTAACTCAACTTCTGGGTAGATTTCGAAAGTCGCAACGAAGACGAAGTTTTCGCCTTCATTTTCGCCTGGAGCGAAAACAGGTGCGCCAGCTGGGTTTAACTTCTCAGCCATGATCGCTTCAATGAAGTTGCGTTGCATTACTTCACCAGTCACATCTTGACGGATAGCTGCACCGTAACGTTGGTTGATCACAGATACAGGTACTTTACCTGGACGGAAACCTGAAATTTTTGCACGTTTCGCTTCACGTAATAAGTTGTCTTTAACTAATTTCTCAATTTGTTCAGCAGGAACAGAAATTGTTAGGCGACGTTCTAGGCCTTGAGTTGTTTCAACAGAAACTTGCATTGTTTTACCTCGAAATATGTCTGACGTCCTTTGTAATAGTCGAAAGCTCAACTATTAAATATTCATTTCTTGATGATTAATGTTTACTAATAAAAGTGCGATACAGCAGCTTTTCAGCGCCATTACCCGTAGTAATTCGTATTAGATATTTATCAAGACGCGACATTATAGCGACGGTTTACTGCTGAGTCGAGTGTGAAAACGGGGTAAAATGGGGATTTTAGACATAAAAAAAGCGACCTAAGGTCGCTTTCTCTACAATCGTGCATTTTTAATGCAAAATTTGGGGTGACTGATGGGGCTCGAACCCACGACAACCGGAATCACAATCCGGGGCTCTACCAACTGAGCTACAATCACCATAATATGGTACGCCACTCAGGATTCGAACCTGAGACCCACGCCTTAGAAGGGCGTTGCTCTATCCAGCTGAGCTAGTGGCGCATGGTTTACAAATATTATCTGTATAACCTGTAAGCTTAATAAATTGATTTGGTCTTCAACTTATGTTTCAAGCTTATTCGCAAAGCCTATGCTTTACAAATATAAAATTGGTCGGTGATAGAGGATTCGAACCTCTGACCCTCTCGTCCCAAACGAGATGCGCTACCGGGCTGCGCTAATCACCGAGATGTCTACTGCAAATAATTATTAAGTTGCCCTAATCGGCTTATCTGTGAGAACGGAGCGCATATTAGCGAGTCACTTTAATATCGTCAACGACTTTTTTTACAAACTGGTTCATCTGCTGTTTTTACAAACAAAAAATTCTGTTTTTAATAAATCGTTTAGCCATTATTCATGACATGCCTATGCCTGACTGGTAGAATACGCCACGTTAAATTTTACCTCAATCGCGCCATATAAAGGAAACTATACACACATGACAGCCCAAAACATTGATGGCAAAGCGATAGCTCAATCTATAAGAACCACATTAAAAGAAAAAGTATTGACGCGCAAAGCAGCTGGAAAACGTGTTCCTGGTCTTGCTGTAATTTTAGTTGGCGCTGATGCGGCATCACAGGTTTATGTTGGCAGTAAACGTCGCGCCTGTGAAGAAGTTGGGTTTGAGTCATACTCTTATGACCTTGAAACCACCACAACAGAAGCAGAACTGCTTGCACTGATTGATCAATGTAATGACGATCCAAAAATCGATGGCATATTAGTACAGTTGCCATTACCTGATCATATTGAAGACTCGAAAGTCATTGAGCGTATCAGACCTGATAAAGACGTTGATGGTTTCCACCCATACAATGTAGGGCGCTTAGCTCAGCGTATCCCAGTACTTCGCTCATGCACGCCAAAAGGCATTATCACCTTAATCAAATCGACAGGAATTGACACCTACGGTTTAGATGCAACCATTGTAGGTGCATCAAATATTGTCGGTCGTCCAATGACACTAGAGTTATTACTTGCAGGGTGTACAACCACAACATGTCATCGCTTTACTCAGAACCTTGAACAAAAAGTACGTCAGGCCGATTTACTGGTTGTTGCAGTGGGTAAACCTGGGTTTATCCCTGGTGATTGGATTAAGCCTGGCGCTATTGTTATTGATGTGGGTATTAATCGACTAGAAAGCGGCAAGCTTGTGGGTGATGTAGAATTTGATGTCGCTGCGAAAAAAGCCGCATTTATCACGCCTGTACCTGGTGGTGTGGGCCCTATGACGATTGCAAGCTTACTTGAAAATACCTTGTATGCCGCTGAGCAATATCACGACTAATCAATTTACTGTGCTCATCTGAATTAACTGATTATTCGTTTATTCGCCCCCACAAAAAAGCCTGCTCAATGAGCAGGCTTTGTTATTTAAGACTTAACTTTCAGTTTGGATTACGACTTTTTACGCCAAGTCGTGCCTTCTTCGCCATCTTCTAAAACAACATTTAATGCGTTTAGTCTATCGCGCGCCGCATCTGCTGCAGGCCAGTCTTTTTCTGTACGAGCACGATTACGCTCAACAATAAGCGCTTCAATCTCTGCAACTTCGTCATCACTTCCTTCACCTTGGAAGAAAGTATCAACGTCGCGATTGATTAAGCCTAATACATCAGTCAAGGATTTTAGGCTCACACCTAACGCACTTGCTTGTGTCATATCGACTAATTTCAAACGATTAATTTCGCGTACCATTTCAAAAATAACTGAATAGGCTTCAGGCGTATTAAAATCATCATCCATCGCTGTGTTAAATTTGGCAATAAATTCTTGTGCAGGCGCTGCGGCAACAGTTAAATCTAACCCTTTAAGCGAAGTATAAATGCGCTCAAGTGCAGACTTTGCCTGCTTCAAGTTATCTTCAGAGTAATTTAACTGGCTACGGTAATGACCAGACAGTAAGAAATAACGAACCGTTTCAGGGTCGTAATGCGCTAATACATCACGAATAGTAAAGAAATTGCCTAATGACTTAGACATTTTTTCTTTATCAACCATGACCATACCTGTATGCATCCAGTAGTTCACATATTGTGAACCATGGGCACAGCAGGATTGAGCGATTTCATTTTCATGATGGGGGAACTGTAAATCACTACCGCCGCCATGAATATCAAAATGCTCGCCTAAATGCTTACTGTTCATTGCTGAACATTCGATGTGCCAGCCCGGACGACCTGGTCCCCATGGCGATTCCCATGTTGGCTCACCTGGTTTAGACATTTTCCATAATACAAAATCCATAGGATCGCGCTTAGTATCTTCTACTTCTACACGCGCACCAGCTTGAAGTTGCTCAAGGTTTTGCCCTGATAGGCGTCCGTATTGCGCATAAGAAGACACACTGAATAACACATCGCCATTATCAGAGACATAAGCATGCTCTTTGGCAATTAATGTTTCAACCATTTCGATAATTTCATCGATATGTAATGTCGCGCGAGGTTCGAAATCTGGGCGCATCATGTTTAATGAATCGAAATCATTATGCATTTCGCCAATCAAACGCTCTGTTAACGTATCGCAACTTTCTTTGTTTTCAGCAGCACGTTTAATGATTTTGTCATCAACGTCAGTAATATTACGAAGGTAATTCACGTCATAACCACGGTAACGTAAGTAACGAACAATCATATCGAAAGAAACAAAAGTACGACCATGACCAATGTGACATAAATCGTATATGGTGATCCCACATACATACATGTCAATTTTGCCTGGATTAATCGGCTTAAATTCTTGCTTTTCACGACTCATACTATTGTAAATTTTCAACATCGATGGTTCTCTTTTACTCGTTTTAATACCAATATAATGGGAACAAAGTCTATCATGAGCAACACTGTTTTGAACACTGCACTTTAAGCCTCAAGTTAGATAAGTTAGAATCGCGCAACAATTTTTATCTAGGTATTTAAATATGATCACTTTGCACACAAACATGGGCGACATCAAAATTGCTCTAAATGCTGAAAAAGCGCCTCTTACTGTTGAAAATTTCATCAAGTACGTTAAAGACGGTTTTTACGACGGTACCGTTTTTCACCGTGTGATTGATGGTTTTATGGTTCAAGGTGGTGGTTTCACTGAAGATATGGTTCAGAAAACACCTAACGCTGCTGTAAAGAATGAAGCGAATAACGGCCTATCAAACAAAGTTGGCACATTAGCAATGGCGCGTACTTCTGATCCGCATTCGGCGACTGCGCAGTTCTTCATTAACGTTAGCGACAACACTTTCTTAGATCACAAAGCAGAAACTGGCCAAGGTTGGGGTTACTGTGTATTTGCTGAAGTAGTTGAAGGCATGGACATCGTAGAAAAAATTAAAGGTGTTAGCACGGGTAACCGTGGTATGCATCAAGATGTACCACTGGAAGCAGTAGTCATCAACAGTGCGTCTATTGCTGAATAATCAATAGTGCATACTGTATTTATGGGCGATTTGCACTTAAGTGCAGATCGTCCTGATATCTCACAAGCCTTTATCGATTACCTCGATTCAGATTTATCTGACGTTGAGGCGATGTATATCATTGGTGATTTGTTTGAAGTTTGGACCAGTGATGACATTGCTGAACCATTTACTGACGTCATAGCGGCGCACATCAAACAAGTGTCTGAAAACATGCCAGTGTTTTTTATTCATGGTAATCGTGATTTCATGATAGGCAAAGAATTTGCTGCTAAATCTGGCATGCAATTGCTACCAGAGATTAAAATACTCGATTTATATGGCATCAAAACGGTTGTGCTGCATGGTGATAGCTTATGTACTCTTGATAAGTCTTATCAGCGTTTTCGCCGCTTTAGAAATTCGGCCATTGTGAAATGGATATATTGCCACTTACCTAAGTCAACTAGACAAAAAATTGCAGCTGATATCAGGCACAAAAGTCAAAATGGCAATAAAGATAAAAGCTATGTGATTATGGATGTTGAGCAAACAGCGGTTGATGCATTACTCAGTGACACTGATTGCCAAAGAATGATCCACGGCCACACTCATCGCCCAGCCATTCATGAGTTAAACAATAATAAACAACGTATCGTTGTCGGTGATTGGTACGATCAAGGCAGCATTTTAATTGTAAAAAAAGACAGTGCTGAATTACAGCAACTGCCCTTCTCTGCTAAAAAATAATCAGCTCTAGTTGCTGATAACTTTTATTCAGCCAACCAATAATCGCACTAAATCATCCTATGGTTAGCAATCACGCTCTGATTAAACTGATTGTCTTGAGGTTTAAACAGGTAAGCCACTATGAAACTTAAAGTCTTCGTCGGGCAATAAAATCAAATCTGCTTCTACAGTGGCAAAAAAAGCGACCCTTTCACTGATATCTTTGCCTGAAATAGACTCTGCAAGTGATAAGTAGTCTTGGTAATGCCGCGCTTCAGAGCGAAGTAAAGAGATATAAAATTTTTCTAAATCAGCATCAAGGTGTGGAGCAAGTTTTGCAAAACGCTCACACGACCGGGCTTCAATAAACGCTCCAATAATTAACTTATCGACTAATGCATCAGGTTCAAACGTTTTAACATGCTTCATCATGCCTTTAGCATAGCGACCCGCTTCAAGAAGTTCATAAGGGACATTCTTTTTTTCCATCAGCTCCATGACTTGATAGAAATGATGTAATTCTTCTTTAATCAGCATCACCATTTTATCAACGAGATCTTGTCCATAAGGACAGTTTTCTCTCACAGTAACTTGCTTGGTAATATTACTTTTACCTTTTAAAGAGCTTAGATCGCCAATACGTTTGTAAGCAAACTCTTCATAAGGTTTAACCCACTCAGTTAATCTATTAGCACTTTCTTTATCTACAGCGTATTTCCGAATAAGGAACATCGCACTTTGCGCCGCTTTAAGCTCACAAAGTAAATGGTCGCGTAATATAACCGATAGATTATCAGAATGGCTCGCTTTTTTAATCCAACTATCTGGTGTCTCACACTTTAAAAAACGATAAATGGGCGCCAATAATTGCTGCATGTACTTAAACTTTTGTTAGGGTTTGAACGTATTTTACCTTCGTTGAGGATATTTCTACAGATAAAACACGATTAACCCTTGACGAATCGATGCTTATGTTCAATAAATAGTCTATACATCTTCGTAACAATAGTTGCTAAAGTTGTATTTCGATTGCCTTTAATGGATAAACTTCTATAGGGATGAAGTTATTACTGTGATTAAATCGCTCAAAAAGCAGAGCATTTAAGACAGTATGTGTTGGACTGATTAAGGCGGTTGATATATGGGGCTATGATCAGTTCGTCTGAAGTTTGGCGAGCTATGTATGAATGCTAAACAAGGATAATAACAATGATACTAAATCACTTAATGGGGCTATACACTCATCCGAAGGAAGAGTGGAAAACAATTGAACGCAACCATGAGGCTGTCAAAAGCAGTCTCAGTCACATCTTACTTATCGCATTAATTCCTGCAGTATGCAGCTTTATCGCAACAGCTTATATTGGATGGCACCCTGCAAATGGTGAACCATTATTTTTAACCCCACAAAGTGCAATGTTTATGTCTGTGGGTATGTATTTCGGATTAATTGGCGGTGTTTTAGCGCTAGCTTATTTATCTTATTGGATGGCTAAGACCTTCGACGCCTCTCCAACATTCACTCAAGCCTTAGAATTAGCAGCTTACACAGCGACACCATTATTCATGGTCGGTATTTCAGTTTTATATCCAGTGTTATGGTTTATCATGCTGGTTGGACTTGCTGGTTTAGCCTACTCTGTATATTTACTCTATGCAGGCGTACCTATCATCATGAATATTCCCGAAGAAAAAGGCTTTATTTATGCCAGCTCTGTAGTGACAGCAGGACTCGTGTTATTAGTCGGCTTAATGGGAAGTAGCGTTATTTTATGGAGCTTAGGCTTTGGACCTATGATGCAATAAGTATTTATATACTATAATTAAAGGCGCTTTCGGCGCCTTTTTTATTGCGTAAATGACTTAGCGTTTTTCGCGCAGTTTGAAATAATTATGTTTAGGATAAAATATGACCAAAAACACCTACCAAAAAATACTCTTTGTTGTATTACTCCTAGCCAGTCTTTTTGCCATTAATTACTGGGTAAAATCTCCTCCTTCGCCAGTTGAGCAAGAGAATAATTCATATGTTGCAAAGTCACCTAGCAAATCTGCTAATACCGAACCTTCAAGTACCTTACCTTCAAATACCAAGCTTGCTAATGCAAAGCCTAAACCTGTAATAAACAAGAGTAGCCAACCACCTGCTAAAGACATTAGTTTGAACTCTTTAGATGAACTAATCGAATTGTTTAACTCACTTAATTACAACACAGAAAGTTGGGCCGCTGGAGTTAGAGAGGTCCCTCGCTTAACGTTTGAAAGTGTCAGCGAGAAATGGCAACAAACATCTAATGAAATACCGGTACAACTAAAAAAAATGGTGTTTTTTAGGTTAATGGCGCCACTTATTCTTATCAGCAATGAGAACATAACAATAGAAAGAGAAACAGTTAATGAGGCTTCCTTAAATGATGAGCAACTGATCACTATTGCTCGTAAATACCGAGTCATTAGTGATCCAGTTGAAACAATAACCGAAGATCAACGCCAGCAGCTATTAAAACGTGTTGATATCATGCCACCTTCTCTAGTATTGGCTCAGGCGGCAGAAGAAAGCGGCTGGGCAACCTCGAGGTTTACTCTTGAAGGTAATGCTTTCTTTGGCCAATGGGACTTCAGTGGCAATGGCATGATCCCAAAACAACAACGAAAAGAGTTAGGCAATTATGGCTTAGCTCGTTTTGACACGCCTCAAGCTTCTGTTGAAGGCTATATGCTCAATATCAACACTAATGCTGCCTATTTGAAATTACGTGAGCTACGAAGAGATTTAAGAGCAAATAATCAGCCAATTACAGGTTTAGAGTTAGCCAATACATTGGATAAATACTCGGAACGAGGCCAGGCATATATTGATGGAATTCAACAAATGATTCGATTCAATAAACTTGAACAAGTAGATGAAGCTTATCTCAGCGAAAGTGCTCCGCTACATTTGATAACAGCTAATCAATAACTTATTTTCAATTAGCTTTTGAGCTTTTAAATGCTAATAAAAAAATGCCAGAGTATTCACTCTGGCATTTTTAATTTTAAATCCCGTTTTAAGCAACGAGGCATTAACTGCTATATTGACTGATTATGCGAAAGAGTCACGCAATGGCACAGTCAAATTGAACACTAAATGCTCTTTACTAGAATCTTTATTGTCCGCACAGAAGTAGCCTTCACGCTCAAACTGATAAGCTTTTTCAGCTTCAGCACTCACTAGGCCTGCTTCTGCAACTCCCTGTAAGACAACCAATGATTCACTATTGATAACTTCATCAATAGTATCGAATGCAGCTGGGGTTGCATCAGTAAATAAACGATTATAAATGCGGAACTCAGCAGGTTTAGCAGTACTTGCTTCGACCCAATGAATCACGCCTTTTACTTTACGACCGTCACTTGGGTTCTTACCCAAGGTTTCGTTATCGTAAGTACAATAAACCGTTGTGACATTACCTTCGTCATCTTGTTCAAAGCGCTCAGCTTTAATCACATAAGCATTACGTAAACGAACTTCTTTGCCTAATACTAGGCGTTTGAAATGCTTATTTGCTGATTCACGAAAATCTTCCGCATCGATAAATAACTCTTTACCAAAAGCTAATTCGCGCGTACCCATTTCTGGTTTATTAGGGTGCATTGGTGCATTGATCGTTTCAGGCGTTGCTGAAGGATAATTCTCAATAACCACTTTAATTGGTCTCAATACAGCCATTGCTCTCGGTGCATTTTCGTTTAATTCTTCACGAATACAAGCATCTAGAACACCACCTTCAATCAAGTTTTCTTGCTTGGTCACACCAATGCGTTGACAGAATTCTCGAATCGATGCAGGTGTATAACCTCTACGACGTAACCCTGCAATAGTAGGCATGCGAGGGTCATCCCAGCCGTTAACTAAATTATTAGTCACTAGGTCGTTCAATTTACGTTTTGACATCAAAGTGTATTCAAGATTCAATCTTGAAAACTCATATTGACGAGTACGGTTAGGCTGATTGAAATCATCCAAATGATCTAATACCCAATCGTACAAACGACGGTTATCTTGAAACTCTAAGGTACATAATGAATGCGTAATATTTTCAATGGCATCAGAAATACAATGAGTAAAGTCGTACATTGGGTAAATACACCACTTATCACCGGTTTGGTGATGATGTGCAAAGCGAATACGATAAATGACAGGGTCGCGCATACACATGAACGGCGAAGCCATGTCAATTTTAGCTCTTAGTGCACATTCACCTTCTTTGAATTCTCCTAAACGCATTTTCTCAAATAACGCTAAGTTTTCTTCAACAGAAGTGTCGCGATAAGGACTGTTCTTACCAGGCTCTTTTAATGTGCCACGGTACTCACGCGTTTCTTCTGCATTTAAGAAACAGACATAAGCCAGACCTTTAGTGATTAACTCCACCGCATACTGGTGTAGTTGATCAAAATAATTAGACGAATAACGAATTTCACCAGACCAATCGAAACCTAACCAACGAACGTCATCCTGAATTGAATGAACATAATCGATATCTTCTTTTTCAGGATTGGTATCATCAAAGCGCAAGTTACACTGACCTTGATAATCTTGTGCAATACCAAAATTCAAACAAATAGACTTCGCATGACCAATATGTAAAAAACCATTTGGCTCTGGCGGGAAACGGGTTTGCACACTAGTGTGCTTGCCACTTTTTAAGTCTTCATCAATGATATTACGTATGAAGTTACTTGGACGTACTTCGTTGTCCACTTGACTCATGGAGTTCCTCTTAGTGCACGATGGTAAAATTTTCAGACCTTCGATGATCCTACAGTTTTACGCGAGTTACAATGCCTGTTTGATAAAAATAATAGTCTAAAAACAAAAAACCAGCATTTATCAAAATGCTGGTTTTAATTTGAACATTAAAAAGGCTTATTCAGTGATAACTCTTACACCTGGAATAATCTGTTGGTTCTTTTTACCTTGTTTCTTAAGCCAGAAATAATAGCCCACTAAAGCAATAGTAAAGAATGAAATCCAGCTGACCGATTGCACTGGGTGTTTGGCAATATTAGCACCTTGATACACCACGGTAGCACTGCCGTAAGCTAAAGCAAATGTCCATAAAGCCGCGAATCGAGCCCACTTGTTACCGAACTCATTCACTAATGCACCCATTGCAGCAACACAAGGCGTATATAGCAATACGAATAATAGGTAAGAAAATGCAGCCACCTTAGTGGTAAAGCCAGCTTGAAGTGCGCTAAACGTTGAGCGATCCACGCCCTGCTCCTCAGCAGCTTCTTCAATACTTTCAACATTACCCACATCTAATGACAATGGATCCTCAGGTGCAATACCAAATAGGTTCTCAGGAATTGTACCTAATGCTTCTGAGAAGCTTTCAGAAAGGCTTGCAAGCTCTTCATCACCATCAGATGGATCTGAATAAAGACTGTTTAATGTGCCTACAACAGCTTCTTTCGCAAAAATACCTGTAATAATACCTACTGTTGCTGGCCAGTTATCTTGCTCAACACCCATTGGCGAGAATAACGGAGTGACTTTTTGGCTTAATACACTTAATACAGATTCTTTACTGTCTTCATGACCAAAGCTACCATCTGTACCAATAGCATTTACAAAGTTAAGCAAGGTCACCACAATCACAATGGTTTTACCTGCACCTAAAATAAAACTTTTTGTACGCTTAGTTGTACGAGAAAAAACTGCTTTAAGCTTAGGCATTTCATAGCTAGGCAATTCCATTACAACCGCGCTGCTACTACCTGGTAATACAGTGCTTCTTAGTAATAAACCTGTACCCACTGCAGCAATAATACCGATGATATAAAGTAAAAAGACTAAGTTTTGTCCTGACTCAGGAAAAAACGCAGCAGCAAACAATGCGTAAACCGGTAAACGTGCACCACAAGACATGAATGGCGCCATCATGCCTGTCACGATTCTTTCTCTTTCACTGCCTAAAGTACGGGTAGCCATAATCGCTGGTACTGAACAACCAAAACCAACAATCATTGGAACGAATGCTTTACCCGGAAGACCGATACGACGCATCAAACCGTCGACCACAAAAGCGGCTCTAGACATGTAACCCGACGCTTCTAATACTGACAAGGCTAAAAAGAGCGCTGCAATGACAGGAATAAAAGTCGCTACTGTTTGGATACCCTGGCCAATACCGCCTGCAAGGATTGTTACAAGCCAAACTGGCGAACCAATCGACTCTAGTAGTGCACCGAACTGATCAACAAATACAGCACCTGCAGCGATATCGAAGAAATCGATAAATGCACTACCAACATTGATACTGAACATGAACATCAAGTACATAACAAATAAGAATACTGGCACCCCTAAAACCGGGTGTAATAATACTTTATCTAACTTGTCACTGGCACTTTCGTGCCCTGCAATATCAACTGAACCATCGAAAACTTTTTGAACGAAATCAAACCGTGTTGTAGCTACCAATACTTCAATATCAGTACCTGATTGTTCTGCTATTTGGGTGCATTCTTTGACAACATCTTTAAGGTTAGTGCTATCACATTGACCGCAACCATTACCATTGCCCAACATAGCTAATGCACGACCGCGGCTGAGCTCTTCTGAATGGCGCTGTAAAGTTTTTACGCCTGACTCAATACTTTCATCGTATTGAAGCATAAGCGGTGATTCAGTTATTTCACCATTTAATAATCTTAATACTTGATCTTGCACTTGCTTTACGTCTGCTTCTTTTCGTGAGCAAACAGCAATGACAGGACAACCTAACTCTTTACTCATTAACGCTAAATCAGTATTGATACCCAATTTTTTGGCAGCGTCGATTTTATTAAGCACCACAACCATAGGAACACCAAGCTCTCTAAGTTGTACGGTTAAGTAAAGGTGTCTTTCAATGTTTGTCGCATCAACTAAATTAATGATGCCGTCAACACGTTGCTCAGCGAGATATTGTTGTGCAATTTGCTCATCTAAAGAACAGTCACAACTATTGCCAGCTGGTAGTAAATCATATATTCCCGGTAAATCTGTTAAATGAACATCTGTACTATCTAGGGTGAAATAACCTGTTTTTTTCTCAACAGTCACGCCAGACCAGTTCCCCACTTGCTGGTTAGAACCTGTCAAAGCATTAAATAAAGTAGACTTACCTGCATTTGGGTTGCCTACTGTTACGCAATGGAATTCTTTAGTCATTTGTTACTACCACCTCAATAATATCCGCTAAATCACGGCGCATACATAAACGGCTGCCTCGTAACTCTAATTCAACGCCTGATCCCATCGGTGCACGGCGGAGCATTTTGAACGCTGTATGAGGTGTAATCCCCATTGATAACAATTTACGCTTTACCGTTTGAGGTAAAGAGAGTTGACCGATTTCAGCAATCTTCGCCGTGTCTCCGGGGTTGAGTTCACTGAGCTTCATTAGACATTCACCTTGCGTTCAAAAATTTTGTTATGGGCTGATTTTATATGAGCCATGTAAGCAATACCTTTACCTAGATCATGTTTTGTAAGTGGAAACGAGAATAGTTTTCAATTGTATTGGTAATTATGTGATAAATATCCATGTTTAAGAAGATATTTTGTGTATTAATTTTGTAAATTTACAGATAAAAGAAATTCGTGTTGTCTTTCGTGTTATCTAGGCTTATGAACGTATGTCAGATTGAAGCAAGCCAAATACGTGTTCATCAATTTTCACATCACCGATTCTATGGTTTTCTCTAAGCAAACCTTCCTCAATGAAACCACACTTTTTCATGACTTGTGCTGAAGCATTATTCTTTACCGCGCAATGACCAATAAACTTTTCAATATTAAACTGGAAAATTCCCCAATCAATTACCGCTTTAAGACTTTCTGTACCATAACCAAATCCCTGCTTACTCGGTGTGATCAAGTAACCCACTTCAGCCCTATTCATTATTTCACAATCACGAATGAATCCCGTTAATCCAACAAATTCATGAGTATCAACAGTTTCAATAACCAATGTTAGCCATTTACCTGATTGAAAATCCCAAGGTAATAAGCGTTGCTCAAAAGTAGTTTTAATATCTTCTTCTGAAGTAAATTCCCTAATATATTTCAAAACCGATGGGTCTGAATTTATGGCGAAAACATTAGCCCAATCTTCCTTTTTAATTGTTCTGATCACTAACCTATCCGTATACAGTTCAACCATTTCACATTCCTTATGCGCTTCATATTTTAAAGACAAAAAAGGCAGCCGAAGCTGCCTTCAACGATTAATGTTGAATTAACCGCGGCTAGTCACCTCAAGCAGGTGATAACCAAATTGAGTTTTTACAGGACCCTGCACTTCATTTAATGGAGCACTAAATACCACTTCATCAAATTCACGAACCATCATTCCAGGACCAAATGAACCCAATTCACCGCCTTGCGCACCTGAAGGACAAGAAGAGTTCGCTTTTGCGATTTCAGCGAAATCAGCACCTGCAACGATTTGTTGCTTCAATTGTTCACACTGCTCTTCTGAACTAACTAAAAGGTGTCTTGCTGTTGCCTGTACCATGGTGAACCCCTACTTTTAAATAATAAAACGTAAAATATTAGGGAGCATCAATTGCTCCCTAAATTTAAATAACAATCGCTAAGCTAACAGTAATTAACTATTTTGCCAATTCAGTTTCAACCCAACGTGCAATCTTTTTCTCCATAACCGCCATTGGTAATGAACCAGTGGTTAATATTTGGTCATGAAAACCTTTCAGATCAAATTTCTCACCCAGTTGCTCTTCAGCATCAGCTCTTAGCTTCAAAATCGTAAGTTGACCGATTTTATAAGATAAGGCTTGGCCTGGAATTGCCATATACCGTTCAACCTCGGCGACAATATCTGACTCCGCCATTGGCGAGTTATCTTTCATGTATTGAATTGCCTGCTCTCGACTCCAACCTTTAGCATGCAGACCAGTATCGACCACTAAGCGCATTGCACGTAACATTTCATCTGACAGCTTACCGAAATATTGGTAAGGGTCATTAAATAGGCCCATTTCGATCCCTAAATATTCCGCATATAACGCCCAACCTTCTTCAAATGCCGTGTAACCTTGAAAGCGTTGAAATTCAGGTATACCAGTAAGCTCTTGCTTGATGGCAATTTGAAAATGATGACCAGGAGCGGCTTCATGTAAAGAGAGCGTCGTCATGCCCCACTTTGGTTGAGCTTTTAGGTTATAAGTGTTGATGTAAAACACACCAGGGCGAGACCCATCCACAGCTGGAGATTGATAAGAAGCGCCTGCTGCTGATTGTTCTCTAAAGCTTTCAACAGGTTTTACTACATAATCTGCTTTGGGCATAACATTGAAGTATTTTGGTAACTCTTTATTAATGTCATCTTTCAACGACATATAACCATCAATAAGCCCCTGTCTTTCACTGAAGAAGTATTCAGGTTCACTCCCTAATGATGCAAAAAACGCAGTTAAATCGCCTTCAAATTTTACTTGTTCTCTCACCACATCCATTTCAGTTAAAATACGTTTTACTTCAGACAAACCAATTTGATGAATTTCATCTACTGACATTTTTGTTGTTGTATGGCTATTGGCTAGAGATTGGTACCATTCTTTACCATTAGGAAGTCCCCACCAACCGTCAGATGCTCTAGCATGAGGTAAATACGTCTCATTAAAGTAATTTCGTAATTGTGTTAATGCTGGTAATAAATCAGCTTCAATTAACACACTATATTCATCTGTTATGGCTTTCTTTTCAGCTTCGCTAAAATCATCTGGTAGTGCATTAACTGGCGCATAAAATAAGCTTTCACTTGGTGATGAAACTAATTGAGCATCTAATTGAGGAATAATACGTTCAACTAACACTTTAGGCAGCACAACTTTGCTCTTAATACCTTCATCCATTTGAGATTGGGCTAAAACAGTCCAATTAATAAAACCTTTTAGACGACCTAACCAATTTTGATAGTCTTCAACTGTTTTGAATGGTTGAGCGCTCTCACCGCTGCCTAACTGAATCATACTAATGACAGTGCTATAAAACTGATTCATAGGCATCAAGTATTCAGGATAAGACTCAGCAACTAAATCCATGTGACGATCATAGATAAACATGTCAAAACTCAGCGCTAAGTTTTCAGGTAGTTGCTCGACATCAATTGATTTAGCTTGCTTTAAATAGCGAGAATTAAGCTCATGTCTTTGCTTAAGGTAGGCCGGTGTTAATGAACCACCAAACTGATCGTTGTAATCATTAACCCCTACATATGTGGCATAAATGGGTTCTAAAGCCAATAAATCTTTAAAATAGCTATCAGCCATTTGGTTATATCGCTCTGCTTCTGATTGTGTTGCAGATTCAGGTGCTTCTGTAGTCGAAGTATTTTTGTTACTAACATTATTAGTAATATTTTTATCGTTACAAGCTGATAAGGCAACAACAGCTGCAATAGCTACTGCTAGAATATTTTTGTTCATTGGTATTTCCCTATTTGCGGCAACAAGTTTACCGAAATCAATTGTTAATCTAGTTTTAATTTTTATGAGTAATTTATGGAATTTAGCGACTAAAAGCCAGTAGAAAACTGTAACAGAGGATAACAAAGAAAACTGATTATTACAGATAACTATAAGATTAACAGGCATAAAAAAAGCCCCATAAAGGGGCTTTTTTATTAACAAATATTATAACGTAATATTGTTAATACGTGCTTTTTCTTTAATATAAGAAATATAGCTATTAGCACTACGCTTCGTCTTGCTGTACTTAGCAGCTCGATTTGCACGTTTGTAAGCAGACTTATACTGCTTCAAACTTAAATGCGCTAATGTTAACTCAAGTTCTGCTTCACCTGGCTCATCTAAACCAATTGACAGTGCCTTTTCAAACACAGGAATTGCAGATTTTGGCTTTTCAGCTATTGCTAAAATCTTACCTTGTTTAAGGTAAAGATCAGCGTCACCTGACAACTCAGCGGCTTGGCCATAAAGTTTAGCAGCTTTCGTGAAGTCCTTAGCATTATGATAGAAACCGGCTAAAATCTTAATTGTCTTTTCAGACTCTTTGATTAAACCAGATTTCATATGCTTTTCATAAAGCTTAGCAGCATTAATTGGAGCACCGTTTTGCGACATAAGCTGAGCTAGACGAGTAATGTTACCGTCAGACTCAAGAAAACCATTTTTATAAGCTAAATCATAAGTTGCTAATGACTTAGTGTAATCTTCAGTCATCAAATAAAATTGAGCAAGCTGAACCCAAAGACGTTTGTCGTCTTGGAATAAAGGCACCATAACTTCTAGTATCTTTACAGCTTCTTTATACTTTTTCTGGTTGAAGAAAGCAGTCAACTTCATTTGGTAAAGGCCTTTATCAGGCTTTTCAACTAACGAAAGACCTTTATCGGCTACTTCAAGGACTTTATCCCACTGTTTAAGTTCACTGTAGGCAATACCGACACGACGGTATACTACTGGGTCAACTTTACAAGTGAAATCCATCCACTTGTAGTAGTAAGGAATAGCGTCTTTGAACTTCTTTTCCTGAAGTAACAAATCAGCATAGAGACGTAATGTCGCAGCATGATCTGTACCACCAAGAATATCAGCATCAACAGCAGTTTTTAAGTATTTAACTGCTGTCGCCATTTGACCCTTTTCAGCATAAAACGAACCGATCATACGATCGATATACGCTTTATCGAAATCATTTTTAGTATTAACTTCTAATAAGATTTCAATCGCTTGGTCCAGACGGCCTTCTGTATATTCTTCAAAAGCTTTTTGAACTTTTTTACCAGCACTTGCACCAACAGCTCTAGATTGACGGTCATCAATCGGACACTTTTCAGCGGCTTGAGCTGTTGAAACAGCAAGTAGAGAGCTAGATGATAAAGTCAGTAATAACGCACTAGCTAGTGTAGATATCTTACGCATTAGTTACCTCCTTTATCCAATGAGAAATCAAGCTGTACTGTCATATTAGGAACTTTCATTGCTTTTCCATCAATGATCTTAGGCTTATATTTCCATTTCTTTAGTGCTCTAACTGCTTCGCGGTTAAATAAACGTTTAGGTTCAGCTTTAATAACTTTAACATCTTCGATTCCGCCGAGTTCATTAATAGTAAATGAAAGTTGAACATAACCTTCTTTACCATCACGTGCTGCAGCAATTGGGTATTGAGGATCAATACGTACAATTGGTGTTGCATCACCGTCTCGCGTCATCATGTTGCCAAGTTTAAAACCTGTGCTAGCACCGCCTGCCACAACACCACTCATATTAAATGCCATATTCGTATCAATATCTGATGACGTGTCAGGCGGAGTCGTATCCGGCTTTGGTGGTTGCTCAGGTGGCGCTGGTGGCTTCGGTTTAACCCTTGGCTTGTCCTGAACTTTCGTATCCTGCTTATCCATACTGATCTCAATAATAGGAGAATCAGTTTTGGTATCGGCGCGCTTGGCGCCGCCACCGACCAAGAAGGCCATGAAGACAAACAGGGCGAAAGTAACAGCAGCACCTAAAATGAGTGATACTATTGCTCTCAGCATATTAGTCTTTCCCCGCTGAAATCGAAATTTTATCGATACCCGCTTTCTTAACGTTGTCCATAACCTTAACTACAAGGCCATGCTCGGCTTCTTGGTCTGCTTCGATTAATACAGCCGCTTCAGGTGATTCAGCTAACATACGTTCTACGTTTGCTGTTACACGCTCGATGTCAACCTGACGGTTTTCCATCTTAATTACGCCTGTCTTACTCACACCAATAAAGATGTTTGCAGATTTCTGTTGTGTCGCTGTAGAAGCTTCAGGTTTCTTATAATCAAGACCTGAAGGCTTAATGAACGAAGTCGTCACAATAAAGAAGATAAGCATAATGAACACGATATCTAGCATCGGAGTCATATCTACTTGTGCTTCTTCTTCTACATTTAAATGCTTTTTACGTGCCATTTTAAATACTCTCTCTAGTGGTGTGGCAAGCTATCTTTAAGCTTTTCGAGACTGATTTTCATTTTTGCATCTAATCGAGTGCTAAAAAATACACCAGATAATGCTGCAACCATTCCTGCCATTGTCGGCATGGTTGCCATTGAAATACCAGCCGCCATCATACGAGCGTTACTCGTACCATGAACTGCCATCACATCGAACACTGCAATCATTCCGGTTACGGTACCAAGTAGACCAATCATAGGACAGATGGCTACCAAGGTTTTGATCATCAGCATACGAGCATTCATATCTTGTTTTGCTTGGGACATCCAAGCTTCACGGATACGGTGCGCATACCAAGAGGTTGAATCCTCTCGATTATTCCATAAGTTAATAATACCTTTATGCTCTTTTGGTGCTACCCAATTGACATACCAAAAGCGCTCTAGCATCAATACCCACATTAGGAATAGTACAGCCGCTACCAGCCAGAGGATATCTCCTCCGGTGGCCATGAAGCCCCTGACAGAGTCCCAAACATCCATCAGGATTAGCATCATTAGTCAGCCCTCTTCTCAGCATGCTCTGCAATAATACCAGCGCTTTGCTCTTCAAGAACTTGAACCACTGTTTTACTACGTGCTACTACGATTGCATGCATAAGCATTAATGGTAGTGCAGCAACTAGACCTTGAACAGTTGTCATCAATGCCATTGAAATACCACCAGCCATTAAGCGTGGGTCACCTGTACCGAACAATTGAATTGTTTGGAAGGTTGCAATCATACCCGTTACTGTACCTAGTAGACCCATCATTGGAGCGATAGCTGCTAGTACTTTAATGATTGAGATACGAGCTTCAAGAGCAGGTGTTTCTTTCAAAATTGCTTCGTCAAGTTTCAACTCAAGTGTTTCAACATCAACATCTTTGTTCTCTTGGTAAACCTTAAGAACACGACCTAATGCATTGTTACCTGGATTATTGATATCTTTACGTTGCGCTTTAACTTTAGCACCAACAACATATAGCGTTACTAGACGTTCAATCGAAATTAAAGCACCAAGAACAAGTAAGCCAATAATGATGTAACCAATTGGTCCACCCGCTTCAATACGTTCTTCGATTGTCGCTTTTTGAGTGAATACGCTAAGTAATACGCCACGTGCAGGGTCAACGAATAATTTTTCGTAACCTGAAGTTGCACTAGTGAATGACTTAACACTTGAAACCTGAGCGCCACCCGGTTGTTGTGATAGTTGTTGAATTAAACCAAGGTCTGCGTTGTAAACAACATATTGACCGTCAGCTAATAAGTTATATGCACCAACACGAATAACAGAGGTGTTCTGAACACTACCGTCTAAACCTGTAACGTCTGCATCAAAACTAACAACTTTGCCAGATTCAACCATTTCGAAAAGCTGTGCTTCCCAAAACTGCTCTAGTTCGTTAATTTTAGGTAATTCTTTACGAGCACCTAGTTCTGCAATAAATGCATCACGACCTGGGAACTGTGCAGTAATGTTAGATGAAACTAACTTACCAGCAAAATCACCGGCTTCACCTTTAACAACACCAAACATTTCGCCTAAATCACCAGAAGCAATCTTACGATCTTCTTCTAGTTGTGCAATTTTACGTTCGTTGTCAGTAAAAGCTTGAGCTAAATCTTTACCACGTTGAGTTTCAGCAGCTAAAGCTGATTTTTCACGCTTTAAAAGAGCCGCTTTATCGCCACGCTCATTCAAAAACTCTGCTTCACGCTTTTTGTTTGTTTTACTTGCGTTTGCACGATCTGTCTGTACTTGTTTCAACAATTGTTCAATCGTCTTTGGTGCATCAGCAGCACTAACCATTCCAGACGTTAGTGACAGAGTTGCAGCAACGATTGCTGTAGTAATAAACTTTTTCATTATTGCGCAGCCTCCGCAGCAGGGATTGGTAAGGCGAATAGATCAGGAGCACCTTGACCACGAGCCTGTTTAATTGCTTTGCTTAAGTTACGAAGATAGCTATCTTCTAACTTATCCCAGCTTTTAGAATCTTCGTTATACATCCAAGCCGACTTTTGATCTTGGCTTTGAGCATATAAACTTACTCGACCGAAATTTAAGAAATCAACTAGGATTTCTTTACCGTCAAGTTCTAATTGGCCTGTTTCTGCAATAAGTTTTGAACCGTATTCACGTTCAATATTGTATGCATCAAGGATTAAACGGTACTTTTCAGCTAATGTAACTTCAGCACTGTTTAATGTATCTTTTAAGCGTTGAACACGAGTTTCACGCGCTTCAAGATTGAATGGTAGGTCTAAAGCAATGAATTGCTCTAGTGCATCAACCATTTTAAACATTAAAGGAACAACACCTTGTCTAAGAGCATCAACACCGTCGATATCATCTTGAATTAGTTTCATAGTTGCTTCTTGATCTGCAACTAAGCCTGCAACGTAATCGTTGTATGATTTAAGAGACTCACGTTCATCAGCAACTGAGCCATACTCAAATAGCATGTCTTGTGCTTGATCAAAATATTTGTCTACTTTGTTTTGCGACGCAGCAGCATCTGTATGAATCTTAGTATCTGCTTTTTGTACATCGCTTAGAGGATCTGCAATCACGAAGTTGCTGCTAGCTAATGCAAGCGCGCCAACAAGTGCAGTAGCGATTTTTGTTCTATTGCTTACCTTGGACATAGTTCCCAACCAATTTATAGTGAATTAGAAAGCTTAACTAATGAGTAACAACCAAGATTAATTTGTTAATCTTTGTTGCTGCTACTAAGTCTATCTTTCTCTTGTGATTGTTAGTTTTTTCTTCCCTATTCTATACCTGCTAAGGTATAGACCCGCTCGCATCATTTCACAAAATGTTGACCTGTGTCAACAATTGAGAACATCTAAAATACTTGGAAAGACCAGTTAGGTGCTCAAAGTCAAACGAAAGCCTAATTTATAATCATTAAACAATCTATTGGAGCATTTGTATCATATAAAGGACAAAAAAAAAGCACCTAGAAGGTGCTTTTTAACTAAGTTTTCAATTTAGAACTTTTGAGAGATTCGAGCAAACCAACTTGCTCCAAATAGACGATAAGTACTTTCATCAGTATTACCGTTAAATGCAGGCTCGATGTATGGAGGCTCTTCATCAGTAAAGTTCTCAACACCTACACTGATTTTAGTACCAGTGTCGAAATTGTAGGTTGCTGAAATATCATGGTAAAAATACGAATCAACTTCATATTGGTGGTTACCTGAATTTGGATCGTTCGGATCATTTAAGGTAGTGCCCCAATATAATAAATCATCATACTGTAAACTTGAGATATAATTTGCAGCATACGCAATGGTTAAATCTTCCCAAGTATAGTTTGCAGTAAAATTAGCTTTATCTGTCGCATAACTAACGTCATTTTCAAAACGACCATTCAAGTCTTCCATCTCAAATGCGAAAGTATCTGAGTTATAAACTTGGTTTTCACGTTCTAAGAAATGAGTCCAAGATAAGTTTAGATTAAAGTCACCAGCTAATGCACTAAATGCATAGTTAGCGTCGAAATCTACACCTTTTGCAGTCATTCTGCTTAAATTGGTGTCTTTTTCACTAATGTAAGATAGTTCACCGTTAGTACGTTCAATGTTTGCACATAGAGATTCGATACCACCGTAATAACAACCTTTAAGCGAATCATCAGCACCAATTGAGTCAATAACATCATCAATTTCAATAGACCAGTAATCAACTGTTAAACCAAAACCTTCGAGGAAATCTGGTGAATAAGCAAAACCAACTGTGAATGTATCACCTTCTTCAGGCTGTAAATCTTCATTACCACCGACCTGAGCCAGTTGTTGAGCATCTAAGTTATTAGAACCACCAGTTGGAACTCCATCAGCCATACAGTAACCTTGTTGAGCTGCTGATAGGGTAGCCCAGTTTGCTGTGCTACATGGATCTGTTGCCGATGGGAATGAATCACTTTCTGGTGAATACAGGTTTGAAATGGTTGGAGCACGGAATACTGTGCCATAAGTAGATCGAACCATTAATCCATCAATGACTTTCCACTCTGCACCTAATTGATAAGTAGTGCTTCCACCAAATGCTGAGAAGTCATCGTAACGAACACCAACTGGCAACTCTAAACTTTCAACTAATGGTAAATCACTTAATACAGGAATTCGGAATTCTGCAAATAAGCTGTTTACGTTGAATCGACCTTGAGTTCCTTTTGATTTATTACCAGTTACTTCACCCATAAACTTACCAGAATCTCTACGGGCTTTATATTCCTCATCGCGATATTCATAACCAACACCACCAGTCATGATACCTGCAGGCAATTCAAATAAATCACCACCAATAAATGCTGTAACAGTTTGAAGAGTATAAATATCAGAATCGACAAGAGGAGCAGTTACATAGTCTAACATTTCTTGTGTAACAGAACCTGGGCCACCAAATACGTTCATTGAAACACAATCGGAAATTGGTGAGGCAGCTGTACCACATACAATATTACCTTCTGCATCTTGGAAAGATGGTCCCATAGCCTTAGCTAAGTTTGGTCCATATAGTTGTCCAAAATCGGTAGAAATTGTTTGGCTATGACCATAGTTATAATTCACATCATAATAGTAGTTATCGCCTAACTCACCTTCAAACCCAATGACTTGTTGGTATCGAGTGATGTCTTGTTCAAAACTACGACCACCTTCTAGCATACGACGTCTTGAACGAACAACATCTTCACCAAACGGGTTGTAGAAGTTATCAACAGAAACACCGTTAAATTCAGTTCCATCTGGAGTAACACCTGAGTATCCAGGGTCAAAACGAGTATCATAAGGTACTGCAGCTAATTCTTGACGAGATTCACGTTTGTTAATGCGAGTCTCTGTGTAAGCACGCATATTATCTGTAAGATCAAACTTCCCTTCAACAAATATGTTTAATTTTTCATAAGGAGTTTGAAGGTAGTTAACTGGTGCGTAGTTATAAGTATCATTGTTTGGGCCACCGCCAACAAAATCTCTCATATCATCGATTGTAGCAATGCCACCATCACAGGTACCATTTGTTTGGCTTGCACCACCAGATGCTAAATAAAAGTTACCACATGGAACAGAACCTGAACCGACTTCAATAACGTTAGCATTGTCTCCAGTACCAATTAATCCATTTTTCCAGAAAGATTCTTCAGCATCTTCACCCCAAACTTGCCAAGGGTAATTTAGGTAATCAATACTTGTATCACCTTGGTATACTTCATCCTGTTTAACCCAGTCAACACCAAAAACTAAATGGCCATCATCAAATGCTTTACCAGCTACAAGGCTGAAGCTAGTTTGAGAGTTTTCGTCTACATCAAATGAATTTTTAGCTTGAGCAGTAATTTCAAGACCTTCAAAATCACTTCGTGTAATAATGTTAACTACACCAGCTACAGCATCTGCACCGTAAGTTGCAGAAGCGCCATCTTTTAATACTTCAATACGTTCAATCATTGAGCTTGGAATATTTTGGAAGTCTGAGCTTACTGGGCGGCGACCATTAACCAAAACAAGTGTTCTAGAAGTACCTAAACCACGAAGCTCAACAAATGTTCCACCATTACCACCATTGTTTGTTGTGGTCATGGCTGGAGAACCAGACATTACTGAGCTATTTTGTAAAAATTGACCTACGTCCTGAATACCTTGTAGGTTCATCTGTTCTGCTGTCACTACCGTAATAGGCGAAGCAGTTTCCATATCAGTTCTCTTGATACGAGAACCAGTTACAGAAATACGCTCAACTTTAGCGCCTTCTTCAGCAGCAAAAGCTACCGGTGAACTAAGTGCTGCCGCAGCTGCACCGCTAATCATTGCTAGACGCACTGATTTCGCTAATAAATTCTTATGCATTGTCAATCTCCCTGGACTTATATCTTTCTTATTTTTCCAACTGAACAAAATCAAGTTGGTGAATGTGTGCGAGTTACACCGCTACTACATTTCAAGAGCAATAAAATCACAAATAAAACATTTATTCAACATATGTTTCATTAACATAACGAGAGATTGAGGCATTAACGCAGTTGATCTGTTCAAATATATGAACACAAACAGAGTTATACTCTGCAGTGTTCATGCAAGCATCTGAAAGAAAACAATTAATTTAATTACCATCAAAAACGCTTAATGTTAAAAATTTGTTTCTATCTGGTTCTTTTTTAAGCTCTAACAAGTAGAAGATATGCCTAATAAAAGCACAAAGCATGTACAAGTAATTAACATTTGTTGTTTCGTTCATAAAAAAAAGGCCAAAAAAAACACCCTAAATAGGGTGTTTTTCAATTTAAAAACGGCTTGTGAAATTATTAAAGCACGTAACGAATACCGAAACCAATTCCGTCATCGTCAGATAACTTCATTGCAGCTTCTTCACTTCCACTAAAGTCGCTGTTATCAACACGACCTTCTAAGTAGATAACTGTATTAGCATCCCAGATGTAATGTAGGCCAGCAACTGTGAATTGACGCTTAAACGTATCACCGTTGTAATCTGCTTTATATTCATCACCAGCATCTAAGATGTTGTATGAAAGGAACGCACGAATGTTGTTATCAAAACGGTATGATAAAAGCGTTTCCACGCCATAAGCTTCTGAAATCAGACGACCTAGGTTATCTGTATCATGGAATTCTTGTTTGCTGTAGTTAGCCGCTGCGTATAGGCCTTCAGCATCCCAACCACCGTAAGTTAAACCGAAGCCATAAATGATATCAGTTTCTTCGATTTTTTCATTTTCAACTGTAGAACCTTTAAACTCACCGACGTTAACACCTGCAGTAACAACAAAGTTGTCAGTGGCTTGGTAAGTTAATGCTAAACCGTAAGTGTTATTGTATTCAATGGTAGCAACAGTTTGTTGAGCACTGATCATTGGCGCAATTGGATTTTCAGGTTCGATACTGCCATCTGAAAGTACATCGAATTCATCTTGTTTAAGCTGTGCTTGAACTGCAAAGCTGAAATCACCGAATGCATTACGGTATTGAACTGTTTTGTCACCACGACCGGTACCATTTACAGAACCATCACCTTTGTTGTAGGTGTACGTACCAGAGGCATCACCATCCCATACAAAGCCGTAGTTAGTGTTGTAAACAACGTCGTACCATGCGCCCCACTGTTTACCAACAGTTAACGTACCGTAAGTGTCATGATTCACACCAACATAACCTAAACGGTTAGCTAGGAAGTCACCATTTTCATAAGACAATTGGTCATTGTTGTACTGGATTTTACTGTCACCGAAAGGATTTACGCCCCACTCTAATTTAGCAAATGCATTCCAGCCATCACCCATTTGGCGATCGAAACCGAAATTAATACGTGAAGCGCCATTTACAACTTCAGTATCACCTTGTCCGTGATATACACGCGCATCAATAAATCCGCCGATTTCTACAGCGTTTTTATCATCTTTATAGATTTCGATAGCTGAAGCTGCAGGTACGAACATAACAGTTGCAAGTGCTGAAGCGATTAAAGTCTTTTTCATTAAGCTAAACCTTCCCATTTTATTTTCATCATAATTTCTGATAACAGTCCATTTTGTTTGTATTATCCTTTCATCAAAGGCTAGCATGCTGAAATATATCAAAACAAAGAAATGCGTGCTTTTTACGCCTGAATAAACTAAAACAACACATCAAACAGCACAATCAACTACCAAACCACTCAAAAATAGTAACGATTTACCACAAATGCAATATTAAGTAACACTAAATTAACATCATCTGATTACTGCTTAGACTTTCAAACCCTTCTCCAAGTAACGCTAAAACAGGTTCAGCAATCGGTTTTATCTGTTTCTCAACATAATATTGATAATCAATTTTTTCACCGGTGGCCTCTATGGGCTGAGCCCCATTTAATGTCATACGGTATTCAATCATAGTGCCCCGCTTGCCCGCTTTATCATTTCCTGTTAATTGACAAAGTCTAATCGCAGCTTTTACATGAGGTGACGATTTCGCAGTGTATTCTTCAACATGTCTTTTTAATCTTTTTCTAAATATAAGTTCATCATCCAATTTACCGTCATCAAGATCTTGCAGCTCTTGTTGCAAATACGCCTTCACGTCACCTTTAGTAAAAAGTAAAAAATACAAGCGATATTGAATCCTTCTCGCAACAGGGCTCCAATCACTTCGCACCTGCTCCATTCCTTTAAAGGTAAGTTCAATTTGTCCTTCTTTATCTTCTGTTGCGCCTACATAACGTTTTTTACTGCCCGCATCAGAGCCTCTTAAAGTCGGCATCACAAATTGATTAAAATGACTTTCAAATTCTAACTCAAGATAGCTTTCAATTCGGTATTGCTCCTTACAGGTTTTCGTCCACTTGTCAGTGACCATTTTTGCAAGTTTATTTCCTAACTTGGCGATATCTTCAATTTGATGATGTTGACCAAGCCAAACAAAAGTTGAATCAGTATCGCCATAAATCACTTTATAACCTTCTGCTTCAATCCATGTTTTAGTTTGCTTCATTATCTGATGGCCACGCATCGTAATTGAGCTTGCGAGTTTTGCATCATGAAACACACAACCTTTGGAGCCTAAAACCCCATATAAAGAGTTCATGATTATCTTTATAGCTTGAGAAAGAGGTTTATCATGATTAAGTTTAGCTAAATCTCTTTGCGCAGCGAGCTGAGCAATAAGTTTTGGTAAAATGGGATTATCACGACTAAATTGAGCCTCTAAAAAACCTGGGACAGTATGCTCCTTAAGTTGATTTTCCGCTTCTATTAATCCTTTGGGGTCGATTAAAAAAGTACGAATAATTGAAGGGTATAAACTCTTAAAATCGAGAACTAATACATCCTTATAAAAACCAGGAATAGAGTCCATCACATAACCACCTGGTGACTCTAAGCCATGACTTGTTGCTCTTGCAGGGGCAACATAGCCACTTCGATGTAAATGCGGAAGATAGAGATTATTAAAAGCAGCAACCGATGCTCCAACTCGGCCAAATTCTAATCCCGTCAACTTTGCTCTTTCTAAGGCAAAAGCCAATAATTGTGTTTTTTGAAAAATATCCCAAACCAGTCGGCAATCTGTCAGGTTATAAAAAGCGAGTGCTTTTTTGTCATTAGCAAATAAATGGCAAATCTCTTGCCCTCTATTTTCAACATGATCAATGGCTTTACCTTCTTCTAATAAATGCTGCGAGACATGTTCGAGTGAATATCGCTCAAATTGATAAAATGCCGCTTTTATCCAGTCAATACCATCCAAAACAACCCTTCCTGGTAAAGACAGCGTTTCTGGTCTGAATTTATCTTCAACTTTCCATGATAATTCTGTACCACCACGACCGATTAACAAAGGAATTCGATGATACTGACAACGCCTATATAGAAGTGCTAAATCAAAGGTAACCACTGCCCAGCCAATAATAATGTCAGGATCATATTCATTGAACCAATGAATTAACTGATGGATTAATGCCACTTCGTCATCAACCCATTGAATATATTCAACGCTATCATCAGACTCATTAATCTCATCAGCGTCAAAATCAGGTCGACCAAGCATAATGACTTTTTTATATAAGGGGCTTTGATTATCAAGTGCTGATTGAGAGCCATATAATCCAACTGAGTACAACTCTCCAGATGGGCTGCATTCAAAATCCAGTGAAATCATTGATAATGGAATGGCTAAATCTGCCTTTCTTGTTTTGAATGCTGCATAGCATGCTAGTGGGTCATTCGAATGGCTAGCACTTGCAAAAGTAGCCCCCTCAGTCAGTGATAAAGGTGTTTCTGCATTGCTTGAGTCAGCAGAAACAATGAACTCTGCATCTAACGCAATAAATCGCTCAATAAGATAACGTTGCTCTGCCCTTATATCGGCTTCATAGATCTCGATTCCTGCATCATTGGCAATTCTGAGCAATTGCTTCTGTACTGTCGTTGACTTTAAATAGATGCATGAAACAGCTTGATGCTTAAAGTTTTTTAAACTGATAGGCTCAATACGTATACCTGAATTGAAATGACCGAGAATCAATTCACTGTCACTTTGTTTACAAAAACAGATAACTTCAGCTTGTTCTAGTTCAATGAGTGCCGGTCCTGTTTCTGTTTTTATATAATATTGCAGCATTAATCGGCCGTGACGATAAGTCGCATGTCTAGTCAGCACCCTTCCTTTGATCGAAAGTAAAGCATCATTGTTAGTTTTAGTGCTAGTGCTAGTGCTAGTATCAGTGCCTATTGAATTTTGTATTGTCATCTACAATGTTGCCCTGAAATCGTCTGTTTATGCATGATTAACCTATCGTTGGGGCAAATAAGTATTTTCAGTTAACTAAATAAACTTATCTTTACCACTAAATTACTTACCTGTGTCGCTAAAGACGCTATAAACGTTCGATTATTTATTCCGAACATTTAAAATCACTGTTATTATGTACAGCATATACCAGCAAATAAAGAATTAGTAAGTAAAGATTACTAATGGGCCATACATGTTAACGGATCATATTAAAACTCAGATCCGCACTATCTATAAAGATATTGCGACTGCGATGCCAAATTTTCGTTCTCGTAGAGAGCAAAACTACATGGTGGCTGAAATATCTAAAACATTAGCTGGTGATTATGATAAACATCGCAGGATCATGGTTTGTGAAGCTGGTACCGGTATTGGTAAATCTCTTTCTTATATCTTAGGTACTATTCCACTTGCATTAGCCAGCAAGAAAAAAGTATGTATTGCCACCGCAACTGTGGCCCTTCAAGAACAATTATTGCACAAAGACCTGCCCTTCTTTTTACAGCAATCAGGTGTCGACTTTAAATTTGGTCTCGTAAAAGGAAGACAGCGCTACGTTTGCCTAGCAAAACTTGCAGCAATGATTGGTCCAGAAGACACATCACAATTAGCAATGTGGCAAACCAAACCTGACCAAAGCCAAATTGACTTACTAAAAGTACTGCATCAAGATTTTCAGGCAGGTAAATGGAATGGCGAAATTGATACTTTAGAGCAACCATTACCAGACTTCTTATGGCAACAAATCTGTTGTGACAAGCACAGCTGCCATCGTCAAATGTCCAGTCACCACAACTGTCCATTTCATAAAGCGCGCGAAGACGTCGAAACTTGGGACGTATTAATTGTAAACCACAGTCTATTATTTGCTGACTTAGAGCTTGGCGGCGGGGTGATTTTACCTGAGCCTGAAGATATGTTTTACGTTATTGATGAAGCCCATCACCTGCCAACCGTTGCCAGAGACTTTTCCAGTGCGCAAGCCACACTAAGAGGAGCCAGTGACTGGTTAGAAAAAGCCTCGAAAACTTGCTCAAAACTGCAAAATCAACTTAAAACGACTCATATCATTGCGCCAGTACAAGCCATGCTTGACCATATTGGCGATTTAGTGACTCAACTTAATCAAGTGGCGCATTTTTGCGATACGCAGCCTAAATTATTTGCGAACCCAGAAACTCGATTACGTTTTGAAAATGGCAAATTACCAGAGTCATTACTAATACAGGCCGAAAATTTAGCGACCACCTCAAATCTAGCCGTCAAACAGTTTAACAAAATTCAATCTGTGCTCAGTGAAGCCATTAAAGATGGTGAATTGCCTAAGCATCAATCTGAAGCCGTTCTCTCAGAAGCGGGATTTATCCTGCAGCGACTTGAGAACTTAAGTAAGCTTTGGAAAATGTTAGCTAAAGAGGATTCGAAAAAAGGTGCTCCGATGGCACGTTGGGCAGAATTAATTACCGGAAAACAACAGGATTACTTATTCTGCGCCTCCCCTATTGAAGTTGGCTTTATGCTTGAACACATGCTGTGGCAAAAAGCAGCGGGGGTCGTATTATGTAGTGCAACGCTTCGAGCATTAAATAATTTCAATCATTTTGCTCATCAAGTTGGTCTATCCCTTAATGATGGCAGTCGCTTCTTAGCACTACTATCGCCATTTGATTACGAAAATAATGCCACTTTATTTATCCCACAGATGAATAACGAGCCAACAGAAGATGCCTATACTGACGAACTAGCTGAACAAATCATTGCACTAGTTGAAGATGAAATGGCGACATTGGTTTTATTTGCCTCATATTGGCAAATGGAAAAGGTCACAGATCAAGTCAGTGGCAAAATACCTAAAGAGCAACTTTTTGTTCAAGGAACCATGCCAAGACAACAAATATTGCAACAACACAAACAACGCTGCGATGAAGGTAAACCAAGCATAATTTTTGGTACTGGCAGTTTCTCAGAAGGGTTAGATTTACCGGGAGATTATTTAACTAACTTAATCGTGACTAAATTGCCGTTTGCGGTGCCAACCTCACCCGTTGAACAAGCACATGCTGAATACATAAAGAGTAAAGGTGGCAATCCATTCCTGCAGCTAACTATTCCAGATGCTTCACGCAAATTAATCCAGAGTTGTGGTAGATTACTCCGTAAAGAAGATGACTATGGTCGCGTAACCATTTTAGATAGACGTCTTATTACTAAGCGTTATGGCAAATCATTACTTGATGCCCTTCCGCCATTTCGTAAAGTTATAGAATAGGTAATTATTTGGAATTCTTGTTAGATCCAAGCCACTGGGTAATCTTGGCCGTTATTGGTCTTGTGGCCGGTTTTATTGATGCTGTAGTGGGTGGTGGTGGATTATTATCTATTCCTGCATTATTAACAATGGGAATACCGCCCCATTTAGCACTTGGTACCAATAAACTAGCAGCTTGCTTTGGTTCAATGACTGCTGGGTATACTTATTATAAGCAACAGCTTATTAACTTAAGATTTTGGCGAACCGCCTTTATCGCGACTTTTTTCGGTGCAATTTTAGGTAGTATTTTTGTATATCTTATAGATGCTGCTTGGCTCGAGAAAATCTTACCTTTAGTTATTATCAGTATCGCCATCTATACCTTATTTAGCCCCAAAGCAATGGGCGAGAATCTAAAAGCCGCTCCGATGACATCCCCATGCAAACAAAAACAAACTGCTCAAGGTGTACTATTAGGTGGATACGATGGCTTTGCCGGTCCTGGGATTGGTGCATTTTGGACGGTATCAAGCATAAGACTATACAAATTGCCACTACTAAATAGTTGTGCATTAGCGCGTGTAATGACTTCTGTTAGTAATGTCACTGCATTAGTCATCTTCGCTTTACTAGGAGAAGTCGATTGGGTTCTAGGGTTATGGATGGGGGTTTGCATGATGGCAGGCTCGTTCATTGGCGCTAAATCGGCTATTAGATTCGGTATTCCCTTTGTAAAACCTCTGTTTATTATTACTGTTTTATCAATAGCAGCGCATCTTGCTTGGACAGCCTGGTTATGAGAAATACCAACCAACTTATTTATCAATTAAAGCAGCAGCTCAGCTCGCTTGAACAAGATGCACTGCATCATGATCAACAATTGCCAGCCCAGCAAAAGAAAATGCTCCAAGATATTGAACGTTTTAACTCACAACTATTTATTCAACAAGGAGCACAACTTAGCCCTTGTATTCAGCAACTGAAAAAAGACATTCAACAATTAGAAAAGCAACTTTCTCTTAAACTCGATGTCAAAATAATCGAACTGAGTTGTCAACGTATTCAAGATCGCTTTACCGCATTGCGCCGCGCACTCGTTACAACCAATATCAATGTTAAGACTGCAGAGCAGAAACGTGCCAACAGTCGCGCAAGGTATGCTAAGAAGCAACAGCAACAACATTCAGACAGTGGTTTTGGCTGGATAGCCAGTAATGTGATGAAGAATAGCCACCAAATATATCAAGAGTTAAATAAACATTTGAATTGGGCTACAACTTTTGAACAAAAAATTGCAGAAATGGAAACTAAGCTTGCAAACTGCCACAGTACTGACAAAATCATGATACAAAATGAAATACTTTCTCTACATCGTCGATTAGGGAAATGTCGTCAAGCAATCAGTTATATTGAAGAAAGAATTCAAATGTTTGAACGACCGCATCGAAATAACAATCGTTAAGGAGCAACAATGAAATTTACCCTTCCGCTCAGTGCAGCGTTATTAGCTTTAGCGACTTCAACGTCAGCTATGGCGGCTAACCTAACTATCCCAATGTCATTTGAATATCTTGCACTTGACGGTAAAGAAATCGATACCAACATGTTTACTCATAAGACTGACCTTGAACTTGATAACGGCAGCCATAAAATTGCTATTCGCTATCATGACATGGTTGATGATGATTTTAGTGACAGTCAAAGCTTTGTAAAGTCATCACCTTTTATTGTGGCTATCAATGTTGATGGTGATCATGAGTATCAGCTCAAGCCAATTGACGGTGAATTTGTTAAAAAGCCAAAGTCATTTGCTAAAGACCCGCAAATCGTTATTTCTCGTAAAGACAACGGTGCTGTTGATTACAAAGTGACGCAAACTGATTATGAAGAGAGTACTTTTATCAGTAATTTGTTTAGCGGTAATAAAGGTGAAGATATTGATACGCTAGCAGCTTCTGCGACTGACAGTAATACGAAAACGCTACCAGTTGCTGCAGTAGCAACAAGCGCAACAGTTACAGCAACGGCCCCTGCGGCTTCAAAACCTGCAGTAAAAGCTGCAACTCCAGCTGCAGGCGAGACAGCAACACACCCAGAACAAATGCTTCAATATTGGTGGTTACAAGCAGATGAAGAAACAAGAAAAGAATTCATGAGCTGGGCAATCAAGCAATTGTAAATTGAATATCAAAATAAGCGTGTAAATTTCACATTGAGTATTCCACTTGTTTATCACGCCAGCTATTCTAAGCTGGCGTTACCTTCTACCCACCGATTTCCAACAAGTAAATATCAGTTGCTGCAGCAATATTTGCTGAACAATCAAATAGCTAAACCCTCCGATTTTCATTCACCGGAAATGATTCAAGTTGAAGTACTCAAGCAAGTGCATCAAGACAAGTATGTTGATGATTTCATCGACAATAAACTTGACCTTAAAGTCATGCGCCGAATTGGATTCCCTTGGAGTGAAGCACTATTAAATAGAACCTTACACGCCGTTAGTGGTACAAGCTTATGTGCAAATTTAGCCATCGAACATGGCGTTTCTTTACATCTCAGCGGTGGATACCATCATGCCCACTATGATTTTGGCAGTGGATTTTGCATATTTAATGACTTAATAGTCGCTGCCAATGGCATGATTACTAATGCTAAAGCGACTAAAGTGCTTATTATTGATTGTGATGTTCATCAAGGAGATGGCACCGCAACCCTATCATCACAATTCGACAATATTATCAGTTGCTCTTTTCATTGCTTAAAAAACTTTCCTTCAAGAAAACCTCATTCAGACCATGACATAGAATTTGATAAAGGAATTGATGACCGCCACTTTCTTCATTCACTCGAACAAGTGGTTCCTTACCTCATCAATATTCACCAGCCAGACCTAATTTTATATGATGCTGGCGTCGATATTCATAGAGATGACGATTTAGGCTATCTCAACATTTCGACAGCAGGTATTTTAGCGCGTGATAAGTTTATATTTAAAACCGCTAAACAAGCTAATATCCCTATTGCAGCAGTCATAGGCGGTGGTTACAGCCGAAATGAAGCCGAATTAACTCATCGTCATAGTCAACTTTTTATTGCAGCCAATTCAATCTGGTAGCAAACTGATATAAAAATTCATTCTCTTGGAGTAAAACATGCAAGTTGATATTCGTAATTACTATGAAGTGCTATTAATGGAAATATTAAGAGATGAAGGTTTATTAGAAGAACTGCCAGAAGAGTATTTAGCGGATCTATGTTGCGTAACCTTAAACCAGCTTCCAGTGCGTTACATCAGGCATTTAGTCGATACGTACTTTTTCGAAGATTACAACGAACTGCAAAGCATGAAAAATGAAATACAACTCGCATTAGAGAAATCTCGTGAATTTTTGAAAGCCAACTTAAAAAGACGTATTGCGGAAGAAGAAGCTGAAGCAAAGGCAAAACTTGAATCGATACCGAGAATTGAAAGTACTGAAAATTAAAAGTACTAAAATTAAACAGATCTAAACTGAGAAAATTGAATACAAAAATTTTCTATATAAAATATGTATGAGTAAGACATTAAGAATTTTGATGGTAAAACAAGAAGAATTTGGAGGTTCCCCTAGAGCCACACCCCGGCACACGAGTCACTTGCTGCGGTTGCTCCCTTCCAGGCCTGGCCGAGTTCACAAGTTATCATTGCGGGGGGACCCTAAGGTCACCATAGATTTCACATAAAACCTGTTTTACGTGAACGGCAGGATTATCCCCCACACCTGTGACATGATCAAGTTAAATCGCCATACTTTCATCATCTTTATGTTTGTTTGAACAATGATTACTCAATTGAATGCTTTTTCGTACATTGCCAAAATCAATAAAGCCATTCATAAGTCACTTTTCTCTGCTTTAGATTAATTAGAACAACCTTTAATTTAATCAAAAGCCATCAAAGCCGATCTAGATCACATTTTTTAACAAAAGTGAGATTTTAACGCTAAAAACCACATAAAAAGTCATTCAAATACAAACAAAAGTCACACAATTCACTTATTATTAGTAATGGTAATTTTAGCAGTAAGTAATGTATTGGATGGTACGTTAGTTAATGATTCTATTAATTAAGTTTACTCTAATTAAATAATCCATATAGTTTAGTGAAAAACACTACAGCAACGCTCAAGCAACAATTGCGACGCAAGCGCTTTTCACATTTTACAATTTCAACATTTTAACTTTCAAATTGTAGAATTAAGTAATACCTCTTTCGGAATAGTAAGATCTAAATCACAGTGATTTTAGCCCTAACTAAATAGAATAAAAGAGCTTTACATAGACTTGGATATTATCCATACACTTGATTTTATGATGAAGAATCAAGTTTAAAACAAAATCTCTTGCAGGGAACAATGATGAAAAAATTCAATTTTAATACTACTGCTAAAGCGGTATTTAGTGCTGGGCTTTTAGCCTTCGCGCTAACCGGCTGTGGCAGCGACGGAACTGACGGCGAAGATGGCGAAGATGGCACCGTTGGTAAGCCAATCGGCTCTGTAACCACTCTAACGAGCACGATTACCACTGCTAGTGTTGATGAAAGCCAATTTCTAACTGTTGATTTTAAGCTTGCTGACGCCAATGGCGTAGCTGTAACTGGTTTAACTCAAGCAGATATCGCCACTATTTCTTTTGGCCGCGTCGGTTCTGCTAATGAACCAGGTGAAGACGAAATCGTTAATCCAAGTATTGATAGACAAATCTGGTTAAGCTATTTCAATAAAGATAAAGGCGACGGTTATTTTACTGGTTCAAATTACTTTGATGGCAGTAAAAGTGAGTGTGAGGATTGTTTCGTTGATAATAATGATGGCAGTTACTCAATCACAATCGACCAAGCAATTGATACTTTAGAAAAGTATGAATACATGGCTGACGCTACCAATGGCGTTTACATGTCAATCAAAACATCCAACAACAATGCTCAAACTATTGTAGACAATAGTTTTTTCTACTGGGTACCAGCTACTGATGTTGAAGTTGAAAAGCCACTTCAAATTTTAGCAAATTCTGATTGTCAAACTTGTCATAGAGCAGATCAAGCAGGCGAACTCTCTATGCATGGCAGTAAACACGTAACGGAAGAAGCTTGTTCTTTCTGTCATACAGATTATAACAGTTATAGTAAGCAAGACACTGATGCAGATGGAACCCCAATTGGTGATGCTTACGAATATGATGGTTCGATTAAAGGTATGGTTCATAGTATTCATACTACGGCTAACTTCTCAGATGACGGTGTATACCCGCAAATGACGTCAAACTGTTTGACTTGTCATAATCCGAATGAAGATTTTAACCTAACTGATAGCTGGAAAGCTGATATTGATACCACTGCATGTTGGAGCTGTCACAGCCCTAGCCCTGCTGCTGAAGCCGCTGGTGTTCCAAAATCACATAGGCAAGGAAATAATTGTCTAGATTGTCATACAAGTGAAGGAAGTGGTCGCAGTACAGAAGAAGCTCATTATGATTTGAACAGTAACTTCTTAGCAACTGCGCTAAAAGTTGAGTTTTCATCGATGACAGTTGCTGATGATGAATCAGAAATTAAAGTTAATTTCACCGTTAAAAATGGTGATGAATTAGTAGCAATAAATCAAATTGATCCGCGCCCTTACCAATACGGTGGCTTTAATAGTGCAATCGTTATCAATGGTGTACTGACTGATGACTTCTTGGTTAATTACCAAAAAGTAGGTTATGACACATTTGCTGAAGAAGCTGATGGCTCAATTACAGCGACTATTAGTGCTGCTGACTTTGAAATCGCGACATTAATAGATGCTGGATCTACTATTGTACTAAGCAGCCAATTACATGTTTGTTCTGGCAAAGGTGTGGTTGAATATTGTGATGCTGATGATTTAGATGCGGGTGACCAAGATGCTCCATACGTAACGTCTGATACTTACTACTTCAATTTAGATGGTAGTTCAGTGGCTGAATCTCCACGTATGCAGCATGCTGAAATGGCTGATTGTCAACAATGTCATACAACGCAAATTACGCATCGTTATACCAATGATATTGATGGTTGTGCATCATGTCATAATGGAACACGTGCAACATCAGGTGGCGAAGCATCTAACTTAGCAACTAAAGTTCATGATAAACATTATGTCTATGACTCAAGTGGCTCTTTATTCTTTAAGAAAACTGAGTGCCAAGCTTGTCACGGCGATGATGGTTTCTCTATCCAAGGCATTGCTACTGATGCAGCTCCCGTAGCATTTGGTAAAGATGATGTTGGCCTGTTAGTTGTGTCTCCTCAATCAGCAGCTTGTTTAAGTTGTCACGTACCTCCTTACGGATTAAGTGAATCAACAATTAGCCACATTGAAACTAATGGCGGTGTAGTTGGAACAATCGACAGTCTAGGTGTACCAGAGGCGGATTATGACGCATTAAATGTGATAGAGACTTGCTCTACTTGTCACAACGATAGTCAGATCCTTGAAGCACACTCCGACTGGGGTGGACAGTAAAGGTTAGCTAGCAATACAAAGAGTCGCCACCGTGCGGCTCTTTTTTGCTTTAAGCCAATAAAAACAAGGTTTACTTGAGAAAATGTATACCTCTTTAGAAATAGACTGATCTGCTTCACAGTATCAGTCTAGGTTTAAAGATTTTTCTCTGATTGTGGATTAACCTTGTATTTGATGAATTTAAAACCCAAAAAGCTAAATTGACTCAAGAGACTACGTATCTCGGCAATACAAATAGCCAAGTCAAATTTATGCAATGTCTTATTACGCAGGGACAAATGATGAACAAGAAAAATTCTAAAATAGCACTGATGCTTGTAGCAAGTGCAGTCAGCGTAGCCTTAACAGGCTGTGGCAGTGACGGTGATGATGGTAAAGATGGTAACCCTGGTCTTCCAGGCGGTACTCCAGCTGAAGCAATTGAGCAGCTAAAATTAGAAGTGCTGTCAGTTTCTTACGCTGACAACATCCCTACTGTAAAAGTTTATGCGACTAATGAAGATGATGAAGCAGTAGTCGGCCTTAAAGACTTTTCAATCGAAAATGCAGCTCAGCTTATCCCAGTTGGCGCTAGCGGCGCTGGTAATAGCGCAAACTGGCAGAAACTCGGCTCTACATCGACTTTCGTTGATAACAAAAACGGTAGCTATGAGTTTAGTTTTGACAGTTTCGATACTGATACATTCAACGCTGAATTAACTCAACGCTTCAACATTGTCGCTGAGGCTTCGACGTTACTGGATGGTGTAACGTCTGTCCCTGTCAGCGAAATCGTTGCAGACTTCGACGGTGAAGGCTACCAAGCTCTATACACCAAAAATATCGTTTCTCATGAAGTATGTGCAAGTTGTCACGCTGAAGGTGAAAAGATTTATCACAAAGCAACTACTGTAGAAACTTGTATCACTTGTCACACTCAAGAGTGGGCAGATGGTCGTGGTAAACCTGAAGTTGCTTTTGCTCACTTAGTTCATAACGTTCATAACTCTAATAAAGTTTGGGGTCGTAACGATTACACTGCAGAAACTGCACACGCAATTGTTCAAGACAACTGTCAATCTTGTCACGTTGAGTCAGAAGAACTAACTGAATGGGGCAACTGGACTCGTATTCCAACAATGGAAACCTGTACAAGTTGTCACACTGGCATCGATTTCGTCGCTGGTGAAGGTCACTCTCAACAGTCAGATAACTCAAACTGTATTGCATGTCATAACGCGAGCTGGACTGAAGAAATCCACACAGGTGGTTTCGAACAGAAGAAAGCATTTATCGACATGTATGGTTTAACTTCTACCTTGATGGTTAACTCAGACAAAACAGCCACTATCTCAGTGACGATTACTGATGCTGCTGGCAGCGCTGTTGATGCATCAACATTAGTTAGCAAGATTCAACGTATTGAAACGATCACTAACGTTGGTCCTAACTTCCCAATAATGGGTTACAACGCAAGCCCAGGAAATGGACAAGCAAAAGTTGCTTACGATTTAGTACGTAATGGCGAACTTGGCGAAAACGTTTCTGTTGAAGCTGGTGCACTACAGTACACCTTACCGGTTCTTCCATTTGGAGAATACTCACCTGCTGGCATCCAAGACACAGATACCGCCTTTACCTTCATTGGTTTAGAAATGTGTAACGATGGCACTGCTGCAGTTGATTGTGGCGATGATATCGCAACTACAAGTATGAAAGCTGACTTAGTATTCGGTACGCTTTCAGGTGAAGCAGCTAGTATGCGTCACACTGATTCAGTTGCATTCAATACGTGTGAAAACTGTCACGGCGAAACATTTGAGATACACAAAGGCTACCATGCAGGCTTTATCATGACTGAGCAATTAGGTCGTGAAAATGCAGATGGTGAAGTGATTGTCGGTGTTGATGGTTGTGTGACTTGTCATACTCCAGACGGTACTTACGCTTCAGGTGGAAACCAAGGTGCACTTGAAATGAAACTTCACAGTGTTCATGGTGAGCAAGATATCATCAGTGATTGTACCCAGTGTCATAATGACTTCAATCTTGATGCGTTCAAACTGAAAGGTGCATTAGCGACTTCAGCTGGTGAATACACCACTCCAATCACTGCTACTTGTGCTTCTTGTCACGGTTTTGACGAAATTAAAGCGCATGCTGAAGGCCAAGGTGGCGTTGTGAACGGTACTTACGAAGATGCCAACGCATCTGCTCAAGTCGAGTTCTGTATGGGTTGTCATAAACCTACCATTTTCGATCACACCGCGGTGAACATGTAATTTACTGTTAAGGGAGGAGCTTGCTTCTCCCTTTCATTACATAAATCACATCTACATCATGGATAGATTGGGAAGCCATACTATGAAAATCAAAATGAAACTAAATTCTATAATCCCGACATTTGTAGCAGTTGTTATGCTATCTCTTGGGATGTCTCACTCGGCTTATGCGTCGAAGTGGGATGCTAAAATGACCCCTGACGAAGTTGAAGCTGTTCTAGATAAGAAATTTGAAGAAGGCAGCTACTCTCCTAAAGGTGCCGACTCTTGTCTGATGTGTCACAGACGTTCTGAAAAAGTCATGGATATCTTTAAAGGTGTTCACGGCGCTATTGAATCGTCAAAGAGTCCAATGGCAGGCCTTCAATGTGAAGCATGTCACGGCCCAATGGGTAAACATAACCGTGGTGGTAACGAGCCAGTTATCGCTTTTGGTCCTGATTCTACCCTAGCGCCAGAGAAACAAAATAGTGTTTGTATGGGGTGTCACTTAGACGATGACCGCATGTCTTGGAATACTAGCCATCATGATAATGCCGATGTTGCTTGTGCTTCTTGTCACAGTGTCCATACCGCTAACGACCCTATTCTGTCTAAAAAGACAGAGATGGAAGTGTGTACTAGCTGTCATACAAAACAAAAAACAGATATGAATAAGCGCTCAAGTCATCCAATGCAATGGAATCAAATGACTTGTAGTGATTGTCATAATCCACATGGAAGCATGGCTGATTCAGACTTGGTTAAACCAAGTGTGAACGAGACTTGTTATACATGTCACGCTGAAAAACGTGGACCTAAACTTTGGGAGCACGCACCAGTAACTGAAAACTGTGTAACGTGTCATAACCCACATGGTTCAGTGAATGAAGGAATGCTTAAGACTCGTGCTCCACAACTATGTCAGCAATGTCATGCCAGTGATGGCCATGCAAGCAATGCTTACTTAGGGAACACAGGAATGGGTTCTAATGTTGGTGATAATGCCTTTACTGGTGGACGCAGTTGCTTAAATTGTCATAGCCAAGTACATGGTTCTAACCACCCTTCTGGCAAATTACTTCAGCGTTAAGGATGTACGACTATGAAATTTAAACTGAATATAATCACCTTAGCGTTAGTTGCCAATGCAGGATTTGCAATGGCAGCTGATGGTTACGGTGTAGGCAGTGCCAATACTGACAAAGTCAAATTCGACAAGTGGGTTTGTAAAGGTTGTGCAGTAGAAACTGGCGTAACAGGTAGTGTTGGCGTGGGTGTTGGTTACAACAGCGAAGATGACATTCATTCAGCTAACGCATTTGGCAGCGACAATGAGTTTGCACCTAAGCTAGATGCTGATGTGAATTACATTGGCGAGTCTGGTTACCGTGCAAAAGTTGAAGCGACTGACTTAGGTCTTGATAACGGTCGTTTAGACGTGAATGTCGGTAAGCTTGGTCAGTACAACCTGAACCTAAACTACCGCTCTATTGCAACGTACGACTCAAATAGTGTTGTATCACCGTACAGTGGTATTGGAGGCTCAGACTTAACTTTACCCGATAACTGGCAAACAGCGGGTTCAACTGACGGTATGACTGAGTTATACAGCAGCCTTAACCCATTTGAGCTTTCGCTTAAACGTGAACGTGCAGGTTTGGGTTTTGAATACCAAACAGAATCAATGTTCACTACTTACGTGAATTATCAGCGTGAAGAAAAAACTGGTGTTAAGACAGCATCAGGTAGCTTCTTCAATCAGTCAATGATGATTGCTGAACCAGTTGATTACACCACTGATACCATTAATGCTGGTATTAAGTTTAGCGGTAAAAACTGGTTTACGAGCTTGAATTACGATGGCTCTATCTTTAAAAATGATAATGCCCAATTAAGTTACGATAATGCTTTTAACCCGACGTTTGGTGCACAAACCCGTGGTTATATGGCACTTGATCCAGACAATGAGTCACATATTGTGTCTCTGCTTGGTCAATATACTGAAAACGGCACAGCAGTCAGTGGCCGTTTGATGTTTGGACAGATGAGTCAAGATCAAGACGTTGTCACTTCAGGTTATGGTTACAGTGTGCCAACAGAATCTGTTGATGCAAAAGTTGACCTAACTGGCATGACGTTAAAAGCCGTGTCCCGAATCAATCGCAGTGTGCGCGTATCTGGTAGTTACGACTACTCAGATCGCGAAAACAACACCAATATTGAAGAGTGGACACAAATCAGCATTAACGATGTTAATGGTCAAGTGGCTTACAACACCCCTTATGATCAAACAACTCATCGCGCTAAGTTAGCAGCTGATTACCGCATTAGCCGCGGAATGAAGCTTGATGGTGGTGTCGATTACAAGCGTGATGAACGTAGTTACTCAGAGCGTGAAGTGACCGAAGAAAGCACCCTTTGGGCTCGTTACCGCGTCAACAGTTTTGAAAACTGGGATATGTGGGTAAAAGGGAGTTACGGTAACCGTGACGGTTCTGATTACCAAGCATCTGAGTGGACATCATCTGAAAATAACGACCTATTACGTAAATATTACCTAGCAGATCGTGATCGCAGCATGGTAGAAGCGCGCGTAAGCCATACCCCTATTGAAGCATTAACTGTTGATTTAGGCGTGCGCTATGCACTAGATGACTATACTGATACTGAAATTGGCTTAACTGAGTCAAAAGACACCAGTTACGATATCAATGTAAACTACATGTTCAATAAAGATGTCATGTTGAATGCGTTCTATAACCACCAGGTTATTGAATCACAACAATCAGGTAGCAGCACTTTCTCAGGTCCAACTTGGCAAGCTGATATCGAAGACACTGTTGATGTAGTAGGCGCTAACTTAAGTTATAACAACTTAATGGATAGCCGCTTACGTTTAGGTTTAGATTACACCTATTCAGAATCTGACAGTAACACTCAAGTTCGCCAAGGCGTGACGGGTGATTACGGTGATTACTTTGCCAAAGTACATAATGTTAATTTATATGGTCAATACCAAGCCACTGAAAAAATGGCTGTACGTTTAGATTATAAAATTGAAAAGTACTTAGACAATGATGCAGCAAATGATATCGCACCTGATAATATTTGGAATGTCATGACCTTTGGCAGCAATAGCCATGATTATACTGCTCACATGATAATGCTAAGCGTTAACTACAAGTTATAAGCAACGCATTAATTGATTAAAAGCCTGCATTTTTGCAGGCTTTTTTGTTGTAAAACACTTTCTATTTGTGCCCTCTTTCGCAAATACCAACAAATAACTCGATATTGCTAAATTAACAAAAGCTATTCTAAGCGATGTCTATTAAAATTTATTTTTAAGTGACTTAGTAGACTCAAGATATCATGCAAAAAAAACACCTTATTCTATCAGGCTTAGCAGGTTCTTTATTGGCTATGCCAGCCTATGCTTCAACCACATCAATGGCAAATGACAGTATTCTCATTTTGATTGCCTTAATGGCTTTCTCATTTATTAATGCCATCGTACAAGCCTGTTGTTACTTCTCTGGTCAATATGTGCAATCTTCATTTAGTCAAAAACATGTCACAGTTTCGTTATTGTTTCCACTTGCTGCCCTTATAGGCTTTGTAAGCCAGTACGAATCATTTGCACAATTTGTACTGTATTTGGGCGCGGTTGTGCTGTCTATTGGTACTGCACTTATCCCTATGCCATTAACGAATAAGAAGTCCCCATCGCGTCTCTCGACGTTAATTTTACTGACTGGGGCCATTGTCATATTACCCTTGAGCATTATCGTCGCACCTATCAGCATTTTTTCTATTGCTTTGTGTCATATTGGGCTTAAACAAACTGACATACCGCCTTTCGCTAAGTTCGCGACTGTATTGACTTTATTAACCAGTTACGGTTTATTGTTTTACTGGCTTTATCAATTAATAACTCAGGTAATGAGTTAATTTTGCAACTTCTCTGAGTGGACATATGTATGTAATTGACAGTGCAATCGCCAACAGGATTGTAGACAGAACAATGAAAATTATTGGGCATAATATCAATGTGATGAATGCCCAGGGCGTTATTTTAGGTTCTGGCTCTAATGAGCGAATAGGCTCAATACATGAAGGTGCATTACTGGCAATTAGTCAAAACCGAAATGTTGAAATTAATCAAGACATTGCCCCAAGCTTACACGGGGTAAAGTCAGGGCTGAATTTACCTCTGCACTATCAAGGTCAGATAGTGGGTGTCATTGGCATTACAGGTCAGCCTTGTGAATTAGCCCAATATGGCGAGTTATTAAAAATGACCGCTGAAATGATTGTTGAACAAGCTAACTTGCAAGATCAATTACAATGGCAAAATAGACAGAAAGAAGAGTTCATTCTTCAACTGATCCGAGATGAAGATAAAGATGTCGATCAATTAACTCATTGGGGACATCAGTTAGGCATAGATATTACCGTTGAGCGTGTTGTCGCCATTATTGAAATAGAATCGGTCAAGCAGCAACAAGTTCACAATAATCAAGCGTTGAAACAAATCGTCCACTTACTGCAGCACCCAGATCGTAATAACCTGATTGCGATGACATCACTTAATCAGCTGGTCATTCTAAAACCCGCATACCTTAATGGTAAACAATGGGATCCGGAACTTGAGAGCCATCGAATAGATAAGCTGTTAAAGCGTATTCCTGCCAATATGGAATTAAACCTCAATATTTCACTTGGTCACTTTTTTATCGGTATTGAAGGCATTGCAAAATCGTATCGTACCGCGAAAGAGACCTTGGCTATTGGTAAAAGTTTAAACCCTGAATCCAGTAAGTATTTATATGAAGACTATGCCCTTCAAGTGATATTTACCGGCTTAAAACAACATTGGCGCGGTGATGCCTTGTCTGCCCCTTATTTAAAATTAGTTGAAGCAGACAAAAATGGTGTACTTCAAAAAACACTATCTGTTTATATTCAGCATATTGGCGATCATAAACAGTGTGCAGAAGTGCTGTTTATTCATCGCAATACGCTCCGCTATCGATTAGATAAAATTCAGCAAATCACCGGAACAAATTTGCAAGAATTCCATCACTTACTTAATTTGTACCTAGGTCAAATCATGCATCAAGCTTAATGGCTGCAAAGTTAACACGTTAGCTTATTTCGTCAGTAAAACAGTCCAGTCCTTTTATTAACCATTTACATGTCAAAAATATGTGCACATGCACACATTTAAATCTTTATATCCATAAAAATCTGTTCAATTGAACAAAGCATATATTGTGCAACTTTTTAATAATACGCATACAAAAACAACTATCTTTATACCCTGACCAGAGACGTTATCATGAGCATGATCTTGATATTAATTGGCGTAATTGCATTTATCGTTATTGCGACTTCAAAATTTAAGCTACACCCCTTTTTGACATTAATTTTGGCTTCTTTTTTAGCCGCATTTGCCTATGGCTTACCTAGTGCCGACATTGCTAAAACCATTACCAGTGGCTTTGGCGGTATTTTAGGTTACATAGGGCTTGTTATTGTACTCGGTACCATCATAGGCACGATTTTGGAAAAAAGCGGTGCCGCTATCACCATGGCCGATGTAGTCATTAAAGTGTTGGGTAAACGTTTCCCAACGCTCACCATGTCGATAATCGGTTACATCGTCTCTATTCCTGTATTTTGTGATTCAGGTTTTGTCATTTTGAACTCGTTAAAACAGTCAATGGCAAATCGAATGAAAGTTTCAAGTGTTTCCATGAGTGTTGCTCTTGCAACGGGTTTATACGCAACCCATACTTTTGTGCCACCCACACCTGGTCCTATTGCTGCGGCCGGTAACCTAGGCCTTGAAAATCAATTAGGCTTAGTCATTGCTATTGGTGTATTTATCGCTGCAATAGCCGCGCTTGCTGGCACATTATGGGCAAATCGTTTTGCCAATGAGCAACCTGATGGTGAAGGCGCTGAAGAGCTCAATAATAAAGTTGAAGATTATGAAACCTTAAAGCAAAGCTACGGTGCACTACCTAGCCCAACAAAAGCTTTCGCACCAATCTTTGTACCAATATTGTTGATTTGCTTAGGCTCTATAGCCAACTTCCCTTCTGCGCCACTGGGTAAAGAAGTCATATTTGATACCTTGATGTTTTTAGGTCAGCCAGTTAATGCCTTAATGATTGGTCTCTTACTCGCCATTCCTTTGTTAAAAAGCGCTGACAAAATTAAAGAGTTCAGCGAACGTATTAGCCAAGGCTTAATTGTTGCCGCGCCTATTTTATTAATCACTGGTGCAGGCGGCGCATTCGGTGCTGTTCTCAAAGCTACTGAAATCGGTACTTTCCTTGGAAGTAGCTTGTCGGCATTAGGTGTCGGGATATTTATGCCGTTCATTGTGGCTGCAGCATTAAAATCAGCACAAGGTTCGTCAACGGTTGCATTAGTGGCTACATCAGCTTTAGTCGCGCCACTGCTGGGTGATATTGGTCTTGCAAGTGATATGGGACGTGTATTAACCGTTATGGCCATTGGCGCAGGTGCTATGACCGTATCACACGCTAATGACAGCTTCTTCTGGGTGGTTACTCAGTTTAGTCGCATGAGCGTTAAACAAGCATATCGTGCGCAAACCATCGCAACACTGGTTCAAGGTGTTACAGCCATGACACTGGTTTACCTTTTAAGCTTAGTTTTGCTTTAACCCGCTATTGTTATCCATTGTAGCCACCCTTAAGTAGGTGGCTCTTTTAAACCCAAGAGAGACAATATGAAAATAGTCATTGCCCCTGATTCGTTTAAAGAAAGCCTGAGTGCATTAGGTGTTGCTAATGCTATTGAAGAAGGTTTTAAGCGTGTGTTTCCTGATGCTGAATATTGCAAAGTACCCATGGCCGATGGCGGTGAAGGTACTGTACAAGCTATGGTAGATGCCACTGGCGGCAAAATGCAAATGCTTCAAGTCACAGGGCCTGATGGACAACCAGTTAACGCACATTATGGCATTTTGGGTGCAAACAATAATGACTCAGGCACTAGCACTGGCTCTGGCACAGCTGTTATTGAAATGGCTGAAGCATCCGGTTTACATCATATTGAAAGAGATAGAAGAAACCCTATGCTGACCACCAGCTTTGGAACTGGGGAACTTATTCGTGATGCACTAGATAAAGGCATAAATCACATAATTCTAGGCTTGGGGGGGAGTGCGACAAACGATGGCGGCGCGGGAATGGCGCAAGCTTTAGGCTTTAAACTGCTTACAGCAAACGGGAGCGCTATTGGCCATGGCGCTGCAGGACTCAGCCAGCTAGCTGAGATTGATAGTTCATCTGCACACCCACTCATTGCTGATTGCAAAATCGAAGTGGCTTGTGATGTAGATAATCCTTTATGTGGTCCTAATGGTGCCTCTGCAATATTTGGCCCGCAAAAAGGCGCAACTGCAGAAATGGTCACTGAGCTTGATAATATTCTCAGCCACTTTGCCAATGTTATTAAACGCACTATACCTGAAAATTCCGATAACGACATTGCACTTTTCCCTGGTGCTGGCGCTGCTGGCGGCATGGGCTTTGGTGTTATGGCATTACTTAATGCACAACTTCAGCCGGGAGTTGAAATTGTCATAGAAACAGTGAAATTAGCCGACATAATGCAAGGCGCCAATATTGTCATCACTGGTGAAGGCCGTATGGATAGTCAAACCTTAAGTGGAAAAACCCCCATGGGCGTAATGCAACAAGCCTTAAAACAAGATATCCCTGTGATTGGCATTGCGGGTTGTTTAGGTTCTGGAGCAGAAAAAATACTGCAACAAGGAATGACAGCAATTTTTCCTATTATTCCATCGTTAGCTCCGCTCGATGATATTTTAAGCAATGCACACGAAAACCTGGTTCAAACAGCTCAAAATGTCGCCGCTACACTTAAACTATCAATATAAAAACGCTCGTTTAACTCAAAAACTTGCTGAGCAATAATCCATGAAGTAAAGTTAGCCCTCATAATTGCCAAGAAACCACTTTCATTTTAGTGGTACTTGGCTGAAAAATAAAAATGATGGCACGAAGACATGACCGCAAAAAATTACCGACAAGCCCAAGCATCTGAAGCAAGCCTTCTACGTATATTTACCATTCCAGAAGATGCGGAATCAACACTAAGTATCATTGAGCAAAAGCTTTCTGAAGACTTAGCGGGCTTTTTAGGTAAAAGTATTGCCGCGCTTGAAAAGCCATTGTCATTAATCGAAAAAGATTTTCGAGCCTACCAAATTCCTGATTCACCCAGATTTGTTTCAGACTATACCGATGAAATAATGAAGAATTTAGTGGCCCATTCGGTACACACTTCAGCACCGAGCTTTATCGGCCATATGACATCTGCTCTGCCGTATTTTGTATTGCCACTGTCTAAAATGATGGTTGGGTTAAATCAAAACCTCGTTAAAATTGAAACCTCTAAAGCTTTTACCCCACTTGAGCGCCAAGTGCTGGGGATGATGCATCATTTGATTTTTGATCAGGCTGACAGTTTTTACGATCAATGGATGCATAGCGCTAATTACTCCCTTGGCGCATTTTGCTCCGGCGGCACCGTGGCAAATATCACCGCTTTATGGATTGCTAGAAATCAATTATTAAAAGCAGACGGCACCTTCAAAGGAGTTAATCGTGAAGGGCTCCCGCGTGCATTAAAGCATTATGGCTATGATGACTTAGCCATATTAGTGTCTGAACGAGGTCATTACTCGATAGGCAAAACTGCTGACTTATTGGGGATTGGCCGCGACAACATTGTCAGTATCCCAACCAATGCCAACAACAAAGTTGATGTTGAAAAAATGCGCCAAACTGCTGCGAAACTCGCCAAAGAAAACATCAAAGTGATGGCGATTGTCGGCGTTGCTGGCACAACAGAAACAGGCAATATTGACCCATTATCTGAACTAGCTCAATTAGCTTCAGAATTACAATGTCATTTCCATGTTGATGCAGCTTGGGGCGGCGCAAGTTTATTATCAGATAAATACCGTTACTTGCTTAAAGGCATTGAACTGGCTGACTCAGTGACCATTGATGCCCATAAACAAATGTATGTACCGATGGGCGCTGGAATGGTGTTGTTTAAAGACCCAGAGCTTGCCCATGCCATAGCACACCATGCTGAATATATACTCCGCGTTGGTTCTAAAGATTTAGGCAGCCAAACATTAGAAGGCTCTAGACCAGGCATGGCAATGTTAGTACATGCTTGTTTACAGATCATCGGTAGTGAAGGTTATGAGATTCTGATTAATAACAGCCTTGAAAAAGCGCGCTACTTTGCACAAGAAATTAACCAGCACCAAGAATTCGAATTGATAACCGAGCCAGAGCTGTGCATTTTGACCTATCGCTATGTACCACAAGCTGTGCAATCCTTTATGGAACAAGCTATACGTAATAATGATATTGCGAGTGTTAAACTGTGCAATAAATTGCTCGATGGTTTAACTCAGTTCATTCAAAAACATCAACGTGAACAAGGAAAGTCTTTCGTTTCACGTACGCGTATAAAGCCCGCGAAATATAAGCGACAAGCAACGACGGTATTTAGAGTGGTATTAGCTAATCCGCTAACCACTGATGAAATATTAAATGACGTACTGCAGGAACAAACTGAAATAGCGAAGCTTGATAGCCATTATTTACCGCAATTACTCGCAATGTCTGAATAAGCTTCAATTTAATTGACCAATAAAAAACCAGCCTTGTGGCTGGTTTTTTATTGCTGCAAAGCCTTATTGACACAAACTTAATTGATGCAATTTCATTAAGAATACGTTTCTTCAATATCGATAGGCTGAGGAATATAATCGGCAGGTTTTAGACCAAACAGTTGCGGCAAAGTCACCCCTAGCGCAATAGATGAACAAGTTCCGCATATGATGCCAACGAATAACGCGATTGAGAAACCTTGTAAACTAGCACCTGCCAATAACCACAAACTTGAAACTGTCACTAATGTCGTACCTGAAGTGACTAACGTGCGCGAAAAGGTCGCTTTAACCGCCTCGTTAATAATCTCATTGGTGTCACCTTTTGGTCTCATTCGCATGATTTCTCTGACTCGATCAGCAATGATGATTGAGTCATTGAGTGAATAACCTAATACTGCTAATAACGCTGCTAAAACCGTTAAATTAAATTCTAGCTGTAAGACTGCAAATACCCCTAGAACGATAATGATATCCGTCATCAAAGCAAGTAAAGCACCAGATGCTAAACGCCAATCAAAACGCATACTTAAGTACACCATGATCATCACTAAACAAACCAGTACTGCAAGTCCACCTTGTTCGACCATTTCATTACCGACTTGCGGCCCTACAATACTGTGACTGATAAGTGTTACCTGCTCGCTAATCTGAGCAAGTGCATCCGTTATACCGACATCACCAGCCAATTCATCACTATAACGCAGTATCCATTGACCTTCTTCTGACGCCTTAATCACTTGCACGTCTTGGGCTAAAACATTATCCACATGCTGATTTAATTCAGTAAGTTCTATGCTTGAGTCAAGTGTGACCTCAGTTACCACGCCACCGGTGAAATCTAAGCCCCAGTTAAAACCTTTAATTCCAATCATCAAGACTGAAACCAATAAAGCACATACTGAAAATCCAGTTAATAAAAACCTAAGGCGAGTTAATCCACTTTGCGAAGGATTATTATCAAATTGGCCTTTGAAAAAACGTGTCATTATATTGTTCATATTTTTACCATACGACGCTTATCACGTCCCCATACTAAATTGATGATGGCTCTTGAAAGAAAAATGCCGGTAAACATGCTGGTTAACAGCCCAAGCCCTAGTGTTAAAGCAAAGCCTTGAATGGGCCCATTACCAATGGAATAAAGCGCAATTGCGACGATCATGGTTGTCAGGTTAGCATCGAAAATAGATGAAAATGCACTGTCAAACCCGCTATTAATTGACTGTGCAAAACTATTACCGAGTTTCATTTTGTCTCTTATTCGCTCGAATATAAGCACGTTAGTATCAACGGCCATACCAACAGTAAGTACTAACCCAGCGATGCCAGGCATAGTCAGTACAGCACCGGGGATTAACGCAATAAGACCCACTAGCATCACAAGGTTGATACACAAGGCTGAATTGGCAACCCAACCTAAGCGTCGATACCAAAAGGCAATAAATGTCAGTGTTAAACCGAGCCCCAATGCCAACGCAGCAAAACCATTTTTAACGTTATCAGCACCAAGACTTGGGCCAATGGTCCGTTCTTCTACGATGGTGACTGGTGCGGTCAATGAACCCGCGCTCAATAGCATGGCTAACTCTTGAGACTCTGCAAGACTACCACTGCCTGTTATCCTAAAACGATTCCCTAATTGCGATGTAATCGTCGCAACACTAATAACGGAACTTTGTTCTACACTTGCGCCATCTCTACCTTGCGTAAATTCGTTATAAACCGTTGCCATAGGATTACCGACATTATCGCGAGAAAACTGTAATATCTTGCGGCCGCCCGCTGAGTCGAGAGTCAGGTTAACCTCTGGCATTCCCATTTCACCAAGGCTAGCTCTGGCATCAATAATGTGCTCGCCGCCGAGAATAGCCCTTCTATTAAGCGATATAGCTTGGCCATTTTCATCATCCACTGACATCGCCATTGGTGAACGCGGCTCAACAAGTTCATGAAATGAGAGTGATGCTGTTGCGCCAATTACGTTTTTAGCTGTTGCGGGATCTTGTACCCCTGGCAGTTCAATTCTGATCCTTGACTGCCCCTGCCTTTGAACAGAAGCCTCAGTTATGCCCAAGTGTTCTATTCGGCTACGCATAATTTGCAAGTTCTGTTGTACCGTCGTGGCTCTCAATGCATCCCGCGCTTCTTCTGTTTGAGTCATCACGAGCACGTTGCCATTTACCGAGCGTTGCCACTGGGGAAACTCTTCCCTTGCCGCAGCTACACCAGCTTGTAAGTCATCACTATTACGAAAGTTAAGTTGTACCTTCCCATCGATATGCCTACCCTGTGAACCTCTGACCAATTGACGAAATTCATCAATCACCATTTGCCTATGGGCTTGATAAACAGGTTCCATATCCACATCTAACAAGAATTGCACTCCGCCTCGTAAATCTAAGCCCAATTTAATCGGGGCAAAACCAAGCTCAGTTAACCAATTAGGCGCGTCTGATTCCATGGCTAAAGCCACGAGAACATCGTCAGTTAAATAAGATTCAATCGTTGATTTAGCAGCAGCTTGTTGACTGGCATCGCTAAGCACAACGGTGACTTTATCTTCAGTTTGAGAAACAAGACTTGTCGAAATACCCGCTTTATCAAGCTGTTTAACTAACTGTTTTATTTCCACCTGATGATCGCGATCATTGATATGTAGCGCAGCATTTTCACCAAATATTGACGGCAATGCGCTGAGAAACATCACAGCAATAGTAAAAAGCAGGACAATGTACTTCCAACTCGCATAGCGATTAATTGGATTTTGTGGTGTTTTTTTATTCACGTTTATATTCTCTGTTAAGAATTAACCGTGCACTTGATAGCTTTCAATTCCAGTGCTAATACCTTGGCTAGCTAGATAAAATAGCCAAGATTTAGGCACAGGTACAAGCACACTAAAATACGCCGAATACTCGGCAATAATATATTTGTTAAAACGACAGAGATTTAGCTGTAGCGGAGGTGATGATGACTGTAGAGACTATTACCGTCCTTCCAGCCTGACAGGCGAGAAACAGTACTAGAAAGCTTGCTTGTCCAATGATAAGTAAACTTGGGTTTATCTATAGGTGTAATAAAACGATTAAAAATCACTGGTTCAAAAAAAGCAATTTGAAGAAAATAATTAGGCTTAACGCCTGTTCCAGCGCGATTATCGCTACTGACAACTCGTCTAACATCATTAAAGAAGTCAACACTAGCTAATTGGCTAATAAGGGGTTGCTCTTTCTCTGGTGTTAAATTTTTATGCCTTAAATCCATACTAACAAGCATAGAGATGAAGTCTTGGCCATCAGATAAACTCGGTTGTAGGTATGACAGAGATGATACTGAATGACTCACGCGTAAACTATTAGCGGGAGCTCCAGTCTCCTCTTGTACACAAACGGCTATTTCAGTTGAGAAAATGTTTCTTTGGTCATCATTTAGCTGCACTTGACCAACCGCTGAGAAAGTACTCAACGATAGTAGCAACAATAAAATGATTTTCAGACGCTGAAACAACAAGGTATTTCCCTAAACTTTAAATATGAAAAGGAATTATATGTTGAATTACATTAATGCTCATAGTGTTAAATTATTTGTTTCACACTCGTTAATAGCTAAACCTGATATAAGCATTAAAAATCATAACCTTAGTAAAACATTAATAATAATTTAGAACAGCCAAAGACTTGAAAGCAAATAAACCATTACTTTGCAGTAATGAGTTCTTCTATATATAGCGGAGAGTTAGAGATTTGAGTCCTACATTGATGCCTACAAACCAATACTTTACTATTTTTGAATTTCTAGATAGTAAAAAGCCCGCAGTTTTTCAGTAGCGAACTTTTCTAAAGATGGCCGAGAGATAGCATATTTTTGAAAGAGTAATCCTACATTGATGCCTACAAACCTATGTTGTTATATTTAATAAATTCTAGATAGCAAAAAGCCCGCTATAAAATAGCGGGCTTCTTTAAATATGGCGGAGAAATAGGGATTTGAAGCCTACATTGATGAGCTACAAACCTATGTTTAATTATAATTAAACAAGAATGAAAAAAGGCTCATCATTTCTGATGAGCCTTTCGTCTTAAATATGGCGCAGATACGGATTTAAACCCTACATAGATGCGCTACAAACCTGTGATGTTTTATTTTCTAAATTTAAAATAGCAAAAAGCCCGCTATAAAATAGCGGGCTTCTTTAAATATGGCGGAGAGATAGGGATTTGAAGCCTACATTGATGAGCTACAAACCTATGTTTAATTATAATTATACAAGAATGAAAAAAGGCTCATCATTTCTGATGAGCCTTTCGTCTTGAATATGGCGGATAGATAGGGATTTGAACCCTACATTGATGAGCTACAAACCTATGTTTAATTATAATTAAACAAAAATGAAAAAAGGCTCATCATTTCTGATGAGCCTTTCGTCTTGAATATGGCGGAGAGATAGGGATTTGAACCCTAGATGGGCTACAAACCCATGCCGGTTTTCAAGACCGGTGCATTCGACCACTCTGCCATCTCTCCGAACGCCGAGAATAATATAAGTATCAGGCTCACTTGTAAACAGGATTTTTTAAAAACTTATTCAAATGGTCATCAAATAGACTTTTTCGTTATTATTTAATCTAATTCAATTAGAGCTGGTGCTTATTGAACTCAAAAATGATTAATAAAACGCTTTTAAACCTTCACTAGACTTGAATCATTTCAATGATATGACGATATAGTGTGCTAAAATCTTTTTAATGATTTCTAAAACGTAAAGCTATGACCACAACTTTAATCCCAACCTCGCAACTTGCACCACAATATACTTTGCCTCAATCTTTACCAAGTACCATTTATTTAAGCCAGTTGCTACTTGGCCAAGAGCGTTGTGTTGATGCTTTTAACTTAATGAGCAAAGTGGAGCAACAGCATTTATATTTGGCCGACTATGCAAGTATCGATCGTGCCCTCTTTATAAAAGCCCTGGTTGGGCAAGCCGATACGCCTGCTGATTCATACCTCGTTGCCACGAAAAGTAAAAACGAAAACCATGATTTTAATTTTCGCTGGCAAACAGAGCTTCCTTCAGCCAATGTCGGCACTATAGCCAGTCAAAACCAATTATTTAGTTATGTAAGTGGTCAAATTCGCCGAGCTGATTTAATTGGTAAAATGCAGAAAACAGATAAAGCCAGTCAATATAAAGCTGGCATACTTGCATCTAACCACTTTGTATTTATTGATGTCGAATCGCTTTGGAAGCGCGAGGGACTGTGGGAATTTGTCATGCAAGTGCTTGAACAGGGGTTTTATCGAATAAACAGTGAACTCGCACCAATTCCACTGAATTGTAAAATTATCCTTGTAGGTTCTGCTAATTTATTTACCCATTTGCGTACTGAAGACAGAGTTTTTTTTAAGTATTTTCCTTTGCTTGCTGAAGTCAATTCAGAGCTAGATTTAACAAAGTATTCAGAAAGCCAATATTTACAATGGTTAATGAGTTTAGCCAACGAATACGGTATTCAGTTAGAGCTTTCCTCATTAATGCCTTTATTTTGGTATAGCGCTAAGCTCACCGAGCACCAACAACGCTTAAGCCTATCGATGCTGCAAATAACTCAAGTGCTATTGCAAGCAAAGGCATACACGAATAATAAAGCGGTCACAGCATCAGCAATCGCTAAAGTCATTTTACATGCCAAAAAACGTCATGACAGCTCAGCGCTATATGCAGCGCAAAATTTTGCAGACAATTTCATTAATCTGCAAACATCTGGTGAGATGATTGGGCAAATCAATGGCTTAACTGTCGTGGACACCCATGATGCTAGTTATGGTGAACCCGCCAGAATTACGACTACCGTGCATTACGGCGACGGTGAAGTCATCGATATTGAAAGAAAATCTGAATTAGGCGGTAATATCCATACTAAAGGCATGATGATCCTATCAGCGTCTTTATACCGTATTTTCGGGCGTGATGTGCCATTACATTTAAATGCCAACATTGTATTCGAACAGTCTTATCAAGAGATAGATGGTGATAGTGCTTCACTAGCAGAGTACTGCTGTTTAATGTCTGCCATTGCTGAGCAGCCTATTAACCAAGCGTTTGCCATTACAGGCGCGTTAGATCAATTTGGCAATGTGCAAGCTATCGGAGGCGTCAATGAGAAAATCGAAGGCTTCTTTAATTTGTGCCAAACGCGTGGCTTAAATGGTGAACACAGTGTCATTATACCTAAATCTAATGTGTTACAACTAAACCTTGAGCCTGAGATCATCGATGCCATATCGAAGGGTTTATTCCATGTACATGCTATTGAACATATGGATGAAGCCATCTCATTGCTTATGCAGATACCTGCTGGCGAGAGAAATCAAGACAATGATTTTCCTGAAAAATCTTTATATGGCTTAGTCCAACAAAGGTTAGAAAAAATGGCAGGTCAAGATGATGACGATATCGAACCATCATTTTTGCAAAAAATATTAATAAAATTACGCATTATTTAGTGATCGGAGTTGTTTAGCTTACACGTGTTCGCTATCTTGTCACCCTACTCAACATAAAGTGGTAATATTTAAATGGTAAAAGCTAACAGTTTCACTAAAGAAGAGTTAATCGCATGCGGCAATGGTACCCTTTTTGCGCCTAACTCACCTCGCTTACCTGTCGACAATATGCTGATGATTGACCGTATAACTAAAATTAATGAAAACGGTGGTGAGTACGGTAAAGGCGAAATCGTAGCTGAACTCGATATTACTCCTAACCTATGGTTTTTTGATTGCCACTTTAATGGCGATCCTGTTATGCCTGGTTGCTTGGGGCTTGATGCAATGTGGCAATTAGTCGGATTTTACTTAGGTTGGGAAGGCGCTGAAGGTAAAGGACGTGCTCTGGGTGTTGGCGAAGTCAAATTCACTGGCCAAGTATTACCAGAAGCTAAAAAAGTCACCTACAAACTCACATTAAAGCGTAAGATTCATCGTAAACTAGTGATGGGTATTGCAGATGCTGTGATGGAAGTCGATGGCCGTGAAATATACAGTGCTACTGATTTAAAAGTGGGTATTTTTACTGATACTTCGTCATTTTAAAAATCACTTACCTCCAAATCTTAAAAGCCCTCACCATTCTTGTGAGGGCTTTTTTTTATTTCATCACCCATGAAAACTATTTATTAAATAAACCGCTTAAACGGCCATCAACACCTTCACGCCACCCGCCTAACCATTGTGATTTAGAATCTAAAGTTCCATATGGACAAAGTTCTTTTGAACGTCCAGCAATTCCTGCTTGGAAGCCTTTAGAAAAAGCTCTATCTAGTCGATCTCTTTTTTGTCTTTTCATTAACACATCCTCATTTTGTTAATTAAGCGCAATTAGTGAATAGATCACTAATGGCTTCACAATAAGAAATAGGCGACTTTTCATACAAGATCAATGTCGGTTTATGACATTTTTTCGCATTTTTAATTAAGGTATTGAGAAAAAAGACAAAAAAAAATCGAGGAAAAAACCTCGACTTTTTGTTTAAAAAATGCTCAATCTATTTCATTTTACGGCGACGCAACCAAAGTAATGGTAAGCCCAATAACCAAGCTAAAGAAGCAGCACCTTTACGTACATAAGGTTCATCTTCGACAAGATCTGACTCTGTACATGCTTCTTGATTACCTGACGTTGGTTTAAGCACAACCATACGGGTTAAGAATGATGTTACAGGATCCCCGTTACCATCTATTTCAAATAGCGGCGTACCGTTTTCACCTAAAATCAGGTTCCCATCAGAGTCGTATTGATAAACTGGCTTACGTACGAAAGCGGTACCGACTATCGTACCTTCTTCATTAATGCTGTTCGCTTCAACAACATAAAATTCAGCGCCGTAAGACAGGATAGAACCATCGCCATCAATCACTTCAACTTGATGACGGCTCCACTCGCCGTCTTCATCTTGCTCGTAACCTTTTGACTCACAAGTTAAGTTATTATTGATGTTGATAAACTCGTTATCATTCATGTTATACAAGAACGCTGCTTTTGGGCGTGGCTTATCTTTGTCATAGGTTACTTCAATATTACCCACAACTTGACCTGCGTTGTTAATCGCTTTCGGTTTACTGGTTAAATCAGACAATCCTTCTTGAAAATCATCAGGCACCACAATTTCAGCAGCAGGATCATTGATATCATAGTAGAAGAACTTCTCTCTTAAATAACCACTGATGTATTTTTGAAAGCTACCTACCACAATGCCATTATCATTGACATCATAAGCAATTGAGCTGTATACGGTATCACTGAAAATATCCGGATCAATCCAATTGTATTGGTACTCGCCGTTGCTATCTTTTTGCCAATATGCGGCATCTTGATATAAATCATCGTCATTACCATTTCGATAAGTATGAGAACGACCTACGACCACATCGTCATTATTAACACCTAAGCCTTGAGCAATATAATTTAATGTCGAATCTTCATCAGGTGTTAACCCTAATGGCAGCTCTACAATATTATCCTCAGGAATTGTATTATCCGCTTCTATTTGCCACACGTGAGCACGTGTTTGGTAAGAGATATTACGACGACCATTTGAAGGGTATTGGTCTGCTTGCACACAGATTTCTACTGGTATAGGGAATTCAATATCTTCATCTTCGCTGGCATCAATACAGCTATCAATTCGATCAGAACTGAATTCAATAATGTCAGTACTAGCATAACCAGCCACTAAATTATTGTTATTTACCGCTGCAGCAGCAGACCAGCCACCCAGTTCAACCACAAAATCATCTTCTTCACGAATGTAGGTTTGATAAGATGGTATTAACTCGATTTCAGAGCCGTCACCTGTGACCGCTACCCCACGCAGCTCAAAGTCACGATAATACCAAAACTCTTGGTCTTCATCGCTGCCTTCATAATCTAAGGTTTTTTCAGGTGCTGTATAAGAACCAACTTTTACGCCATCATCATTCATACCGTAAAAGAAAGTATCAACAGAATTGATAATTAACTCACCTTCATCATCAACATCTGTTGGCGCAGTGGTCCCATTGATGCTAAAGAAGTTAGGATTCCATGGCGATTCAGCATCATTTTCTTCTGCTGTGAAAGTGTAGTTATTGGCAATAATCGGCAAGAACACTGAGTATACGATGGCTTCTTCTGGTGCAATACCGTCTTCAACATCAATAACGCCATCATCGTCTTCATCATCTACAGATAATTTTTTCTTACCTTTAGATACACCGACCAATTCATCATTGGCATTTACGCCAAGCGCATAGCCGCGGCTGGTGCCATCAACATTACCTTTGAGATCAAAATCTTCAATATTTACAATTTCATATACTGGAGCAGCATGCACACTGCCGATGGCGCCAAGCACACTCAAGGCAACGACGGATAATGCCCTATCAAACTTCGACTTCATTTTAATTCCTATTTTTATTATGCGCTTACTTCAATGACTCGAGTTCTTCCCAACGTTCAAAGCAAGTGTCCAATTCTTGTTCTTTTGCCGCCAATGCCTGTAGCACTGAGTTGACAGTATCTTGTGGTTGGCTATAAAAATCAGCTGAAGCCACAGTGTTTTGTAATTCTTCTACTTCCTGTTCTAACGTCTCCATTTTACTCGGCAATTGCTCGAGCTCACGTTGAAGTTTGAACGATAATTTCTTAGGCGCATTGGTTGTTGCTTGCTTAGGCTTTTCAGCTTTCGTTACAACAGGCGCTGATGCTATGACAACAGATGCGGCGTCAGGTTCCTCAGAATAAAATTTAGCTCCTTGAGAAACAGCATCATTATAACCACCAACATACTCATGCCATCCACCATTACCCGCAAACCACCAACTGCTGGTTACCGTGTTATCTATAAATTCACGGTCATGACTGACAATTAATAATGTGCCTTCAAAATCAGTCAGTAGAGACTCTAACAATTCTAGGGTCTCAACATCAAGGTCATTGGTTGGTTCATCAAGAATAATTAAGTTTGCAGGTCTCAGTAACAGGCGTGCCAGCAACAAACGGTTTTTCTCACCACCTGATAACGCTTTAACAGGCGTTCTTGCCCTGGCAGGTGAAAATAAGAAGTCTTGTAAGTAACTTAGAATATGACGGTCTTGCCCATTAATTGTTACGGTACTTTTACCATCACCAACATTTTCTTCAACTGTTTTTTCTGGGTCAAGCGCTTCGCGGTATTGGTCAAAATAAGCAACTTCAAGCTTAGTTCCAACTTTTACTTCACCTGATTGAGGTGTTAGCTGCTCAATCAATAACTTAATCAGCGTCGATTTACCACAGCCGTTTGGTCCAATTAATGCGATTCTATCACCGCGCATAACCGTTGAACTGAAGTTTTTAACTAAATCTTTTTCAGGAAGATTATAGTTTAGCTCTTTAATATCAAATACTAACTTACCAGAACGCTCTGTATCACTGACGTTCATCTTGGCGTTGCCTTGTCGATTCAAACGCTCGCTGCGCTCACTTCTCAATGCTTTTAATGCTCGGACTCGGCCTTCATTACGCGTACGACGTGCTTTAACGCCCTGACGGATCCAAGTTTCCTCTTCTGCCAGTTTTTTATCAAAGTGAGCATTTTGCTCAGCCTCAACCCGCAACCACTCTTGCTTACCTTCTAAGTACATTTTGTAATTGCCAGGCCAAGACGTGACAACACCACGGTCAAGGTCAACTATTCGAGTTGCCATACGGTGAATAAAACCACGGTCATGGCTGACGAATACGATGGCACCTTTAAAATTAAGCAAGAATTGCTCTAGCCATTCAATGGTATCAATGTCGAGGTGGTTGGTTGGTTCATCAAGTAATAATAAGTCTGGCTCGCTGACTAGAGCACGGGCTAAAGCAACTTTACGTTGCCAGCCACCAGATAACTCACTTAATGGTTTATCTGGATCAAGTCCAAGTAATTCACAATTCTGGATAATTCTTGAATCAAGTTGCCAACCATTATTATGATCTAGTGACTCTTGAAGACGCGTCATTTGATTGAGCATCTTTTCCATTGCTTCTGGCTCAGCAGTAGCAACGTCATGGGAAAGCTGATGATAACGCTCAAGTTGCTCACCAATTTCTTTAAGTCCCGCTGAGATATACTTATAAACCGTCCCCGTTTCCGCTTTAGGCGGATCTTGCTGTAAACGGCTAACATTCACATCTGAGGCGATATTAAATTCACCATCGTCAAGTAGCACATCACCTGATAGGACTTTCATCAAACTTGATTTGCCTGCGCCGTTTCGGCCGACAATACAAACACGCTCACCAGGTAAAATAGTGAAATCAGAATTTTTCAATAATGGCGTATAACCATAGGCTAACGAACCATTATTAATACGAACTAGACTCAAACGACGCTCCTAATAAAATCAGTTAACTGTGGCACATCAAATGGCCAAAACAGTTCTTTATCACCCATAACTAACACTGGAATTGAAATACCGTAACGCTCAGCAAGTATTTCATCATCGCATATATCGATATGTTGATAACTCAGGGCTAATTGCTCAACCAGCGATTGAGCAATTTCACACAAATGGCATCCCTCTGTGTGATATAAAATTAAATCTGAGTTTTCAGTTTTTGTGTTAGTTAACATATTACGACTCTGCATGCCTTAGCTGCTGTAAGGCGACTTAGCATGAGTGATTAACCATGTGTTATGGATGTGTGGATTACGCTTATAATCCATTGGTAAGGTTTGGTTATCAATGTTCTTCACGTCCATTTTATATTGGCCTAGAAGGTTGATATCCATTTTAAATTTACGTTTGTTGTTCGAGAAAATGATCTCACCCGTTGGGCTCAACAATTTAATCAAATCAACCAATAAAGCAGCATGGTCACGCTGAACATCCCAGCTATCTTCCATACGCTTAGAGTTTGAAAAGGTTGGCGGATCAATGAAAATCAAATCAAATTGTTCTTCACAATCTTTTATCCATTGAATGCAATTGGCTTGCTCAAACTTGTATTGTCTAACGTTGAGGTTGTTTAACTCAAAGTTTTCTTTAGCCCAAGCTAAATACGTATTCGACATATCCACTGTCGTGACAGATTTAGCGCCACCAAGGGCTGCATGAACTGATGCACTACCAGTGTAAGAGAACAAGTTAAGTACGCGTTTACCTGCAGACTTCTCACCTACTAATTTACGGGTTAAGCGATGGTCTAAAAATAAACCAGTGTCTAGATATCCAGTAAGGTTTAATTTAAAGCGGGCATTATATTCTTGAGTGATAATTTCAAGCTTTTGCTCATCAATTTTTTGATATTGATTGGTTCCCTTTTGACGCTCACGGGTTTTTAACGTAACTAGCTCAGGGTCAATGCCTAACGCATTTGGTAGTGATAACAATACATCGGTTAAACGACGTTTTGTCACAGCTTCAGGAATGGTAGCAGGTGCTGAGTATTCTTGAATCACAACGTGATCGACATACTTATCAATCGCCACATTATATTCAGGCAAGTCGGCATCATAAATACGGTAGCTATCGATACCTTCTTTTTTGGCCCACTTAGTCAATTGCTTCATATTCTTTTTAATACGATTAGCAAACGCAGGTGAGATATCGGCAATGTCGACACCTTCCGGTAATACTGGCGCTTCACGGCGGGTACTTTTGGCGTGCAATGTATAAAGGTTAAAACCACATTCCAACGCACCGTTAAACATCTTCATTTGTTTGTCAGCTTTAAGCTTTAATGCCGATAGCAATTCAATATCGCTACACAGCATGGCAATCTTCCAGCCACCAAAATCTTTTTTGAACTTATCGCCTAACTGATAATAAAGCTGTAAAAGCTCAGTAATACTGCCTAAACGCTCACCATAAGGTGGGTTTGAGACTAAAAAGCCAGTTTCTAACGGCGGTGTCACTTCAAGCGCATCTAATACCGTAAAGTCGATTAAGTCAGCAACACCTGCATTTTCAGCATTCTGTTTTGCTAGCGCCACCATCCGAGAATCAATATCCGATCCGTAAAACTTAACATTACAACGAGATTTACCTAAGCTCGCTCGTGCTTTAGCTTCTTGTAAGATGTCTTGCCAAACTTGATCGTCATGCTGAAGCCAATGCTCAAAACCAAATCTTGCACGCTGCAATCCTGGAGCAATATCAGCAGCCATTAATGCTGCTTCAATCACAACCGTACCACTACCACAAAATGGATCTAACAAGTCAATCGGTTTAGCTTGCCAGCCACAACGAGCTAGCATATTGGCTGCTAAGTTCTCTTTTAGTGGTGCTTCACCCGTTGTTGAACGGTAACCGCGTTGGTGTAATGAAGGCCCAGAGAAGTTAATCGACATGGTAAGTTGATTATTTCGAAAATGAGCATCGATTCTAAAATCTGAATGGATACGTTCTACATCAGGACGTTCCTGACCATCATCGCGAAAACGGTCAACAACAGCATCTTTAATTTTCAGTGCGCCAAACTGGGTGTTGTTAATAAACCCACCAGTACCGTGAAAATCAATACCAAATGTACTTTGATTAGAGAAGTGAGATGGCCAATCAACAGCATATGCTGCGTTATAAAGTTGCTCGGCAGACTCACAAGCACCTTTATAGATAACAACGACAATGCGGCTAGCAAGTCGAGACCACAATGTAATTCGGTAGGCAAGTTCTATAGGTGCAGAAAAATACACACCAGCGACGCTTTCCTTAACATCAGTAGCACCAAACTCTTTAAGCTCATTAGATAAGCTATATTCAAAACCCTTAGGGGCAGCAGCAAAAAAATTTAACATGGAATCGACGTCATCATCTCACAGATATAATTAAGTCGGCATTATATACCTAAACCGATTGTCAGGTGTGAAAATGTCACTGAAATGGATAAATTCTAGTCTTTTGAGTCGTTTTAGCTATTGAGTACCATTAAATCTACGATTTATTGGATAATTTGATCCAAAAATTAGCTAATTGAAAGCAAGAACACATAGACAATGCTTAAAAGGCCACCGATTAAGGCTGAAATAGTCTATATATGCTCATTAACCCAACAAACGATCATAAATATGCTAATTCGACTTGCCAAGGGCACTATAGGTCGTTATAGTTCGCCCCGCTTAAACGGACGCGGGATGGAGCAGTTTGGTAGCTCGTCGGGCTCATAACCCGAAGGTCGTTGGTTCAAATCCAGCTCCCGCA